>NZ_OY763930.1:555000-910000 GCF_963667685.1 Maridesulfovibrio sp. | reverse complement strand
GAGTGAAAGCCTCGTACCCGAAGTCAGCGACAGCACTAGTGGCACCTGAGTACCACGGGACACGTGAAACCCCGTGGGAATCTGGGAGGACCATCTTCCAAGGCTAAATACTACTTAGAGACCGATAGTGAACCAGTACCGTGAGGGAAAGGTGAAAAGAACCCCTGTTAGGGGAGTGAAATAGAACCTGAAACCAGTTGCCTACAAGCTGTGGGAGCAGTCTTGAGCTGTGACCACTTGCCTTTTGCATAATGGGCCAGTGAGTTAATCTGTAATGCAAGGTTAAGCAGTGATGTGTAGCCGTAGCGAAAGCGAGTCTGAATAGGGCGACAAGTATTGCGGATTAGACCCGAAACCAGGTGATCTATCCATGGGCAGGCTGAAGCTTGAGTAAAATCAAGTGGAGGGCCGAACCGTTGTAAGTTGAAAATTACTCGGATGACCTGTGGATAGGGGTGAAAGGCCAATCAAACTTGGTGATAGCTGGTTCTCTCCGAAATATATTGAGGTATAGCCTCAGGAGTTTTCTTGCGGAGGTAGAGCACTGACAAGGCTAGGGGTCCCACCAGATTACCAAACCTTATCAAACTCCGAATGCCGTAAGATATATCCTGGGAGTCAGACTGCGGGTGCGAAGGTCCGTAGTCGAAAGGGAAACAGCCCAGACCGTCAGCTAAGGTCCCCAAATCCATGCTCAGTGGAAAAGGTGGTGGAGTTGTATAGACAGCCAGGAGGTTGGCTTAGAAGCAGCCATCCTTTAAAGAAAGCGTAATAGCTCACTGGTCTAACGATTCTGCGCCGAAAATGTAACGGGGCTAAGCATGGTACCGAAGCTACGGGATGCGTCTTTGACGCATCGGTAGGAGAGCGTTCTCAGATGGGATGAAGGTGAATCGGAAGGTTCGCTGGACTAATGAGAAGTGATTATGCTGGCATGAGTAACGATAAAACAAGTGAGAAACTTGTTCGCCGTAAGACTAAGGTTTCCTGGGTAAAGCTAATCTTCCCAGGGTTAGTCGGTCCCTAAGGCGAGGCCGAAAGGCGTAGTCGATGGAAAACGGGTTAATATTCCCGTACCAGCAAATGTGTGCGATGGAGGGACGCAGTAGGATAGCTCAGCCGGCTGTTGGATATGCCGGTGTAAGTGCGTAGGCTTGAGAAATAGGCAAATCCGTTTCCTTTTAAGGCCGAGACACGATGCCGTAACTTTACGTTTGAAGTGAGTGATTCCAGACTGCCTAGAAAATCTTCTAAGTTTAGCATTTGTTGACCGTACCGCAAACCAACACAGGTAGTCGGGTCGAGTAGACCAAGGCGCTTGAGAGAACTCTGGTTAAGGAACTCGGCAAAATGATCCCGTAAGTTAGCGATAAGGGATGCTCCAGACGGTGAAGTTATTTACTCTCCGAGCTGTTTGGAGCCGCAGAGAATCGGGGGGGGCGACTGTTTACTAAAAACATAGGTCTCTGCTAAGTCGTAAGACGATGTATAGGGACTGACGCCTGCCCGGTGCTGGAAGGTTAAAAGGAGGTGTTAGACTTCGGTCGAAGCTCCGAATTGAAGCCCCAGTAAACGGCGGCCGTAACTATAACGGTCCTAAGGTAGCGAAATTCCTTGTCGGGTAAGTTCCGACCTGCACGAATGGCGTAACGATCTCCCCACTGTCTCAACCAGAGACTCAGTGAAATTGAATTACCGGTGAAAATGCCGGTTACCCGCGGTAAGACGGAAAGACCCTGTGCACCTTTACTATAGCTTGACATTGGGTTTAGGGCTATCATGTGTAGGATAGGTGGGAGGCTTTGAAGCCGGCACGCCAGTGTCGGTGGAGCCATCCTTGAAATACCACCCTTGATAGTCTTGAATTCTAATCCAACGCCGTCATCCGGCTTGGAGACAGTGTCTGGTGGGTAGTTTGACTGGGGCGGTCGCCTCCCAAAAAGTAACGGAGGCTTGCAAAGGTTCCCTCAGGCTGATTGGAAACCAGCCGTTGAGTGCAAAGGCATAAGGGAGCTTGACTGTAAGACAGACATGTCGAGCAGGAACGAAAGTTGGTCTTAGTGATCCGGTGGTTCCGCATGGAAGGGCCATCGCTCATAGGATAAAAGGTACGCCGGGGATAACAGGCTGATCGCGCCCAAGAGTTCACATCGACGGCGCGGTTTGGCACCTCGATGTCGGCTCATCACATCCTGGGGCTGAAGCAGGTCCCAAGGGTTCGGCTGTTCGCCGATTAAAGTGGTACGCGAGCTGGGTTTAAAACGTCGTGAGACAGTTTGGTCCCTATCTACCGTGGGCGTAGGATAATTGAAGAGGGTCTGTCCCTAGTACGAGAGGACCGGGGTGGACGAACCTATGGTGTTCCTGTTGTCGCGCCAGCGGCATTGCAGGGTAGCTAAGTTCGGAAGGGATAACCGCTGAAAGCATCTAAGCGGGAAGCCTGCCTCAAGATTAGTTATCCCTATGCTTTTGCATCTAAAGATTCCAGGGAGACCACCTGGTTGATAGGCCGGAGGTGTAAGTGTGGTGACATACTCAGCTGACCGGTACTAATAAATCGTGCGACTTATTTTTCTTCTCTTCCCTTAACTTTAATCCCAATAGGTTAAAGTTAAGGTAAATTCTTCTCTATTAAACCATATATTTTTGCTCATCGAAGCAAGCTAAATTTGCTTGCGACCACTGAGGAGAGGTCACACCCGACCCCATTCCGAACTCGGAAGTTAAGCTCTCCATCGCCGATGATACTGCTGGGTAGCCAGTGGGAAAGTAGGTCGTCGCAAGCTTTTATTTCTAGCCCCTGAACTTTGTTCAGGGGCTTTTTTTGTGTTGTGCGGGGGGACGGGGAATGAGGGGTTGCGTGATGGCTATTTGAAGAGTATCAATCCTTGAACTTAATTGTTTTAAGGATTTTTTCCATGCAGATAATTGATTATGAATCATATGAGAATTGTCATTTTGAACACTTAGAATTAGATGAAGCTGTTTTGCAGGAAGTAAGTTTTTACCGATGTTCTTTTGCAAGCTCTTCTTTTCAGTATGCCCAGTTCATTGATTGTGAGTTTCAGGAATGTTCTTTTAATGGATGCAATTTATCTCTGGTTCTTCTTGCAAATTCAAAGATTATAGACACTGAGTTCTGCAATTCCAAGTTACTCGGTATTAACTGGGGAAATCTTGGACCGGTAATTCTCGCTAGATTTTCAAATTGTTTAATGGACAGGTCCTCTTTCAGTGGTCAAAATCTAACGAAAGTATATTTCGGTTCCTGCTCATTGAGAGATGCTTCTTTTGCTGATTCGAATTTAGCTTGTGTGAAATTCGATGACTGCGATTTTCTCGGTTGTCAGTTTCATCATACTAATTTGGCTTGTTCTGATTTTAGCTCATCTCGAAATTATTTTATTAATGCCGAAACAAATGAAATCAAGAAGGCAAAGTTTTCATTGCCTGAAGTTCTATCTCTGCTTGCCAATCTTGAGATTGAGTTAAAGTAAAGTCCTATTCTAATCTTTTTAACCACCCCCTTGATTACCGACTATGCTCATAATAGCGCTTTCCGCTCTTACGCCTTTGTTCCTCATGATATTGGCCGGTTTTGTTTCATATCGCCGGTGCATCCTTCCGGAGAATTCAGCAGAAATCCTTAACGGATTTGTCTACTATTTTACCCTTCCAGCCTTGCTGTTTAATTCACTGGCAACAACTCCTTTTGCTGAAATATCGAAGGTCAATTTTATCTTCGGTTATATGGCTGCGTTACTCGGAATTTATTTCGTGGCTTTTCTGGTGTCTAAATTCTTTCTGCAAGGCAAGTTCCCGGAACATAGTATGCGTGCCTGTTCAGCAAGCTTCCCCAATTCAGGATATCTTGGTCTGCCGATCATGATGTATCTGTTTCACGGCTCAAAGCAGGCGCTGCTGCTTACGACTCTGGGTATCATCCTTCCGATTGTAATTGTTATTCTGATTGTTTCAAGCTTCGCCCTGCATCATGCAGATAGTTCTCTGTCACGTGTGCGAGTCGTCTGGCAGATTGTGCTTTCCATGGCAAAGACTCCGATGATCGGTGCGTCATTTCTTGGTGCGGCATATTCATTTTTGAAACTTAGTCTTCCTGATTTTATGGAAACAGGATTACATAACTTTGGTATGGCCTCGGTTCCATGCGCATTATTTTCTGTTGGGCTCCTTCTTGCCAAGAATAAGATGGAAATGAATTTGGTTAATATCGGACTTGTGAACCTGCTTAAACTCGTAGTTCATCCATTGCTGACAGCTGTCTGCCTATTTGTATTCGGAGTTAGAGGTCAGATGTTATTGATGGGCATTTTATTGACCGGTATGCCAGTGGCCGCAATATCATGCGTGCTGGCTGAGTCTAATAGAACTCTTGAGGCTGAGACTTCTGCTTCATTTCTTTTCTCTATGGTCCTGTATATTCCGATGCTGTATCTAACTCTGTTACTGACGGATATGGCGGGACTTCCACTAAACCATTTTTAAAGTATAAAAAGGTCGGATTGATGAAATCACCCCGGTCTTTTTTATTGAGCTGCTTTTTGGATAGCTATGGTCCGTAATTGTTGCATTTTTGCTTTGTCCTGAAGCAGAGCTTTCATATCGGGATTATTGGCTATGATGAAAGATATGAGGGAGCTGGTCAGAGATGGATCGTATTTTGATTTGCTTTCAGTGAGAATGATGGCGGCGAGGATTGGGTTTAGCCCGGGGCGATGGCTCCTGTCAGCTATCATTCCGCAGAAAGCATCGGATATTCCACAGACTCTCGCTTCTAGAGAAATAGCATCACCGCGTCGCCCTTTGGGATAGCCGTGCCCGTCAATTCGTTCGTGATGGTCCAGTACGCAGGATTTAATCTTTTCATCACGGATTTCCAAGCGGTTGAGCATTTTTTCCGAGATATCAACATGTTCCTGCATGCGCATTCTTTCTTTATATAGTAATTTTGACGATTTTTCTGTTATGGTCGCTGGTATCTGAGTCATACCAAGATCATGCAGAACAAGGCCCATTGCAAGAGGTTTGAGATCCATCTTTTCGCCTGGTTTATACAGAATTTTTAAGTAAATAGCTGTGCCTACAAATAAAGTATTAACAACGTGGCAACAAAGATTGTTCTCGCGTTTTAGAGTGTTGAAAAAGTAGGTCCATCGATTGGGGTCCACCCAGACATATTCGCAGAAAATGGCCAGCACTGTTCCAAGATCTTCAAGAGTTTCCCCTATAGGGTTTGAATAAAAGGTTCGAACTTTTTCCAGTACACCATCATAAAATATTTCAGCCGCGACAGCTTCATTAAGATAATGTTCGGTAAGCAATGCTCCAAGATTTTTGCTGATGTGTCCTGCAAGAGAGGCATAATCTTCTTTAGATATGAATAAATTGCCATCTGTGCAATAATCGTTAACCTGCTCCTGTTTTTTGTCGGACAGTCTTATGCCTTTGTCAAAAAGCGGGATAACTCTTTCAAATTCATCATCATAAATACACAGTGACACTGGTAGTTTATTTCCGAATGTATTCAATATATTGAAGCTTATCTGTAGGAATTCTTCAGTTCCCGGGATTTGGCTGGCATCATCGGTCATAACGCAATTTCCTTTCTGTGCAGGAGAATAATAATAGGTTAAATGAAATAAGATAGTATTACACTGGAATTAAAATGTAAATATACATCAGAATATTCTGCTAAGCTATTGCGAACTGCGTGTAAGATTATTAAAAAGTGACTGTGTTATTTTATGCTGTAGTGAAAAGAAAAACGTTGCTGTCTTGCCGGGAGGAGTTATGGTAGATAAAATTCCTGATGAATTTATGAGCATTTCAAAAAAGGTATTGGAAGAAGAACCTGATTTAAGAAAAAAGTTACAGCGGGTAATGGGTAAAGTTGCTGATGCGATCGTGAAAGATAAATATGTTGACGATTCATATCAGCAAAAAAGGAAGGCCGAAAATAAAGAAGATAAGTGAATGCTCGCAGTAGAAAATATGACGATTAAAAAAAGTTATCGCGACTTGAATATGATTTCAACTCTCCTCTGTAAGCTGCCAGAATATCTTCCTTGCTTATAAAGCCCGCAAAAATGCCTGCTTTTATAACAGGCAGGGTGGACTTGCCGCTACGGTTCATAATTTCCAGAATCTCTGCCGCACCCAATCCCAACTCCACTGGCGGCGCATTGCGGTCAATGGCTACTTCGCTGATATTACTTTGCTGTTGTTCCGGGTCGAGAATGGCAGATCTGGCAGAGATGACGTCTACCATACCAAGAAATTCGTTGGTCTCGTCATTTATTATCGGAACGTGGGTTTGCGAGGTATTACTCAGGACTCTTAAAAATTCGCTTACAGTCATTTGCGGACTGGCATGGGTCAGGTTCTGATGAACCAGTTCATCCGTGTCAATGTCTGCCAAAATTTTTGCATCAGTCTTAGGGCGCAGTAATTGACCTTTCTCAACCAGATCCTTGAAGTAGAAAGACGAGGGTTCGAAAGCGTGTGTGAGCATCGATGACAGGAAAGTTACCGCCATTACGTGCATCACTCCCTGATAGCCGTGCGTGATTTCCAGAACCAGAAAGACACTTGTTAAAGGTGCCTGCATCACTCCACTCACCACTCCGGCCATACCCAGCAGGGCATAAGACCCTTCCCCGGTAATCATATGCTGGGGTATCAGCAGCGATATGATCCTGTAATACAGCGCCCCGAAAAGTGAGCCTATAACCAGACAGGGCGCGAATATTCCACCCAGACCGCCGCTACCCAGTGTAAGCGAAGTCGTTGCAATCCGCAGCAGGACCATAAGTGCTATGACTGCCACTCCGGCAGGCAGTGTGCCGTGAATAGCCATTTTAATTGAAGTGTATCCTTCTCCTAGGGCCAGCGGATGGAAAAAACCGATGATGCCAACAGCAAGCCCTCCTGCAGCAGCTTTGACCCATGGTTTGTTTGTAAAGCTTGAGCAGATTGACCCTACATGACGTATGGAGCGTACAAAAAAAACAGATACAAGCGCAGTGAAGAGTGCCAGTAAAATTGAATTCCCAAGATCTGCAATACCCATGGGCGCGAATTCATCGCTGAATGGAATTACATTACCTTCGAGGATGCGTGAGGTCTGGGTGGCTACTACGGATGATATGGCAATGGGGATAAGGTGATACGGGGTCCATTCTCCGAGGATAATTTCCACCGCGAAGATCATTCCTGTAACAGGAGCATTGAAAATTGCTGAAATTGATCCAGCGGCTCCACAACCTATAAGGGTCATCCTAGATTGACCGCTCATTTTGCAGATTCTTGAAAGATTTGATCCCATGGCAGAGCCGCTTACGACCACAGGTGCTTCAGGGCCGGCAGACCCGCCACTGGCGATGGTCAGAAGGCTGGTCAAAGGAGAGCTGATGATTTTAATCGGCCGCAGGATTCCCTGCTTGAGTCCAACTTTGGCAATAACTTCCCCAACTCCATGTCCGCCTGATTCTCTGAAAACTTTATGGCTGAGTATGACTGCGATGGCCGCACCCAGTGCTGGTAAAAGGAATATCCACCATTGAGTGGAATTGTTTTCGCGAAGTATGGTCAAGAATTCAAGTGCCTTATTGAGGCAGACAGCGGCAAGAGCTGAGCATATGCCTATTGTGGCCGCGGCCAGAATTAATGCTGCATTGCGGGATGGCGCCCTTTTGTGCAGAAAATTTTTTAATTCTGCCGGGCTTATTTCGTTACCTGACTTGAACATGCTCATTACTCCCGTGGAGTTAGTATAGTAACCCTACCACAGCGCCGGTCATACAGGTAGCAAGAGTTCCGCCGATAACGGATTTTGTACCCAGGCCTACAATCTCATTTTTGCGTGAAGGGGCAATACTGACCAGGCCGCCGATTAAAATACCAAGGCTGCCAAGGTTCGCGAATCCGCACATGGCATAGGTCATGATAATGATCGAGCGCGGAGAAAGCGTTCCATCAGGCAACCCGGCCAATTGCAGATATGCAAGAAATTCATTGAGAATGGTTTTGGTACCCATAAGTGACGATGCGGTATAAGCCTCGCTGGCCGGGATGCCCATCAGCCAGACCACGGGCCACATGACAAATCCAAGGATGCGTTGCAGGGTCAGTTGTTCGCCGCCCAAATCCGGCAGGTAGGATAGAACCTGATTAGTCAGGGAAACCAGCGCAACAAGAACAAGCAGCATGGCTACAACATTGATAAGCAGGTGAACTCCGTCGGAAGTACCTTTGACAATCGCGTCCATTGAGCTGGAAGCACTGCTTTTAACAGTCAGCCCGTCTTCGCCATTGTACCCTTTCTGCTCCGGCACCATAACCCGTGAGATAAGGATTGCAGCCGGGGCACTGATTATGGATGCGGTAAGGATATGCCCGACAGCTCCGGGAAGGACCGGATTGAGAATCGAAGCATAAAGAACCAGAACTGTACCGGAGATGGTCGCCATGCCGCTGATCATCAGGGTCATCAGCTCACTGCGGCTCATCTTTGTCACGTATGGTGCAATTATGATCGGTGCTTCGACCATTCCCACGAAAATGTTGGAGGCCACACCAAGCCCCAGCGCGCCGCCGATATCCATTGTTTTTTGCAGTGCAAGCGAAAAAGCGCGGACGACTACCGGAATTATTTTCCAATAGAAGAGCAGGGAGGATAAAGCACTAACCACAAGGATAAGCGGTAAAGCGCGAAAGGCCAGAGTCCAGCTTGCTCCCGGCGAGTTTTCGGTGAACGGGAGCTGAGCTCCGCCCAGATAGCCGAAGACAAAACTTGTTCCGGCCTGTGTCGCATTCTGCAATGCGTTCACTGCGTGGTTCAAATACATGACCATATCGCTGAAAAATGGTACTTTCAGCATCAGCAAAGCAACTGCGAACTGCAGTAAAAGTCCATAGACTATATTTTTAATGCTTGTCGCTTTTTTATTTTCACTGAAAACCCAAGCGATAAATATTAATCCCAGAATCCCGGAAAGGCTTTGAATCATTTTAACTATCCTTAAAATAAAAGAGAATTTGGTAATTTTGGTAAGTAATTACATTATCATCTTCAACCATGCAACTTGACGAAGCTTATGCTTCGGTTTTTAATCATGTTTCTTGAACCTTTCCGCATTTGCAGTTAGTATATTCCAAATTGTGATCTAAGTGGGAATTGTCCATTAGACGAAGCTGCTTTTGCCGCTAAAATAACTTCTGATGTAGGGAATACTTTTATGAATGTTGAGCTTGCCAAACCGTTTATCAAGGCTGCTGTTGATGTTCTGTCAATGATGGCAATGATTACCCCTAAACCCGGAAAGCCATATGTGAAGAAGACCAAGACCGCAGTCGGCGACGTTACCGGTCTGGTTGGCATTACCGGTGATATGAATGGGACGATTTCAATCACTTTTACTAAGAACTGCGCGGTGACAATTGTTAAAAATATGTTGGGCGATGATATCCAGGATATTTTGCAGGACGTGCAGGATGCAGTAGGCGAGATCACAAACATGGTTTCCGGACAGGCCAGAGCAGGCCTTGCCGAGCAGGGGCTACAATTTTCCGGGGCCACTCCTTCAGTGATTATGGGGGATAACCACACTATTACCCATATTGCGACCACTCCCATCATGGCCATCCCATTTACTACCGATGCCGGGGAGTTCACCATCGAATTCTGTTTTGAATAATTTTTTTTGAAAAAAGTGAGATTGGAATATGTCTATATTAACCGGATTCAGGGATAAATCTTTCTTGGACAAAATCAGTGTCCTTAATGAAGTCGCTACAGAAAAAGATCCTTCAGAGCTGGAAGGAGTGCTTGATCTTTTCCAGAACCCCATAGGGGATACCTCTGTTGATTATATGGTAGTAACAGCCCTAAACGGCATACTTTCAGTTGACGAGCAAAAGACTGTTGCTCTTCTCGGTCAGGGTGACAGAAAGCTGCGTACCCTGTGCATCAGGGTTTGCGGTGAATTTCGTTTCAAAAGTGCTGTCCCTGCGCTGATGAAAATGGCCGAGGGCACGGATGATACCGATCTTCTTTTTGAAGTTCTGACCTCATTGTCCAAGATCGGAAGTCCTGAAGCACTGGATCTGTTCCGTACTCAGATTAACAATGATGATGATCTTGTGGTGGTCATGGCTATTGGAATGCTTGGTGAATTCAAAGACGAGAAGTCTATTCCGGACCTCAAGAAATTTGTTGAGCAGAACAACGAAGACGGCAACTACGAAGTTTGTGCTTTGACAACCTGGAAAGCGGTTGAGTGTCTTGCCGATATCGGTTCAGATGAAGCACTGGACTTCATTGTCGCTAACCTGCATCACCGTAACCCGACTGTGCGCCGGGTGGTGACAGATTCTCTGACCAATCTCGGAGGAGCGGCAGTTCCTTATCTTGCTAAAGTTATTAACCCTGATTCCGACAAGGATGACCTGATTCTCGCTGCGAACGTCCTTGGTTTTATCGGCGATAAGGATGGTCTGGATGTGCTCATGGATGCTATTGAAAAACAGTATTCATCAGATTCCAGTGTAAAATATGCAATTTACGAAGCGATTGGTAGAATCGGAACTCTCAAAGCTGTGATCAGTCTTATTGACGGACTTGAGGATGATGATGAATTGATTCACGTGGCAGTCTTGAGCGGGCTGGACGGGCTGGTAAACGCCGGCGTGATCAAAAAACTGGTCGAAATTATCAGTGGCGGCGGAAGTAAAGCCGGTAAGATCTTACGCGCAATTGTCACCTCCAAGGCCGTGAATATTTTTCAGGGTCTTTACGGAGAAGAAAAGATCGGCCGTTTCCTGATGAATGCTGTTGCCGCCTCTAAGGATTCCGAGGTCCATGAAGCTTTCCGGTCCAAGCTTGCGGAGATTGGCGGCGAAGAAGCCGAAGCCGATATAGCAAGACTCCCTGAAGCTGTTGATGTTGGCGGCAAGAGAGCTCTGGCTGTTGATGACTCCAAATCAATGCTAGCCCTGTACCGCAGTATTCTGACCAATGCGGGTTATGAACCCACCGTGGCGGAAAACGGACAGGAAGCATATGCTCATATCGCACTCAATGAAGAGTTTGATGTAATTGTTACCGATATGAACATGCCGGTGATGGATGGGATGGAATTCGTCTCCAAACTCCGTCAGACTGATGGCTATGCTGACATTCCGGTTATCATGGTCACTACCGAGTCTGAATATTCGCAGCAGGAGCTGGCCCGTAAAACCGGGGTAAACGATTTTATCACCAAACCATTCACGGCCGATCAGCTTAAAGCCAAAATTGCTGAGTATGTATCTTAGATTTTGAATATAAATGTAATTAAAAGAGGGGACCGTGAAGGTCCTCTCTTTTTTTATGCATTTTTTATTCTGTATATTGCCCGGGCAACCATCGCGCTTGTTTCACCGCTGTAAAGCATGGCGACATGTCCCATGGCACGGCAGCGGAGAATGTCCCATGTGCCGGAGCATGGTTCGAGGTTACTCCATGGCAGTACCATTTCATCCGTTGGTGAAATTATTGCCGTCTTGGGAATGTTTGGCGGATACTTTATCTTATTTTCTCCATTGAAGAGAACGCCTTGCGGGTGTAGGCTGCGCCCAAGCCTGCCAATGGCGATGGCGGCAAGGTTGCTGCCCTTGTAAGGTGTCCCAAGAGTTATTATCCCGGCGCAAAGCTTTTCCGTTTCAGGGGCATTGGCAGCTCCGCAGGAAATCAGGCCACCTAGACTGTGCCCGGTAAGAATTATTTTTTGTCCTGTTTCTTTGTGCAGTTTTGCAATTACATTCCGAAGTTCCAGAACAAGTTCAGGATAGGATGTAGTGAAACTGTTGTATTGCCATGTGTGCAGATTACTGAACCCGGCAAGATTCAGGCGGTAGCGCATTAACAGCCATGCGGCTTTGTTGTGGTACAAGCCGTGGATCATGAGTATGGGGATGCTGTCGCCGTTTTTTTTGAACAATGGCAGGTTGCAGAGAAAAGTGAATGGCCTTGTGAAGATGGCAAGAATAAGACTAATCCCGGCTGAGACAGAAGCTCGTGCAAGTTCCACGGCAGACCGTCTTATGCCCCTGTTGCGTATTTCTCCGAGGTTGGAAAAGGCGGCGAATAGAAATAAAGGCAGGGGCAGCAACATCAGCAACAAGGCAACGGCAAGAATAATTTTGATCATTGGTATTGGTGGTTCAGGTTAGCTTAGTCTTTTTCAATTGACCCAAATTGGATCCGCCTGCAACATAATTATCAATCTTTACTGTTACAAATGGAGAGCTGAATTGAACAATACTATTTTGAGTCTGGATATCGGCAGTGGAACTCAGGATGTTCTTTATTATATGAAGGGAGTGGAGATTGAGAACTGTTTCAAATTTGTTTTACCGTCACCGGCTCGTGTGGTTGGGGCCAGAATTGCGGAACTGACTGTGCAGGGGCGCGATATTTATCTTTCCGGCAGGAATATGGGCGGAGGTTTCGGGCGTGCGGTTTATCCGCACATGGAAGCTGGACATAGAGTCTACTCTCATCCGCGTGCTGCTTTAGCTCTCGGCGACGATCTGAAGCGTCTGGAACAGAACGGAATAATTCTTACCGAGGATCAGCCGGAAAATAGTGTTGAAGTTCCGCTTGCTGATTTTGATCCTGAATGGTGGAAAGATTTTTTTGCTGCGGCAGGTCTTGATTATCCAGAATACATAACAGCTTCCGTTCAGGATCACGGTTATCATCCGGGCAAAAGTAACAGGATCGGACGGTTTAATCTCTGGAAGCATTTGCTGCTTGAAAATGATGGCCGGCCCGAAAGCCTTGTTTTTGAAACCGTGCCTGATGAGTTCACCCGTATGGCGGAGTTGCAGGATAGCATTGGCGGTGGAGCAGTTAGCGATACCGGAGCTGCCGCGGTGCTGGGTGCGCTTTTTGTGGACGAGATTATGGAACACAGCCACCGGGAAGGAGTCTGTTTGATCAACGTGGGCAACAGCCACACTGTTTCTTTTCTGCTTTTCAAGGGGGCGGTCTATGGAGTTTATGAACACCATACCGGTAATATGACTCCCGAGAAGCTCTGGGAAGACTCCCAGCGTTTTAGACAGGGCAGAATCAGTTTTCAGGACGTTTTCGATGATTGGGGGCACGGCTGCCTGACCCTTGATCTTCCGCATGAAGCGAAAGGTTTTGCCCCGACTTATGTGCTTGGCCCCCGCAGGGGATTGATGGCTAATTTTCCTGTTGAATTCCCTGCGCCGGGAGGAGATATGATGTTGGCCGGGTGTTTTGGCCTCATTAAGGGGATGGAGATGAAGGGGATTTTGTAGTGTAGCCAATAAAATTACTTATAGTCTTGCTCAGAATGGGTAATGACGATATTGGTGGAGCAATGTTTTGTTAATAACACCATTGTAACATCTACAATAAAAAAGAGAATAAGACTAAAAGCTATGCTGCGTTTCGTATCGTTTGGACTGCTGATTCTTCTGCCGGGATGTACTGAAGTCTTTGCTGATGGCTGGCTTTCAGCTGAATTGACTGAGCTGGGCTCTGGCAATCTGGACAGAATCCTCGTTATCGGAGCGGGCATTATAATCAGTGTCTTATTGGTTTTTATCGGCTTTCTTTATCTGAACATAGATAAAAGAAAACGGGTAGAAGCGGAGCTGCAGCGCGAACGTGACCTTATGGGCAGCATTATGGAAACAAGTCCCATGGGCATTCTGGTTATGGACGAAGACGGCAAAATTATTTTTGCCAATGACCAGGCCGCAAGAGTTCACGGAGTCGCCCGCGAGGAAATAATAGGCAAACAGCATAACGACCCGGTTTGGAAAATAGCATCTCATGACGGTACCCCATTCCCGGAGGAGCGGTTGGCTTTTAACCGGGTCATGAAAATTCGTAATGCAGTGTTGGACATCAGGCACGCGATCCATTGGATGGACGGTCGCAAGGTGCTTCTGTCCATTAACGCATCCCCGATTTTTTCAGACGAGGGTAATATCCAAAAGGTTGTGGCGACTGTCGAGGATATCACTACCAGAAAGAAAGTTGAGGAAGCCCTCAAAGAAAGCGCATACCGCTTCCGTTCTCTTGTGAAGACAGCGGAAAGCGTGATCATTCTGCTTTCGCCGGAAAAAAAGATTCTCGAGTTCAACCGTATGGCGGAACAGCTTTTCGGACGGACCAGACATGAGGTTCTTGGCCGTGATTATTACGAGTTGTTTGTCCCGGAGAGGCTTTGGGCGGATCATAACCGGCAGTTCGCCACCGTACTTTCCGGCAATCCTTTACGCTTGCAGGAGAGTTACGTCCTAGCGCGCGGCGGAACCGAGCGTATTATCCAATGGTCTCTTTCCCGGTTGCTGGATGCCAAAGGCGGAGCCTTGGGCGTGCTTGCTGTCGGACAGGATGTCACCGAGCGTAAGCGAAGTGAGGCGGAGCTTTGCGAAGCAAAAGACGCTGCCGAAGAAGCCAGCCGGGCAAAAAGTGAATTTCTTGCCAATATGAGCCACGAGATTAGAACACCGATCAGTGCTATTATCGGTATGAGCGAGATGACTTTGACTACCGATCTGAC
Source organism: Maridesulfovibrio sp. (assembly GCF_963667685.1). NCBI lineage: Bacteria > Pseudomonadati > Thermodesulfobacteriota > Desulfovibrionia > Desulfovibrionales > Desulfovibrionaceae > Maridesulfovibrio > Maridesulfovibrio sp. Next base: position 895,394 of record NZ_OY763930.1, on the reverse strand, counting down.
AGATGAACAGCAGGGCTATCTGGAAACCGTTAAGAAAGCCGCAGAATCGTTGCTGCATATTATCAACGATATTCTGGATATTTCTAAAATTGAGGCCCGCAAAATGGAGTTGCGCCCGGAGGATTTCAACCTTTTTGAAATGCTTGAAAAGCAGCTCTCCGTGCTCAAGGTTCAGGCCGAAGAAAAAGGCATAGAATTGCGGGCCAATGTTAGTGATAATGTTTCACGTTGCTATCACGGTGACGAATATCGACTGGGCCAGATCATCATAAACCTTGTAGGTAATGCCATTAAATTTACAGCCAAGGGGTATGTTGAAGTGTCTGTCGATCACGTCGGCAGCTTTGACGAAGGTGCAATTCTTGAATTCAGAGTAAAGGATACCGGAATAGGAATTTCCGAGGACAAGGCCGAAAAACTTTTTGAGAGCTTTGTTCAGCTCAATGCCGGTTATTCCAAGCGGCACCCGGGCAGCGGGCTAGGTTTGGCTATTTCACGTCAACTGGTTGAAATGATGGGTGGTCAGATTACTTTTACAAGCAAAGAGGGGTGGGGGACAGAATTCAAATTTACCGTTAAACTCAAATCTAGTGAAGGAGAATGTTTGGAAACCCCGGTTACTATTCTGGAAGCCCCAGAACCTGATAATAAAGTTCCGGCCCGCATTCTGCTGGCCGAGGACAATGCCACCAACCAGCTTTACATTGCTCATTTCCTTAATGAACAGGGGTATGAGGTCGAGACAGCTGAAAATGGTTTGGAGGCCTTGAATCTGCTTAACAGTGAAGTCTCTTTCGACGTAATTCTCATGGATGTCCAGATGCCGGAAATGGATGGTCTGGAAGCGACCAGGAGGATCAGGGAACAGGGAAATGATATCCCCATCATTGCCCTGACAGCTTACGCAATGGAAGGGGACCGAGAGAAATTCCTTAACAGCGGAATGGATGCTTATTCATCAAAACCGGTTAAGATTAATGAACTGGTAAAGATAATTGAAAGACTTGTTCCCCATAAATCATAAACAAAGCCCGTATTCATTTGAGTACGGGCCTTTTATTTCTACTGCTCTTTTTCTTCAATATTTCCTACAAGGTCTTTATGCAGGATTCCGGCTATCTGCTCTTTGAAGTCCATCAGTTCTTTTTTGTTAATTCCGGCAATGATGTCGTCGGCGGATTTGATTTCGTCGAACCCTTTGTCTATGGAACAGACTAAGTGGATGCCTACTTTCCTACCTTCAAGATCAACAGTACCAAGAATATTTGATTTCTTTATTTTTTTTCTTACCGCCTGCGGAAGCTGGGGAATGGCCAGCAGCATGTCGCGGGGATAGAACAAGTAGCCGAAGGAAAAGTTTTCGGCAGTGAAAGCGTCATTTTGGAATCCGCTATTGAGCTCCAGATCGCTGTCTTTGGCTGATTCAAGCATCTGCATGATATCGGAGGCAATAGTTTCCGCGTAACCTTTGTCCATGTTGTTTCTCCCTGAAATATTAGTTAGCCTTCGGGCCGTTGGTTTATGATGAATATCTCTGCACTTTCAGAGGTGCAAGAAAAAGAATCAAGCATTTGCAGCATGCGAATGTCAAGCTCATACGGAGGAGTCCTGCTGATGAAATCTTACAGAAAGGAATTATGGTTCGATGTTCCGGGAAGAAGGGATTTTATAAATATTACTCCGCAGGTGGAGAAATGCCTTGCTGAGTCGGGAATTAAGGAAGGGCTGTGTCTGGTTAATGCCATGCATATCACGGCCAGTGTGTTCATTAATGATGATGAATCCGGTCTGCATCATGATTATGAGGTCTGGCTGGAAAAGCTTGCCCCCCATGAACCTGTCAGCCAGTACCGCCATAATGGCTATGAAGACAACGCCGATGCCCATATGAAGCGGCAGGTCATGGGCCGCGAAGTTGTGGTCGCCATCACTGACAGCCAACTGGATTTTGGAACATGGGAACAGATTTTTTACGGCGAGTTTGACGGCGGAAGGCGAAAAAGGGTGCTGGTAAAGATAATAGGTGAGTAATTTAAAACGCCGGGAGCTGTTTCCCGGCGTTATTAATTATCTATGCAGGTTTGTTTTTCCCCAGGGTTTGAAAACCGAAACCCAGACTAGGAAAAGGAGACAACCGAAAACAGCAAAAGCTGATATTTCATTAAACAACTGGCTGCGCAGGTATTCCGGTGTTTGCTGAGCCAGTATTCCGGTATTGCCGGAAAGTTTGCTCATGTGATCCAGCCAAGGCATGTAGAAGGCGAATCCGAACAGAATAAAGCCGATATTGATTACCCATTTGGTGATGATCCATTTGAATCTGAAAAATCCCCATGAGCTTTTCCATGCGAAGATGAATCCGGTGCATAGGCAGCCCAGTGCCCCGGCTGTAACTACATACTGGTCCACGATTTTTAAACAGATATCACGTCCGTAAAGGGCTTCACCTGCTGCAGGGCTGAAAAGACAATGCAGCAGGACCAATGAAAGTGCTCCGCCGCCCCAGAGACAGGCGCTTAGCATGTGCAGGGCTCGTATCCATTTTGTTTGGACTGGAGTGAGTTTGTTCATAATTTTAGATTGATAAAACAGGTTTGATTCGTTCCAGAGCCCAGTCCACTTGTTCTTCGGTGATGACAAGCGGAGGGGCGAAACGGATTATGTTGTCATGGGTTTCCTTGCAGAGCAGCCCACTTTCCTTCAATTTTTCGCAGTACTGGCGCGCTCCACCGGCTGTCTGCTTGAACTCCACCGCGAGTAGAAGCCCGCGCCCGCGCACTTCCCTTATTTTGTTATTCTGAATTGAACTTAATCCGGCAAGAAATTTTGCCCCCATTGCTTCTGCATTTTCAATCAGTTTTTCTTCAATCAGTACCTTAAGAGCTTCCCTTGCCACGGCGCAGGCCAGAGGATTGCCACCGAAGGTGGAACCGTGTTCTCCAGGTTTGAGCACGCCGAGGACCTCGGTGTTGGAAAGTACTGCCGAGACAGGATAAAAACCGCCGGATAATGCTTTACCAATCAGCGTAATGTCTGCTTCTACTCCTTCATGTTCTTCAGCCAGCATTTTTCCGGTGCGTCCCAATCCGGTCTGTATTTCATCAAAGATCAGGCTGATGTTATGCCTTGTGCATATTTCGCGTACTTGTTTGAGATATCCGTCCGGGGGGATGATTACTCCAGCCTCACCCTGAATAGGCTCAACCATGAAGGCTATGGTATTGGGGGTAATTGTGGCTTCAAGGGCGCTGGCGTTACCGAAGGGGATGATTTTGAATCCGGGGGTGAAGGGGCCGAAACCTTTGCGTGAACCAAGGTCGGTTGAAAAGCTTATGATGGTAATTGTCCGGCCATGGAAGTTATCACCGCAGACAATAATTTCGGCTTTGTCTTCAGGCACTCCTTTGACCTGATATCCCCATTTGCGCACCGCTTTAATGGCCGTTTCCACTGCTTCGGCTCCGCTGTTCATGGGCAGGACTTTGTGGGAATTCGTCAACTTGCAAAGCTCCTTATAGAAAGGACCTAGCTGGTCATTGCGGAAAGCCCTCGAAGTCAGGGTCAGTTTCTCCAGCTGAAGCTGCATGGCCTTTTTTATTCGCGGATGGCAGTGTCCCTGATTCACCGCGGAATATGCTGAGAGGCAGTCCATATACTTATTTCCCTCAACATCCCAGACCCAGACTCCTTCTCCCTTTTCAATAACAACATCGAGAGGTTTGTAGTTGTGAGCTCCAAATCTGTCTTCAAGTTCAATGTATTCGGACTGTTTCATAGCTTGAATCTCCGTTGAATAATTTGTTTGACTACATATTTACAATAATAAGTACCTTTAATCCAGCGAAGTAAGATGTTTTCTCCAATATGTTTATTACCTTGCACAGCCGCGAGACCAACAGGAACCGCCGCATGATTCATGAATCCTGCGGCGGTTCCTGTTGGTACCATTAATGGCTAAAGCTATTGGGTTTTGCTTTTGCCTATCTCGATTTTTTCCACCCACTTTGAACCGGTCGGCGGTTCGTAGTCGGCGAAGGCCTCAATAAGCAGATCAGGACTTTCGGCAGTGATAAGCTTTTCCCGGTGTATATCTTTCAGGAATCCTTCCTCAACAACGCTGTCCAGAAAAGAGAGCAGCTTGTTATAGTATCCGTCGACATTTAGCAGGCCGCAGGGTTTGGAGTGAAAACCTAGCTGCGCCCATGTGAAAATCTCGAAAATTTCATCCATGGTTCCGATGCCGCCGGGCATGGCGATGAAGCCGTCGGAAAGTTCGGCCATGAGTGCTTTGCGTTCATGCATGGAGTCAGCGACATGAAGCTCTGTAAGTTCGGTATGGGCAATTTCAATTTTATAGAGGCTTTCGGGGATAACCCCGATAACTTTTCCCCCGGCATCCAGCGCGCTTTGCGCCAGTATGCCCATGAGTCCGGTCCTTGAACCGCCGTAGACAGTGGTCAGTCCGCGTCGGGCAAGTTCCCGGCCCATATTGCGGGCCGCTTGTGCATATTTGGGATCGTTCCCTGGATTTGCGCCGAGAAAAACACAAATACTTTTCATTAAATTTATCTCCTTAAATACTGGAAAATCAAGATCACGGTTTCTTTTCTTCCCGGTAAAATGAGTTATAGGCTAAGGTCAAAAATACCGCGAATCCGGCCGAAGCAACACCAAGAGCGGCATTGTAGAAGGGAGGAGCTGCAAGCGCAAGTCTGATCAACAAGGTGACGAGGGCAAATCCCGAGTTTCTGAAAACAGCATGGAAAGAAGGTAGAAAGCGTTGTGAGATAAGAACCAGCAGGATGTCACTGAATATCAGTATTGTGTAAAAAGTGCTGAAAAAATCAAAGGTATGTCTTCCCGTGACGGAGCAGAATAGCAGATAAATGCCAAGCCCTATGAACAATCCAAGCAGCATCAGCGAAACCATTTTTTTGGAAGCTACATAGCTGAATTTAAAAGCAGGCTTCAAGTTGGGGAGAGGCTTTTGCATACGGTAATATATTCCAAGCATAACAAAGACCACAAATGCTCCGGCCCCATCTGAAAGAATCTGGTAGATTGGTGTTAAGTTTCCGGTGAATGTTATCGGTTCAGGGAAGTTGACCAGTTCCTTGAATGAGTTGCGGATGAGAATCAGGCAAAGTATTTCCAGCTGCTTACCCACTGATTTTGAAATGGAGCAGGGCAGAACGAAAATAAAACTGATCACCTCCAACACGAGGACAAGGGTGAAAGCCATCCCTACTGCTGCGTAATGGCTGGCTGGGGTTTTGGCGGCAATGGCATCAGGAAGCAGTCCCTGTCTGCCCAGCTCGATCCCTACCAGTGCGGCAAGGAAACAGGCGATCAAAAGTCCGGCTACTGCGCGTTCGGTACGTTCATTTTTCCATAAAGCATGCAGTGGATCGAATGCGTAGGTAGCTAATTCATAAATTGAGTATTTCATAAAATTTTAACCACGATAATTGTGCAGTCGTCTTCGAGAGGAAGACCGTTGCGGTATGCTGATACTTCGCCCAGTATTAAATCTGATATGTCCTGGGCCTGCTTATGGCAGGTATCTCTGATAAGTTGCATCAAACGGTTCTTGCCGAATTGTTTCCCGGAAGGATCGTGTGATTCCCATATCCCGTCAGTATAGAGAACAAGTATCTGGCCTTGCGCCATTTGGGTTGTATATTCTCGGTACAGGTATTCTTCTTCAACGCCCATAGCCAGTCCTGTTCCAATTAGCTGTTCAAAGCTGTCCGTATCCGGAGAATATATCAGTCCGGGATCATGTCCGGCCCTGATCCAGTTTACTGTTTTTTCTTGCACGTTGCAGGTAGCCATGAACATGGTCATGAAATGTCCGGTCTGGGAACAGTCCATGGTAATGAGACGATTAACGTCTTTTGCCGTTTCTACCAGAGTCCTCCCGTGGCCTGAAAGTGCGCGTATATACGCCCGCGCGCTGGTCATGAGCAGGGCTGCGTTAATGCCGTGGCCGGATACGTCGCCTATTGCTATGGCGAATGTATCCGGTCCGCAGTTGGCACAGCCAATAAAGTCATAGTAGTCTCCCCCTGTCTTCTCCGAAAAAATGCAGCGGGCTCCTATATCGGCTCCTTCTATTTCGAGGGGGGCCTGGGGGAAAAGTGACCGTTGCGCTTCATCAGCCAGACTAAGGGCCTGACGTATTTTGGCATGTTCGTGTAGCTGCGGAACCATGTAGTTAAAGTTTTGTGCAAGGTCTCCAAGCTCATCCTTGGAGTGAAAATCCGCTCTTGCATTCCAGTCTCCTTCGCCGACCTTGATCATGGCTTCAGAAAGCTTGCGAATTGGTGTGGACAGGCTTTGGGACACAAAATAAGCCACAATGGCTATGGAGAGGATAACCGCAACTGCTATCAGTGAAGTTCCCTCATATTGATTGGCGATGCTTTCGCGAACATATTGTTCGGCTTCATCCGCTTCAGCTGTGAATTTATGAGTAGGGGTAATGATCAGGATGGATACGGATTTGTGGATCGGGCTGTAGCTCCACAGGGAGGGAATACCTCTGAAATCCATTTGCAGTACGCCGGTATCGCCGTTGTCTACATCAGTAATCAGTGTCTTGAATTCCGGGGTATCCTCATTCAGCCACTCCTCCTTGGGCGGAGCCTGCCAGAACCTTCCATGCTCGGGGCGAACATGGTCTCTGACCTGTTCAGCATCAATTTTTCCAAGTACTAGCAAAGAATCCTTATCTTTTTCATCCCGGTGCAGGGTGGAGACCATCATGACTTTTGCTATTGTCGTGTCTGTGGAAACAAGGGCTTTGTTCAGGCTTATCCCTATGGGAATCACCAGCGAGGCTACACCTATGAACTTTTTATTATTTCCATAGAGCGGAACAGTAAGTCTGTTGCATAAAGTTTTTGTGGCCGCATCTGTTGATGGCAGTGTCCAGAATGGGTCACTCTGACTACGTGCTTCCTTGTACCATTCATAAGCACGGGGATCGTATTTCATTGGAAATGAATTATGCCCCGGATACGTAACCGTAAGTCCGTTTTCAAGGATTACTTCCTGCCAGAGAACAAGTTTATCCAAGGTTTCAGCGCACGATTTGAAATCATCAAGCAAAGGGGCCAGTCTAGCAATTTCCGGCATTACCTGTTGCGGTGAAAGTCCTCCCGGAAGCCAGAATGAGAGTTGGTCCCTGGAGATCGGGAGGTCTATGAGATCTCCGCGTTTTATGCCATCTACTGCACTAGTTTGATGGTTCTCTTTATGGCGGTTGCCCATCTGCAGCATGGCAATTTTTTTATAATCCGGATCTGTCTGTAGTTCCGGCTTATTTAAGACTCCGTAAGGGCTGGTTATGTACTGTTCCCGGACTAACGGAGGAATGTCGTTGTCATTAAGGCGTAACTCTGTTTCGCCTTGAATACTTTTCAAGGTGGTGCGGTAAAGGAGGTCTTCAAGATTGATCGTGACCGCTGCGGACCTTGCCTGCTCTGCAAGGTTTTGGGTGGCCTGCTCAAGCAAAGTAACCCTGGTCTGGGTCTGCAGGTCCGAGCCGAGTTCCCTTAATGAGTTCAGGCCATGGGTTTTCAGAACAAATAAGGGAATCAGGGAAAATGTCAGCAGGATGATCAGTATTTTCCAGCGGAGTTTCATAATCTTATTTAACCCTATACCCGGGTATTATTCAATGGAGAAAATGTTTAAAGTCTGTACTTATCCAGTTACTGGCTGAAAAAAAATGTGAGAACTATCACCATTCCCAGAGAAGGAAGCAGGTTTGAGAGATTGATTCTCTTTATTTCAAGCAGGGTAAGGCTGATGCCGATAATGAGCAGACCGCCGCATGCGGTCAGCTGGCTAATCATGAGTGGTGAGAACCATTCCTGAAAAGAGCTGGCGAAAATAGTCAGCGCTCCTTGGTAGAGAATGACCGGTATAAAGGAAAAAAGAACACCTACACCGTAGGATGAGGCGAGAGCGATGGAAGCGAAGCCGTCAAGAATTGATTTGGTGTAAAGGATGGTTGTATCCCCGTTGATTCCTTCTTCAAATGAGCCGATGATTGCCATTGCTCCGATGCAGAAGATAAGGGATGAAGTGATGATTCCGTCTACGAATCCTGTATCGTTTGATCCAACTTTGCTTTTAATCCATGAGGCCCCACGTTCGAACATTGTATCCAGCCTTAGAAGCTCTCCGAGAACTCCGCCGATAAGCAGACTGAACATGAGCACAAGAATATCCTGAACCTTCAGGGACATCTGGATACCGATCAGCATAACCCCAAGGCCGAGAGCCTGGAAGATAATTTCACGGATGCGGTCGGGAAATCTGCTATGCAGTAGAATGCCAATGATGGAACCACCTATAATGGCAGCACCGTTGACAAGTGAACCTGTAGGGATCATGGGAATCTCTTTTTTAGAAGTATTGGAAGGAGCTGGAAAAGTATCATCGAGTTTCCTCGTTTACAATAGAGCACAATGCATTCAATCAATTTATTTCAAATTTTTTTAAAATTCTGGAAGGATATAGAGATATGTTGCGAATTGTTCTTGACAGCGGTAACTTCATCTAATATTAACAATCCCTCAACATGCCGGGATGGCGGAATTGGTAGACGCAGCGGACTCAAAATCCGCCGGTAGCAATGCCTTGCGAGTTCGAGTCTCGCTCCCGGTACCAGATATTACAAGGACTTACAGCTTTATGGTTGTAAGTCCTTTTTTATTTGATGATTAGTTCCCCAACTTTTGTCTTGCAACGAAAAGGATTTTGCTGGGAATTCTGCTACCGAGATAGTGTAGGATTAAAATAAAGTTCAATAAAAAAGAGATCATTAATCCAAATTCTTATGACGTATTTGCATGCTCTGTTTCAGTCAAATATAGAGAAATTAGGCCTTCTGAGGGTATGTCCGAAAACTCAATTATAACTTTCTCTAAAGCAGGGCTACGGAGCTCAATGGAACTACCGCATGGCAGCCAGTGAATATTACAAATTCTTCCAGAACAATAGTGAAGTGAAATATGCCAAAAAAAAGCTCCCCGTCCTTACTGTCAATGCGTAGTGGGCACGTTGGCAGAAGTCCGGGGAGCCTCAGATAAATGAGAATCTATCTGTTAACTAATAACTTTTTTTGTCAGAACCTTTACGCAAGCCTTTAAACGGAACCAATGCTGCATCGATAGCATCAATGTATGCCATGGTATCTACGGCTACCGCAACAAAGTTAGCTCCCCATTCAATGCAATTTAGCGCCATATCTTTATCAACAGCTAAGAATCCGGCCGCCTTACCCTGCTCACGAATGCGACGAATACAGCGTTCAATTGTTTCCAGAACTTCAGGATGCCCGGCATCGTCAGGGTGTCCCATAGAAGCAGATAGATCGGCAGGCCCGATAAACACACCGTCTATTCCTTCTACAACAAGGATTTCATCCATATTTTCAAGAGCTTCACAACTCTCAACCTGTACCAGCAAACAAAGATCTTCTTCTGCCTTAGCCATGTAGTCTGAAATACGGCCCCAGCGCGAAGCACGAGCTATACTGGCACCAACTCCACGTTTTCCTACAGGAGGGTAGCGAAGTGCTGAGACGACACGTTTTGCATCTTCGGCAGTATCCACCATCGGAACCAGCACGGTTTGCGCGCCGATATCAAGAACCTGTTTTAGCAACGCGGTGTCGCCTTCTAAAGGACGGACAACCGGATGAGCGGGATACGGTGCAACAGCCTGTAGCTGACCAAGCAGAGTATGAATGGTATTAGGTGCATGCTCGCCATCGATCAACAACCAGTCATAATCAGATGTTGCAGCCATTTCGGCCATGTAAGGAGATGCAGTGCTAAGCCATAAGCCTATCTGGACTTCTCCTTTTGCAATAGCCTCTTTGAATTTGTTTTTAAGTCTCATTATTTTACTCTGTTATTTATTGATTGAAGCTATTAGGCTTCGCTATAAACAGCTTTGGGAGCCTTCTTCTGAGGAAGCATCATAATAAATACCGATCCAAAAACAGTTATGACGGCAAGTGTCAGCAGTCCGGCAAGATGATTACCAAAGAAGATGTCAGCCTGAGCTTTGATGTTAGGTGCAAGGAATCCGCCGAATGCTCCGAACATATTGGTGAATCCAATGCCGGCGGCCAATGCTGTGCCGGAAAGAAGTCCGGTAGGCATAGTCCAGAAGACAGGCTGCACAGCGATAAAACCGGCAGCGGCGAAGCAGAGAGCGATAATAGCGGCTACAGGGCTGGCGAAAGCAGAAACTCCAATTCCAAGTCCGGCTAACAATAGGGTCATAGCTGCAATATTTCTACGCTCTCCTGTTTTGTCAGAATACCTAGGAATATAATATGTGCCGAAGAGTGCTGCCACCCAGGGAATTGCTGTCACCAGCGAAGCAGTGAACCCGACGTTAGTACCCATGAGTGCTGCCACCTGAGAAGGCAGATAGAAGACCAATCCGTAAACACTGATCTGAATTACCATATAGATAATAGCCAGATGCCATACAGTCCAGTTACGAATAGCATCACTTATTTTCGAAGTACTTTTTGTACTTTCTTCTATTTCAAGAGTCTTGGACAGCAACTCACGTTCTTCAGCTGAAAGAAATCTAGCTTCTGAAGGAGAGTTATCAAGATAGCAGAAAGTGGCAATACCAGCTGCTAAAGCCAGACAACCTTCAATTATGAACATCCAGTACCAACCGGGGTGGCCCATAAAGCCGTGCATTTCAAGCAAAGCTCCCGAAAGAGGTGAGCCGAGAGTCAGAGCCAATGGTGCGCCCATATAGAAGAGTCCCATAATTCCGGCGCGACTCTTCTGAGGGAACCATTGTGAAGTGAGATAGATCATACCCGGGAAGAAGCCGGCTTCGGCTGCGCCGAGCAGACTGCGGACGAGCAGGAATTTCCACTCAGTGTCAGCGTATCCCATAGAAGCGGATAGTAACCCCCAGACAAGAGTAGTTCCGCCTATCCAAGAACGGGCACCGAATTTACGCATAAGCAGGTTCGCAGGTACACCGAGAAAGGCGTAGGCTACGAAGAAGATTCCGGCTCCTAGAGCAAAAGCTCCATCGCCCAGCCCTGTAGCCAACTGGTAGGAGTCTTTAGCAAATCCGATATTTGCACGGTCAAGAAATGCTAGAATGTATAACATCAGCATAAAAGGTATGAGACGCAAGCGAGTCTTGTTGACAACTTGTTCAATGTTTGGTGACATATAAATCTCCTGTTGCGTGATACATTAATTAAGCTATGGGAGAGAGGGCTACTGGGCTGCCACCCGGTGGCCCACATTCGTTCCGGCCGCCAACTAAAGCTTTTCCCGTCACGAATCCATGAGTCGTCATGTAAAATCGATCTAGTGTTTATAGGGACGAACTATGTCGCAGTCTCTATTGAGTTCAACACCGAATCCTGGTTTATCAAGAGTTTCCTTAGTGATACGTCCGTTCTCAGGAACAGGTTCACCGATAAGAAGTGGGTGGAACTGGGGACGAACTTCCAGACAATCAGGACTGGTCATTAGATATTCACTGAACGGGGTGTTGGTAAAGGTGATGACAGCGTGGTGTGAGTAGACAGATGAACCGTGAGGAACAACCAGCTGACCGCGAGATTTAGCAATTGCTGCAATCTCGGTAAGAGTAGTCAAACCACCGCACCAACCTACATCAGGCTGCATAATATCTACGCCTGTTTCAGACAGCGTTCCGAAAGATTGAAGAGTTCCGTGATGTTCACCAGTGGTTACGAGCATTCCGGCAGGAGCGTTACGTTTAAGTTCACGGTAGCTGTCGTACTGCTGAGGGGGGAAACACTCTTCGATCCACTTCAAGTTGTATGGAGCGCAAGCGTGAGCAAGTTTAATCGCGTAGTTCACATCCTGACTCATCCAACAATCGAGCATAAGCCAGAAATCTGGTCCGCATTTTTCGCGGTATTCAGCAACCATAGCTGTATCTTTTCGGATGCCTTCGTCGCCGTCATGCGGTCCGAAATGAGTGGGCATTTTACCACCGATAAAGCCCATTTCTTTAGCTGCATCAGGTCTTGCGCCTGTTGCATAGAAACGGATTTCGTCACGAACAGCACCACCAAGTAATTTGTATACAGGCATATCCAGAACTTTGCCGTAGAGGTCCCACAAGGCCAAGTCTATGCAGGAGATGGTGTTCATAACAAGACCACCGGAACCGGCATAGTACATTGTTGAATTGATCATCTGGTCGTGAATCAACTTAATATCGCTGACGCAACGTCCTTCGATGAATCTGTTCAGATGATTTTCAACAATGAAACAACCCATTTCCCCACCGGTTGAGATAGCAAATCCGATTGTTCCGTCTTCAGCTTCAACTTCAACAATAAGTGTGCCCAGCACGTTGATGCCGAAAGACTGGCGGGATTGCTCGTACTCTTTGTACTTACTCATAGGAGTAGCAATGTGGTCATCAATCCAATGTCCACCTGCCTGATCATGGTAGTCGCCTCCGCCTCCGGCTTTTTTAGCTGTTGCTCCGCCGCAATAGTAGGCTCTAATCTCTTTAATTTTAGGAAGGTTCATCTTCCATCCTCCATATTTATACAATTATCTTGTCAGGGAAGAAAACTATACGCATGTCCGATACACGCGTTAGGGTTCTACCCATCCCAAGTCCTGAGAAATTTCACGAGCGCAGGCAACTACCTCATCCGCTAAAGCAGGGACTGCATCGTCAGTAACCTGCATTGATGTCCCGACTACCGATATTGCTCCGGCAATTTTACCTCTGGCATCAAAAACAGGAGCTGCCACACACCGCACAGAAGGCTCATCTTCGCCGTTATCAAATCCCCAGCCCTGCTTTCGAATATGAGCAAGCTCCTCTGTTAAAGCTTCCGGGGATGTAATTGTGGTGGGAGTAACTTTTTTAAATTCCGTCTCTGCAATGATGCCCTCACGAACAGATTCCGGCTGCCATGCTAGTAGACATTTACCAAGGCCGGAGCGATACAGAGATAATCTTTTCCCCACATAAGAGCGGACGCTAATTGAACTCTGGGACTCAATTTTAAGAATATAATAGGCCGTATCACCGTCAAAGATACCGAAGTGACAGAGCAGCCCGATGCGTTCCATAAGTGCTTCAAGGTGCGGACGGGATGTTTCCCTGATGTCTAGCTGGGCAGAAGCTCTTTCACCTAAAGCTATAAGCCGCACCCATAATCTGTAGTGACCGCGATCATTTTGCGAAATCAGACCTAATTGCAGCATTTCTTTAAGAAGCAGATATGCTGTGCTTTTGGCGATTCCCGAACTTTCGATAAGTTCTGAAGCGGAAGCCGTACCGTGCTCGGCAAGGTATTCCAGGATCGCCATGGTTCTTTCTAATGTAGATTTTTTGTTATTTTCCAAAATACTGGACTCCATTCCTAAATGTTGAACAAACACTATTCTTCAAGAAAAAGCTTGTCAAGTGGGGACTCATTTCAAGGTGATAAATCAATAACCATTCTTTTTACATCGTAAGTTAACTATAGCCGCTTGTGGGGCGATATTTAAGTTGGCCGATATTCTGCTGGTGCATTGAAAGACTTAAGCTGGGACTTGCTTAAATATGCCGAAAGCGACTGTAATTCCATTTCAGCAGATATTTACGGCCACATCCAAAAGCTCAGGAAAAGCAGTCCGCGATTTCGGAGAGCTACTGGAAACAAAACATCTTGGCGAACAGCATGTCCTCGTTGCTGCTGCTCATAATCTCGGTCTGCAACAGAAAACGCCGGCATACCGGGTCAGTTGTGTCTCGCAGATCGATTTGAACAGGATTATTACCGTAACCAAAAACTAGCTGCTTAACCTAAAAATGGGGTGTCCGTTTTTTATGTGGTATTTCACTTTAAAAAACGCTGAAAGCCGCTTGTTAGGTTTGTTCGTGTTGCCTTTCTCAGCCTTATAAAGCTGAAGGAGTCTTTATTAAGAAAACAGTCTGCAAAAATGATCCTGTTCGATTCGTATAATCATAATTTAATGTTGATATAATAAATTAATTAAGTTAGTAATCGGCTGGCATAATTGGCTAATTATTATATAATATTTAGGTTAATATCAACGTATCAGCAGGGGAGCTCTCACAAGATGAAAGATAATGGTGCCGCGCAAATTTTGTTTGCGCTTTTTGTTTTTTGCATGTTTTTCACTCCCATATGTGCAGATGCTCATGCGATTAAAGTAAATGTGCAGTATTCTGGCTTTGCTTTTCTCGGAGAGCACGCAGATATTGAAAGTCAGTATAATTACAGTAATCAGGTTTATGGGTTTAAGGATGCTGACGGAAGGTCTCTTGTGGAAAAGAAACTTTCTGAAATGGTCGGTAAAACTGAGATTAAAGATATCAATGTGATTATGGGCAAGCTCGGTCAATTGGACAGTGGGGAAGGCTTGGCAATGGCCGTTGCTCTTGATTGGGAAGATGTCGCTGTTGAAGTTATTGAAAAAGGTCTGGTTAAATCAGTCTACAATCTACATGGTCAGATTTTAATTTTTGATTTTGTAAAGATGGAAGTTGTGGCCTGCTATCCGTTTGGAGTACGCGCTACGGATTGTACTCCTGAAATTCCTACAGAAGAGCATAAGCTCGAAATTTTTAAAAAGCTTTACTTATCCGATATTGCGGGAGTTAATTTTTTGGATTCGCTTTGCTCTCTTCTTAAAGATGCAAAAGTTAAATCAAACGCCTCCAATCTGACCTTTAAAGTTGAAGAAGTAACTTTAGAACCCAAGGCAAAGGATTTCATCGGTAAAAATTTTCCGGATGCGCGGAAAAAAGAATTTAAGATTTTTGTTGCCCAGCAGTTTAGCTCTTTTTTTGCCAAGAATTTGAAGACGAGTATTCTGCCTTATACGAAAGGCAAAGCTATAGGGAGTAAAATGGCTGGACGCTTTGCAAATGGAGATGTCTTCGAACTTACAGTTCCAGATGGTGACTATCCAATAACAATAGCGGTCAGAGGTTTTAAGAAAGTTAAACTTGATGAGAACGATACGGGGCAATCATGGGTCTATGGCAGCTACGTCCGCCTTATTGTGAAATCCGCGCTTGGGGATGTTGTTAACAGTAAGATCAAAAACGGGGCTGTAAAAATTGTTCCTGTCGGTCAGCTAACTGTCGCAGACAGTTCAGCTTTTATCGAAAGTCTGCTGATTCTTTTTGACAAGACGACAAAGCAGATTGAGACGTGTGATAACGATTGGCTGAAGAAGTGTGCTGAAGGTTCATGCACTGGCGATCAGTTTGAAGTGTTGAAACAAAAAATTAATAAATATTGATAAGTGAGGATTAAATGAAAAGATTATTTTCAATAATACTAGTGTGTTGTTGCTCATTAATACTGTGTTCGACCGCTTTTGCCGGAACCTCAGTGACAGGAGTTGCTACTCTCAATTACGAGGGAGGAGTTTTTTCTTCAAAAATTAAAGCTGAAACTAAAGATAAAGTTGCTCAAGAAGCCTTACTGAATGCATGGAAGAAATATACTTCGTCATTTAATGCTGCAAAATACAAAGCTTATCTTAAATTAGAAAAAGAATTTATTGATAACCTTGACCAATATGTAGCCAGTCACAGCATTATTGATGAACGAAATGATGAAGATAATAGCAAATATACTGTAGCTGTAAAAGCTCTCATCAATGATGTGGCCGTTGACAGTAAACTCAGTCTCTCTTCTGCCGCAGGTAGCACTGCTTCCGGTGATGGGAGCATGTTTTCTTTTATTTTTGTTGCTCGCGATACTTCTTCAGTTAAATCCTATGATGCGAAAGTTACCAAAATTGCTCAGGCTCAATCAATGTCGTCAGGTAAAGAAACAGGCTCTATGAGTGGTTCAACCATGGTTTCTGGTGAATCTAAAAAGGCCATGGCTAAAATTACCACCGGCGGAAGTTCTGAGCAAAAGGCCGATAAGCTGCAATATACTGTTTCAAGCTCAGCAGATATTGATGCTGCAATGAATGAAGTCTTGTCTCCTGCCGGCTTCGAAGTTGTAGAGTACGGCGATATTGTTAGTGAGTGCGGCGGGGTTGAACCCGAAGCTATTAAGAAAGAGTTCTCGTTGCAGGCCGAACTTTCACGCCAAACCCGTAAAGCCGCAATTGCAGGAGCAAGGCGTTGCGAGGTTCCGATCTTTGCAATTGGAACATTAGATGCCGGCCTGGCCGATATTGATCCTGCAAGCGGTTTGAAAAGGGTTTATGTTTCGGTAAATGCTAAGGTCTATAATATTAGTAAAACATTGCCTAAGAAGGTCGCCTCTGTCGGTCCTGTACAATTTGCAGGTCTAGGACCTTCTGCTGTTGTCGCTAAAAGAAATGCATTGGCAAAGGCTGCGAATGAAGCAGCACGATCTATTGTTGATCAGCTTAATGCAAAAGGATTGAAATAGATTTAAAAGATCAGCCGGTTCAGGCGGTTTTTTTGGGTAAGGATTTTTCAAAGCTTTACGCAGAATTTTTCTGCATTTTTAAGGAGTAAAATTATGAAACGTTTCACCATTTCTTTGTGTACTGTCCTTCTTGTTATTTGTCTTTCCGGAATGGCAAATGCTTTTGGCCTTAGTGATGTAGCAACTGTTGCAACAGGTGGCGATTCCGGTAATGCAAAAGTTGATATTAAGGGTCTTAGTTCAGATCAGGCGAGACTTAAATCAAGACTTGTCAGCGCATTGGTTCATATGCTTGCTGCGCAGGAAAAAGTTCTTGCTGCTACAGGTGATAAAGATGCCGCCGGGGCTGTTGCAAATCAGATTGGTGTTCTTAAAGCCGGTAATGTTCAGGACGAAGAAATTGACAAATCTGTCGCTTTAACAGAAGAAAATGATGCAGAAATTTCTAAGAAAGAGTCTTCAATGAATGATTTGGACAAGTCTTCCAAAGAGAAGATTGCAGAAGCTCTGCCGCCTTATGCTCACGGTGTTGTTGACATGACTAAGCTTAATAGTGACTTTGCTCATTGGCTTACAAAGGCTCAGTCAGCTGTATCTACTGCTTCTCCTACCGCTCTTCTATCTATCAAGAAGAATCTGTCTTTTGGCATGGATATGGCTCCTAAAATTCCTGCCCTTACCAAACAGACTGTTTCAACCACTCACAAACTGATTGCATTTTGCAAAAGTAATAAACTTGAAACTTCAGGTGCTGAAGATGCAATGGGCGATTTGTAGTTTATAGAGAGTATTAATTGTTATGATGGCAGTTCGTTCTAAATAGTTCGGACTGCCATTTGTTACATATGAACTACCAGACTGTCAGGAGACATAACTAGTGAGACTACTTCTTCAAGTTCTTTTAATCCCTTTAATTACCTTTTGCCTTTCTACCAATGTGGCTTTTGCCAAATTGAATTATGTAACGATTAATGGCCACGGAACAGGGGTTACTCCGAAAGAGGCAGTTCAATCTGCTTTGATTGAAGCCCTGGGTAAAGTTAATGGTATGCAGATGGCATCTAAAGAGCGCACTGCATTATCCTCTGTTAAGTTTACTGCCGAAGTTCTGGGTAAAAAAGGAGCCGCTGAATTAAATAGCGAACAGTTTCAGCAGGAAATTCAGACAGCAACAAAAGGTTTAATTAAGAGCTATGAGGTGCTGTCTCTCGAACCTGACAAATATACTGCAGGACTTATTGCTGCGGATCTTAAGGTCACAGTTGTAAAATATGCAGTTTCTAAACAGGCAAACCGTAATAGGATTGCCGTCCTACCTTTCCGCGTTGATAATGTTAAAGATCCATTACAGGCTGTTTTTGCAAAAAATCTCTGTCAGGGATTAGTTAGCTATTTGACTCAGACAAGACGGTTTGCCGTACTGGATCGTGATTTTCAAAAAGAAAGCAGCGTTGAACTAGATTCATTAAGAAGTGCTGACGTTCCTGTGGAAGAAATGGCCCGTCTTGGAAATCGTCTCGGAGCGGATTTCATAATTGTCGGTCAAATCAATAAAGCTGTATCGCAACAGTGGAATAAAGAAATGAAATCCACTGGTAAGAAGTTTCCCATGTCTCGTTATGGGGCTGCGCTTACCTATCGTGTCATGGATGTAGCTACCGGCCAGATTCTGGCTTCCCAGCTTTATGATGGAATTAAAACCCATCAGGGGGCAGCTCCTGATATGAGCAGTATTGCCAAGGCATATGCTTCGACAATTGGTAATAAAATTGTCGAAGGAATTTTCCCATTAATGGTAGTCTCAGTCTCCGGCAAAACTATGTATTTAGGCCAGGGGGGAGAAACCATTAAAAAAGGGCAGAAGTTCTCCCTCATTCAATATGGCAAAAGGATGGTTGACCCTTACACTAAGGAATCTCTCGGACGTGAAGAAATTCCCGTCGGTGTAATTCAAGTTACCGATGTTCAGGCAAAGACTTCCCGTGCAAATATTTTAAAATGCAGTGTAGATATTAACTCTGTTTTTGCTCCAAATACTTTTATTGTAAGACCTATTAAAGGTTCCGGAGGGATGACGCCTACTACTGCAAAGGTTAAAAAAGTTGAGAAAGCAGTAGAGAAGTCTATGGAGGATATGGAGAAGGAAAGCAGTGATGATTGGTAGAGGGAACCTTCGCCCTTTTTTCTTACTTGTGGTTCTGCTTATTGCCGCTTTCCCGTCAGCAGCTGCAGCTCAGCAGACTCCTGTGAAAGCGTTTGAACTGGCAGGGATGTATCAATCTTCATTGAATGAGAAGGGAACCGGCTGGTATGCTTTATCCGATTATGTTGTTTTTATTGCTGATTTAGAAAGAAAAAATCGTGATAGTTCTGTGCGCGATATGAGAGCCAAGGCTATGCTCAAAGTCAGCGAGCTGATGCGATCATGGGTTGCTTCGCAAAGTGGCAAAGTTGACTGTGATTTAAGCCGGTGGCCCGAGCGATCAAGGAGAATCCTGCGAAAATATCTTGAGCAGAAGATT
The DNA here is from genome assembly GCF_963667685.1 of Maridesulfovibrio sp. Classification (NCBI taxonomy): domain Bacteria; kingdom Pseudomonadati; phylum Thermodesulfobacteriota; class Desulfovibrionia; order Desulfovibrionales; family Desulfovibrionaceae; genus Maridesulfovibrio; species Maridesulfovibrio sp. The sequence goes on along the minus strand of NZ_OY763930.1, from coordinate 876,431 downwards.
CAAATTCCGTCGTTCGGGATGTTTCATGGCCATGTTCTAGAAAATTCTCCGGTACAGCATAGATATAGATATGCTTTTGCCGCTCCGGAAGTTGAGCTCAAACAATTTTGTGCTAGGTTGAAGCGGGTTTCAGCCGAACCTATGTGTGTCTTCAGCCAAGTTCTTGAGAACATGCTTAAACATGATAACTATTCAGTAGCAGCAATTTTGCTTTTTGATACAGACCTACCTTATCTGGCAGCTTGTGCAGTTCAAGAGGGAGAATCTGAAAAGTTTTGCATGGTTAATTATTCGATGGCCCCTAATCCATTGGCTCAAAGAGATGCTCTGAGAAAATTGCTGGAAGGGAAGTTAGAAATAAAACCGGAAAATTTGTGTCGTATTCCAGGGTCATATGAAATTCTTTCAGCTATGGCTGAAAGTTCAATGGGCTCTTCTCCTGAACGCGCATTTGCATTTTTAGGCTTAGCGCTTCCAGCAAGTGGAGAGAATTACGCAGAAGTAGTTCGGAAAATGAATAGTTTAGTAGAAGGTCGTTCAATATCTTCGATAAAACGGAATTATAAGAATGGAGTCATTGTTAAAATGACAATGAACTCGTTTGGTAATTTGCGTTTTGGAGAGGGAATTCCGGATTTTGATGATGGTTACTTTAAGCAGGCTGTAGAGCTTTTCCACAAGCATGGTGATAAAAATACAATTGCAGAATTTTTAATTAAGGCAGCAGACAAAACTCCCGCTAATTATAAGGTTTGGGACTATCTTGGAGCAATCCTTAAGGCTGACAAAAAGTGGGCACAGGCTGCTGTTGTTTATCTACAATTTTTACAGATACGGCCCTTTGATTCTGAAGCGCTCGGGCATCTTGCTGAGTGTTATAGTCAAATGGGCAGAACCGAATCTGCGAAAGTTCTTGCAGATTTTTTGTTTTACAGTGGCCGGGTCGGAGATAGTATAATCCTTAAAAGAATTACAACGCAAATACGGGGACAGTAGTGATGAAAAGTGAATTCCTGAAATTGATGAGAATTATTGTCGCATCGATGATAACGCTGATGATGGTATGTTCGTTTGCTTTTGCAGTTGAGTACTCGGATGAAAAAGCTCAGGAAGAGCTGGTAGTTCAAGATGCTTCAAAGGATGTGAGCCTTACAACGGCGCAAGCTGTTATGGAGAAGCCTGCTCCGGAAATAATACCAACACAAAGTGTTGATGAAGCTGTTGATGCTTTCCTTGCAAAATCTGGATTGCAGCGCGGCTGGAATGATAAAAATGAATCTTTTATTGCAGTAGGTGTATCATTTCTTGATTGTGAAGATCCTTCTTATGATACATCTTTTATTACAAAAAGATCACTGAAAAATATGGAAGCTCTTTTAGATGCAAAGTCTCAAATTATCGAATTTATACGGACTGATATGAGTGTTTTAGATCAGGCTAGCACCCCTGGAACAGATCTAAATACACAGTTTAAAGATAAAATAGACACTCTGCAAAAGAAAATTGAGAGTCAAAGAAATAAACTTGTAAAAATGCTTGCAGAAGTAGATGTAGCCGAAGCTGAGGCCCTTCAGGGCGCAACCTTCGGTGACCGTCTTAACAGACTGATGGATGCAGCAATAAAAAAACTTGATGCGACATATTCCAGCGAGCAGATTGATGCAAAGAAAAAAGAGAAATATGAAAAAGCAAAATCAAGATATCAGTCTGCGTTAACTGAGTGTTCGCAGTTGGAAGCAAAATTGAAGGCCTTAACAGGTTCTAAAACTGAAACTTTAAGTTCTAAGACTGAGACTCTTTCAAAAATGCCTCTCATGGGAGCTACTGTTATCGGACAGTTTGAATCATGGGATCAGCAAAATGAGCAGTACCGTTCTGCAATTGTTGTTATGTGGAGTAAAAAAATGGAAGCTCTTGTTAGAGCGTTCATTTCAGGTAAGGAAATGAAGGTTTCCCCAGGGAAGAAAAGTCTTACTGAGTACGTTAACGGTGCAGATTGGTCTTGCGCTGCCGGGGGCCGCAGATTTCGTGATAACAAAGGTGAAGTTTATTTTTTAGGAATTGGTTCTGCAGCAGTAGGCAACAGCTCTTCCAGCGAGAAGAAAGCACGTGGTATAGCTGCTCAAATCGCCAAAAAGGAAGTAGCCACAGCTATTTTTGCAGATATTTCTTCTTATAAACTTGCTGAGTCAAGAATGGAAAGCTACAACGGTGGTGCTGGTAAAGACACAAGTGTTGCTGCTGAAAGTTTTGCTTCTGACCTTGGGCAGAGTATTAAAAATAGAAATATTAGCGGTATGCAATCTGTTTATCTGCGTAAAGTTAAGCACCCTATTTCAGGACAGGAGATTTACGTAGCTATTTATGCTGTGAGTGGACAGTCAGCCCGGAAAGCTCTGATGATGGAAGAATCTAATTATATAACTAGAGTTCTTGATATCAAGTCACAGCAGAAGATGAAAGGAACAAAATCCGGACATGATTCGGCTGTTGAGAATGCAAAAGTTGATACGACAGCTTTTGATCAAGCTAAGTCTCAGGCCAGTGGTAATATCTCATCTCAGGCTAACCAGAACGGACAGAAGGAACATATTGTGCCGAATAATTCAGAGTCTTCCGGTGGTGGCGGGGCCAGCAGTGGAGTTTATTCCGGTGCCGGTCAGGAAGATGCAGTCTGGTAATTAATTGTCTACCCGGCGTTTCCATCGCGAAACGCCGGGTTTTTTCATCCGAGAACGATGTTTTTTGGTTGAGTCAGTTCCAGCAATTAATTGGGAGTAGGATATTGAGATAGCCTGCTCCGACCCGCAACGGGATATTCTTATGCCAACTACATTACAACTCTCCATATAAAGTTGGTACTTACGTCATTAAAAAAATAAATGATGTATTCTTGACAGCTCAAAACCATGTTTTATTAATTTAGTGCTGACCCTAACTTTAAACACTTTCAAGGAGGATGCTATGAGCATTACCAAGCTGAATCCATGGAACTGGTTCAAGAAGGAAAGCGAACACGAAAGAACCCTTCCGATTAAACAACCGGAACAGGGCGTAAGAGGATACGCTTCTCCGATTGACCGCTTCCACGCGGACTTTGATCGTATGGTTGATTCAATGTTCTCGGACTTTGGCATGCCATCACCCAGACAATTGTTTAATAAGGTTGATCCCGGATCTGGAAAGACCCCTATTAAACCTAATGTCGATGTGTATGGAACAGACAAAGAATATGTTATTGAAGCTGAACTGCCCGGCATTGAAGAAAAAGACCTATCCATTGAGCTTAAAGATGATGTATTGATTCTTTCAGCGGAAATGAAACACGAAGAAAAGACCGAAGAAAAAGGCTATTACAGAGTTGAGCGCTCGTACGGATCGTTTAGAAGAGTTCTGAATGTTCCTGAAGATGCTGATAAAGACAATATAACAGCCAGATTAAATAAGGGCATACTGAAAGTAACCATGCCCAGAACGAAAGCTGTTGAAAGCAATTCCAGAAAAATAGCTATAGAGAGTTAATATTAATAAATAATTACCTTAAATTCTGTTATAGGACCCCGGTTACGACTGGGGTCTAATCTAATGTTAATGGAGGACCTATGGCCTACAAATGTTTTAATTGTGGCTGGACTGGGCAGTGGTATGAGCTGATTCATGAAACGATGTGTCCTAAATGCAGATGCAGTACTATGCGTATTAGTGACAAAAAAGACAGCATTCGACATGTATTACAATCAGATTCAACAAACACGTTACCAGGATCTCCTCCGCAATAATTAAGAATTACTCCTACTTTTTCGACATCTTGGCACTTTTAAAAAGACAGGCCTTCCAGAACAGTACTGGAGGCCTGTCTTTTTTTCTTCAACCGTTTTGTATGTGCTGACTTTTAACGGTCGTTGACGTCTGTGCTTATTCGGGTAAGCTGAGCGTAGTAAACGTAGCTGCTAGGGTAATATTTCGATAAAAAATTCAAACTGTAACAAGGAAAAATGTTAGAACCAATTAAGTCAGTACTTGGAAAAGGCTCATCTGTTCGTTTTGATTTCACTTATTCTGTCTGGTGGAATATCCTTTTAATTTCAGTCGGAGCGACAATCTCTTCGATTGCTGTGAAAAGTCTTGCCGTGCCTCATGAATTCCTCGCTGGCGGGGTGTTTGGTTTGGCTTCACTCCTTTATTATAAATCCGGTATTCTTTCTCCTGGTTGGTTATACCTTGTCCTCAATATACCACTGTTTGTGTTTGCATGGATAAAAGTCAGCAGACGTTTTTTTTGGTATAGCCTGTATGCAACAATGGCTACAACCGCTGCATATGAATTGATCGATCTCCCGATGACCGTGCATAATCATCTTTATGCAGCAGTTGCCTGTGGAGCCCTTATGGGGTTTGGTGCTGGAATGGTGCTTCGTTCTCTGGGCTCAAATGGCGGACTGGATGTGTTAGCCGTATACTTATTTCAGCGGTTTAATATCGGGATAGGTAAAGTCTATATCATTTTCAACGGAATTCTTTTCGGGCTGAGTATATTCGAGTTGTCACTTGATACCATCATAGCTTCTCTGATTTTAGTTTTTATATCCTCAACGGTTGTGGAGCAGACGCTGTCCATGTTCAACCAGCGTAAGGTTGTATTAATTATTTCCGACCATGTTGAAATGATCAGTCATGATATTCTGCATGAGATGAAACAGAGTGCTACTTTTATTAAGGGACAGGGGGCGTATCTGCGCGAAGACAAAAATATTTTGATGACCGTTGTTAACAATATCCAGCTGAAAAAACTCGAAGAGATAGCCTTCAGGCATGATGAACGGGTACTGTTTATTGTTGAAAATACATTTTCAGTTATCGGTTCAAGTTTTTCCAGACGCAAAGTGTACTAGCTTAAGGGGTTCTGGTTGTGAGTAAAATTGTGGGCAACCTGCAGGATCATGACAAGCCGGAATCAACTTCCGGGCAGATAAGCGAGGTTGTGGAATCTTTTTCGGATTTTATCCTTTTTACCGATGGTAATGGTAAAATATGTTCCGCAAATCCAGCCGCTATTGAGTTTTTCGGTTCCGCAATTGAAGAAGAGTACATATGGACTCTGCTGGGAGGGGAGGCAACCAACAGGGAGGCCTTTCTGGCTGCATATCCGGCAGAGCGGGTGCATGAAATTCCCTATGGGGATAGCGGCGGAAGTTATTCTTTGAGATTGATAACGCTGCGTGAGCCTTATTGTTCAGAAGGTTATGTAGCCGTAATTACGAATAATGCCCCTTTTGTTGAGCTGCATGAAACTTATGAGGAGCGGATTGAGGACAATATTGCCGCTCTTGATGACAGTGTTTCCCTTTTTAATGCTTTGTTCGAGGCTGCGCAGGACCCGACTTTTCTGGCAGATGCATCATGCAGAATACTTACTTCCAATCCTGCTGCAGAGAGGGTGTTCGGACGTCATTCCACGCTTTCCGGAAACAGTTGCCTGAGTATCTTCAGCGCAGAATCTTCCAAGGCGGTTCGGGATCATTTTGAAACCTGTACGACCGATATCCCCGTTCCATTTGATGAGTTGCTTTCCGCTGTAAGCAGTTCCGGTCAGGAAATTCCTGTTGAGTTGACCATGCATAAGGTTCGTCTTCAGTCCGGTACTGTTTTTCATCTCGGGCTTCGGGATATGACTGATATCCAGCGTCTTGAGACAGGGTTGGAAGAGACGCGCGAGCAGGTGGACGGTATGAACGTGGCTTTGCGCACAGTCATTGAATCTGTTGAAGAAGAAAAAAAGGACATGCATGAGGACTTTGCATTGCAGGTCCGCGAACAGATTCTGCCGGCTCTTGAACGAATGATTAAGGAGCCGTTGCCTCAGATGCGCAAGAGCTTCGGTAGATTCATCAAAGAACGGTTGCATGCTTTATCTGGAGAAACCGGCGATCAGTTCGAAGAACTGTTGTTGAAACTTACTCCCCGTGAAATAGAAATATGCCGGTATATCGAATCCGGGAAGAGTACTGAACGCATTGGTGAACTCTTGTCCATTACAGCTGATACCGTGCGCACCCACCGTAAAAATATTCGCCGTAAGCTCGGCCTGCAAGGAAAGAGCGTTTCATTGATTTCCTACCTTAAGCATCAAGCCAATTCATAGGTTCATTGGGTATGTGATGTACCCATTACATACCCAATAGATCGCCTTGTGGGTATGAGATAAATCTGTATTGTTTTGGGGAACGCCAGAACTGTTCAATTTATTTTTTACCCATACGCGTGCAAATGAAACCTAATGATATAGCAAATGAAAATCTTAAAAACGCAATTATGACTATTGTGTTTTCAGCTTTTGCATTGTGTTTTCTTCTCGGATTTTCATATGTGTATCGCGGTGAGATTAAAAAGTATGCTTCACCACCTTATATAATGATATATAAGAGTGTGTATCCCCAAAATTAGTTTACATATTCAGGAGAAAACATGAGACGTTTTACTGCCTTATACCTTGCGGTTTTCATACTGTTGATACCCGTTGTTTTAACTGGTTGTGCCCAGCAGGAAAAAAATGGTCTTGAGAAGGTTAAGAGCTCCGGGGAGATAAGCTTTGCTATGAGTGGCGGGTATCCACCCTTTAATTATTTTAACACTAAGAATGAACTGGTCGGTTTTGATGTTGATGTTGCAAAAGAGGTGGCTAAGCGCCTTGGTGTGACTTTGAAGCCGGTCACAACTGAGTGGAGCGGGATTATCGAAGGGTTGCGTTCAGGTATATACAACGGAATTCTCGGCAGCATGGCTGCGACAGAAGAACGTAAAAAGGTCGTGGATTTTTCGACCCCATACTATTACTCCGGCGCGCAGATATTTGTCCGCTCAAATGCTCCCTTCAAGTCTGCTGACGAATTGAAAGACAAAGCCGTGGGGCTGGTTACCGGTACTACTTTTGAGCAGGACGCAAAGAGTCTCGGAGTTTCGGATATACGCCTTTACAAGGACGATACCCATACACTTACCGAGTTATCGAGCGGTGTGATTGACGGAGTTGTAACGGACAGGGTTGTCGGGATTAACGCCATGAACAGCGGTAAGTTCAAAATCAAGCCTCTTGGTTCGCCGTTACGTAAGGAAGACATTGCTGTTGCATTTCGTAAGGAAGACAAAACCCTTAAGGATGCGGTTAATAAAATACTCAAACAGATGCATGAAGACGGCACTCTTTCCAAGCTGAGTAAGAAATGGCTTAAGGTAGATATCACCAGGAAATAGATTGAAATTGTGAAGGCGTTACCCCGCCTTAGTTATAATAAAGGAAAAAAAATGTATTTCGATTTTGCCAGTTTGCCGGAGTATGTTCCGTATTTTCTACCGGCAGCATGGATGACTCTTGAGATCACCGTGCTCGGCATACTTCTCGGATTTGTACTTGGTCTAGTGACCGCATTCATGCGCATTTCCGATAAGCGAATGTTTAATTTACCGGCACATACATATATTTATATGATTCGCGGTACTCCGCTGCTGCTGCAATTACTGTTTATTTATTTCGGAATGCGCAGCCTTGTGGGACTTTCCGCACTTCCGGCTGCGGTACTTGCTTTGGGTATTCATAACGGTGCCTACATTGCCGAGATTTTCAGGGGTGCCATTGCATCCATTTCCGCCGGGCAGATGGAAGCGGCACGCAGTATAGGGATGAGTTCTTCGCGTGCCATGGTCAGGATTATTCTTCCGCAGGCTTTTAAACGTGCGATCCCTGCTTTGGGAAACCAGTTTATTATTGCTTTGAAGGATTCTTCCCTTGCCAGCACAATCACCATTAACGAGTTACTGTTAAAATCGCAGCAGCTGGCCTCATCCAATTTTATGATGATGGAAATGTTGAGTATCGCCGGAATGTTTTATCTAATTTATACCGGTGCGTTTACTTTGCTTTTTCATTCAATCGAACGAAAGCTCGATACAAGCAGGGCTTAAGGAGAAACTATGCAGGATACTATCAGTATAGAGGGTGTTCATAAATGGTTCGACACCAACCACGTGCTTAAAGGGGTTGATCTTAATGTAGGTAACTCCGATGTGGTTGTGGTTATCGGTGCCAGCGGCTCCGGTAAGTCTACCCTGCTCAGGTGTGTAAATCGGCTCGAAACATATACTAAGGGTGAAATCAGCATCAATGGTGACAAGGTTCCCTGTGATGAAAAGAAAATAAACTCAATGCGCAGCCGTGTGGGAATGGTATTTCAGCACTTCAACCTTTTCCCGCATATGAGTGTATTGGGTAATGTAACTGAAGGCCCGACCCAGGTCAGGAAGATGCCTAAAAATGAAGCTGTGGAGCTGGGTATGTCTTTTCTGGATAAAGTAGGCTTGGCCGAAAAGGCGGATGCTTACCCGGAAACTTTATCAGGTGGTCAAAAACAGAGGGTCGCTATTGCCCGTGCTTTGGCAATGGAGCCTGAAGTAATGCTTTTTGATGAACCGACTTCAGCACTTGACCCAGAGTTGGTTGGCGAAGTGCTGACTGTGATGCGCGATCTTGCGGACGAAGGCATGACTATGATGGTCGTGACCCATGAAATGAATTTTGCAAATGAGGTTGCGGATTCCGTTGCCTTTATGGATCAGGGCGTGATTTTGGAACAGGACTGTCCGTCACGTTTGTTTTCCGCTCCTGCAGAGCAGCGCACGCAGGAATTTCTCTCTCAAATTTTATAAAATATATAGGATATTATGACTGTTTACACAGAAAGACAGGAAGCATTGGCAGGTGCAATTGATGATGAATCTTCAAAATCTGACTGGACTGATTGGAAGTGGCACATCCGCAACACAATCAAGACCGTATCCGGTTTTGAAAAAACACTTGGCATCAAATTCAGCGATGCGGAGCGTAAGAAACATGAGATGACCCTGCGAAAATTCCCTTTGGCTATCACTCCTTACTATCTCTCGCTTATTGATGTGGATGACTACGAAAACGATCCGGTGTTTTTGCAGTCTTTCCCCAGCCCGGAGGAATTGAAGATAGAACGTTGCGATATGACCGATCCGCTGCATGAGGATGAAGACAGTCCGGTTCCCGGCATTACCCACCGTTACCCGGACAGAGTCCTTTTCCATATCAGCAATCTCTGTTCTATGTACTGCAGGCACTGCACCCGCAAAAGGAAAGTGGGGGATCAGGATTCAGTACCTTCACGCAGCCAGCTGGAGCAAGGGATTGAGTATATCCGTAACACTCCGCAGGTTCGTGATGTGCTGCTTTCCGGCGGTGATCCGTTCATGCTTTCAGATGAAAAACTGGATTGGATTCTTACCAAGGTGGGCGAGATTGAGCATGTCGAGGTTATCCGAATAGGAACACGCATGCCTGTTGTTCTGCCTTACCGTGTCACTGATGATCTAGTTAACATGCTTAAAAAGCATCATCCTCTGTGGATCAACACCCACTTCAACCACCCGAGGGAAGTTACCGACTCTTCACGCAGGGCCCTCGCCAAGCTGGCTGATGCCGGTATCCCTTTAGGTAACCAGAGTGTGTTGCTGGCCGGGGTTAACGACTGCCCGCGTTTGATCAAAGCATTGAACCAGAAACTGGTTAAAAACAGGGTTCGTCCGTACTACCTATACCAGTGTGACCTTTCCGAAGGTCTGAGCCATTTTCGTACTCCAGTCGGTAAGGGGATTGAGATTCTTGAAAGTCTGCGCGGACATACCAGTGGGTTTTCTGTGCCTACCTATGTTGTGGACGCCCCCGGCGGAGGCGGTAAGATTCCTGTTATGCCTAACTATATTGTTTCCTGGGCGACCAATAAGGTTGTGCTGCGAAATTATGAGGGAGTCATTACCACTTACACTGAGCCTGATTCCTATGAATGCAATTACTGCGATCGCAATTGTGCTGACTGCAACCTTCAGCTCAAAGAGGACAGTGCTGAAGAAAAGGCTATAGGCATTGAAAAACTCATTTCCGACTGGGATGATACCCTCAGTCTGACTCCCGAAGATAACGAGAGGGCGGAGCGTAATTCAAATGTCGCATGATTCCATCCTAACCGTAGGAAAAAGTACTGTACAGATGGGTGATTACAATGACCGTATTTATTTGATGTCATTGGCAGCTGAAGATGGTCCGGAAATAGTAGAAGAACTTGTTAATATGGCTGTTGCTGAGGACCTGTCAAAAATATTTGCTAAAATTCCGGCCTCAAAAAGTGTACCTTTTCTGTCCGGAGGCTTCGAGAGAGAGGCGGTAATTCCGGGGATGTTTGAAGGTGATGACGGCCTGTTTTTGAGCTTCTACCGCTATCTTTGGCGTAAGGAGCAGAGCGACGGAGAAGAGCTTAACCGGGTCCTTTCTGTTGCCGAAAGCAAAAAAGGTAAGGGTAATGTTTCAACCCTGCCAAGCACTCTGCATATGCGCAGACTCGGACCTGAAGATGCGCACGCGCTTGCGAATCTTTATGGTCAGACTTTTAAAACATATCCGTTTCCTATAACTGATCCTGATTTCCTTTGTAAGGAAATGGAAGACGGCGTGCGTTTCATGGGTGTCCATGAAGAGGAAAAGCTGGTAGGAGCCGCATCCGCAGAAGTTTGTTCTGACGGATATAGTGCGGAGATGACTGATTTCGCGGTTGATCCTGATTATCGCAAGACTGGTATTGCCGGTGCTTTGCTGCGAGCCCTTGAAAGTGATTGCTCTGATTATGGTATCAAATGTTTATTCACCATTGCGAGGGCTTGCTCCTATGGTATTAATTCTCTGTTTTCCAAAGGCGATTATGAGTTCTCGGGGCGTTTGGTCAATAACACGAATATCAGTGGAAAACTTGAATCCATGAATGTCTGGTATAAGTTTGTCGAGGACTGATTGTTGATGCATCCTTATTTACGATGCTTCATCCCGAAGTTGCTCATTAGGAGCATATTCTAACGAGAAATATTAGCGACCTTACTCATCCTGATTATGGCTAGTCCCGTATATGGGACTGCCATTGACGGAGTGCTTGTACGGGTCGCTTTTCCACTTTTTGGGAGTTCATAAAATTTATTCAGCATTCGAGAGTGAGTGTTATGCATTAGGCTCTGTTCGGCTCATTTTGTGTTTTATCTTTAGTGTAGGAAAGTTGTATGAAGTTCTGTTTTGTATTGATTTAGATGTGTGTGCTGCTTTAGAAAACCAGCGGAACTAATTCAAGACACTACATGTATAAATTTTATATGAATTTCAATTAAAATTGGTCATTTTTCTCGAATACGTAAATTATGGTCTTTTTATTGACCATATCTACTAACTGGATTATCAAACTCTCCCAAAGGGCGCTCAGCTCTCCTCAGTCTGTCCTAAAACAATTCTTTTCCCCGTTAAAAACGTCGAAACGTCTGTGCCGCAGTATCTTCTGTCCGGGAGGTCAGGCTGAAAGCTTATCTTTTTATTTTTACAGCCCTTATTATATAGGAAGGATTGCCCACCGGTAATTCGTATTCATTTATTAATGCCGAATTCGCTTGCTGTTGCGAATCCGGGGTTTAAGGAGTTACAGCACATGCAAAAAAGAGAAACATGGGGCTCGCGTACCGGGTTCATCATGGCTGCGGTAGGTTCCGCTATCGGATTGGGAAACATCTGGCGTTTTCCGTACATGGTTTATGAAAATGGCGGCGGCGCGTTTCTAATCCCTTATTTTGTGGCCATGCTGGCTGCTGGTGTGCCGTTCATGATTCTTGAGTTCGGTCTGGGACAGAAATTCAAAGGTTCCGCACCGAAAGTATTTTCGTCCATTTCCAAAAAATGGGAATGGCTCGGCTGGTGGCAGGTCATGGTTTCATTCATTATTACCACCTACTATGTGGTTGTTGTGGCCTGGGCTATCAACTATTTCCTGCTGGCTTTCAATCAGGGCTGGACAGACGCGCCAAAGGATTTCTTTTTCGGTGAATTCCTAGGCCTGACAGATTCCCCCATGAATATGGGCGGTGTGCAGACTTCAATTCTGGCCGCAACCGGTGCTGCATGGCTGATGACTTTCGCAGCGGTTTTTACCGGTGTTAAAAGCGGAATTGAGCGGGTCAGCAAGATTTTCATGCCCCTGCTTTTTCTGCTGGTATTCATCTTTATCGGTCGCGGACTGATGCTTCCCGGTGCGGTGGACGGATTGAACTGGCTTTTCAAGCCTGATTTTCATGCGCTTAGCGATGGCAAGGTCTGGGCTGATGCTTTTGGACAGATTTTCTACAGCCTGTCTATCGGCTTTGCGATCATGCTTTCATATGCCAGCTACCTGCCCAAGGATTCCGATATCAATAACAATGCCTGCATGACTGTATTCATCAACTGCGGATTCAGTGTCATTTCCGGAATCATGATTTTCAGTGTGCTCGGTTACATGGCCAACCAGCAGGGCGTTCCGGTCAGTGAAGTTGCCGGGTCCGGCGTAGGTCTGGCTTTTATTACTCTGCCCACAGCGATTAACCTGATGCCTGCTCCTGCATTTTTCGGGACCCTGTTTTTTCTCGCACTGACCGTAGCTGGTCTCTCTTCCATGATTTCTCTGGCAGAAGTTGTTGTTTCCGCTCTTATAGACAAGATAGCTCTTTCCCGCAAAATTGCTGCGACCATTTTCTGCGTACTCGGTTTTCTGGTCAGCATCGCTTTCACCACTGGCGGCGGGCTGCTCCTGCTCGATATCGTGGACCACTTTATAAACAACTTCGGTATCCTTATGGGTGGTTTTATTGAAATCATTTTCGTGGCTTGGTTCTGCCGTCTTGATGACCTGCGCAATCATGTGAACATGACCTCTGAAATCAAGGTGGGTGTTCTCTGGCTGAACAGCCTGCGTTTTGTTGTGCCTGCTATGCTTGGTTTCATGCTGGTTTCAAACTTCATTGGCGACCTTTCCAGCAATTATGGTGGTTACTCAACTTCCGCAACCGTTGCTTTCGGCTGGTCTCCACTGGTTGTCTGCCTGATCTTCGGGGTTGTCTGCGCACGTAGCGGTGAAGGTTTCGTAAATGTAAGCGGCGTTAACAGAAGTTTTATGAAAAGGAGCTGATTATGGAATTCGGAGCAATTGCCATGATGCTTTTCGGACTGGGGATTACCTGGGGTGGAGCTTTTGTCTGCTTCCGTATTGCTTTCAAAAATCAGTAAGCACCACTCTTAGTTATAATGAAGAGTTCTGTTTGTGCTGAGTGCAGTTAATAACTTATTTTATAGTTACTTACAGGTCTTCAAAGGTTTTGAATAAAATAGCCCGGCAGCGGATTATCCGCTGCCGGGCTTTACTAATGCACGCCATAGTCATTTTCCCGAACGAAAATGTCCGGGTAAGAATCCATTAACTCTGTTTAAACTTTCAGCTTAAGAACTCGTTTGCCGCCAGAGTCGCGCGGCATTCTTCCGGTGCTTTGGTTCCGTAAACATATGGAACAGTCCGGAATGGTTAAATGTGATATATGTTTTTGTCTTGATAAATACCTCCGTTCGCCGTTGTCATGCTTCGGGGTTCCTGCATGTTTTGCGGCGGTGTCACAGGTCGCGTCCGGCAGAAATCGGGGTTTGATTTCTGCATTCGGGCAATGTCCAATTTCTTGGACTTCCGTGGTCTACCGTTGCCCGAGATTTGTTCCGTTATGCGGATTCGGATCAAACCCCGGACCAGGAGATCTGTTTTTCGGTCAGCCCCTTACCCCGGGTGGTAACCGGGATAATGCGCACAGAGTGTGAGGATGTGCGCAATTGAGGTTTCCTGCCGTAAAGTTTAAAAATTATATTTCGTGATATATTCTGGTCACTCTCGACATGAGAGTGGAAACTATCTCATAGTTGATGGTTCCAAGTTCACAGGCGAGTCTTTCCGCTGACAGCTCAGCTTCCCCCTGATGCCCGATTATGACTACCTCATCCCCGGCTGTAACATCTTTAATTTTCCCAACGTCGATTACGCTCTGGTCCATGCAGACCCGGCCCACTACCGGGGCCTGTTGTCCGTGAACCAGTACTTTCCCGGCTGATGACAGCTGTCTTCTGTATCCATCCGCATAGCCCAGCGGAATTGTGGCTAACTTTGTGGGTATGTGGGTTGTGTATGTATGTCCGTAGCTGATCTTGAACCCGGCAGGAACTTCTTTTACCTGTGCGATACGGGCTTTGATCTGCATTGCCGGTTTCAGCGCTGCATTTTTTTGGTGTACTCCGTTTGATGGGTACAGTCCGTAGAGCATGATTCCCGGGCGGACCATATCTAAGTATGATTCCGGGAGATCTATGATTGCCGCGCTGTTGGCTGCATGCTTGATAGGGATGCGGATGCTCCTTTGCTCAAGATCTGCAAGGATTTTTTTGAATTTTTGCAGCTGGCTGAGCGCGCTTGTCTTGTCCGCGTTGTCGCTGGCCGCGAAATGGGTGAAAATTCCTTCGGTTTCCAGATGGGGCAGCTGATGAATGACTACTACATTTTCCGGCAGCATACCGTTCAAGGTTTCATGAACCAGCCCTAGACGGCCCATTCCCGTGTCTACTTTTATATGGATTTTTATTTTGCCGCAGTTCCGGGCTTTTTCATTGAGCCGCAATGCATAGTCTGTTGAAAATACCGTCTGTGTTATGTTGTACCTGAATAATTCCGCCGCTGCTTCCGGTGGAGTATAGCCAAGAATCAGAATCGGTTTTTTAATGCCCTGTTCCCTTATGCAGACGGCTTCATCCAGACGTGCAACAGCGAAATAGTCTGCCCCGGCAGCATCTAATGCTTCGGCAACATTGCTGATGCCGTGTCCATAAGCATTGGCCTTGACCACAGCCATGATTCTGGATTTGTTCTTGACCAGCCGCTGTACTTCGCCAAAATTGTGTTTGATCGCCTTCAGGTCCACTTCAGCCCAGACCGGGGCGAATGATGCTGGATTGTACATGGACTACCTCACTTTCCTGCCGGCCTTTATGAATGGTCGGTTTGCAGGTTAAAATTTGGGTAGACCCCCTCCGGGTGGTGGTAAGCACCCGGAGGAAAGTCTATGTGGGGTCCGTATTTCGTTCGCTTTTACGAAACTATTTGTCGGTTTTAGCAGCAGCGGAAGGTGCTGCGTCAGAGGAATTTTTCTTTTCAAAGTACTTCTTGGTTTCAGCCACAACAACCGGGGTCAACAAGAGCAGACCGACAAGGTTCGGGATAGCCATGAGACCGTTGAAAGTGTCTGAGATGTTCCATACAAAGCTGAGTTTGGCGATGGCACCGATGCCTACAAAGCAGATGAAAACGAGACGGAAAGGCAGGATAGACTTAACGCCGAACAAGTATTCCATCGATTTTTCGCCGTAATAACACCAGCCGAGGATAGTGGAGTAGGCAAAAAGGACCAGCCCGATGGTAACGATGTGCGCACCGCCTGTCATACCAGCTGAAAATGCCACTGTGGTCAGTTCTGCACCGGTTGCGCCACTGGACCATGCACCGGTAATAATCAGCACGAGTCCGGTCATGGTACAGACGATGATGGTATCGATGAAAGTCTGGGTCATGGATACCAGTGCCTGGGTTACAGGCTGCTTGGTCTGTGCGGCAGCAGCAGCGATTGGAGCACTACCAAGACCTGATTCGTTGGAGAATACACCGCGGGCAACACCCATGCGAATAGCGAGCATTACGGTTGCGCCTGCAAAACCGCCGACTGCGGAAGTGGGGTTGAAAGCCTGTTCGAAGATCAGGCCGAAAGCAGCAGGAACAGCGGAGATGTTGGCCAGAATGATGTAGGATGCGCCGGCCATATAGAAGACGATCATGACAGGAACAAGCAGTCCTGTAACTTTACCGATTTTTTTGATTCCGCCGAGGATAACGGCAGCGGTAAGGACCATCAGTATTCCGCCGGTGATGTAAGGAGAAACGCCGTAAGTGGCTTCAACAGCGTCGGCAACGGAGTTTGATTGAACCATGTTACCGATACCGAAACAGGCGATAGATGCGAACACTGCGAAAAGAGTTCCCAGCCAGGGCATATTGAGTCCCTTGGATATGTAGTACATGGGACCACCGCTCATTTCACCGTTTTCATCAACGATACGGTATTTAACAGCGAGCACTGCTTCCGCGTATTTGGTGGCCATGCCGACAAGACCGGTGATCCACATCCAGAACAATGCACCGGGGCCACCGACAGCGATAGCTGTGGCCACGCCTGCTATGTTACCGGTTCCAACGGTTGCGGAAAGTGCGGTCATCAGGGCCTGAAAGTGGGTGATGTCGCCGGGTTCGTCAGTAGCTTCTTTGCGTTTAATAAGGGCGAGGTAGAGGGCGTACCACAGTTTTCTGAACTGCAATCCGCGCAGTGAGAAAGTTAACCATATTCCGGTTCCTACGAGCAGTACAAGCATGGGCGGTCCCCATGCGAAGGCTCCTATTTTTCCAACCAGTCCGTCCAGTAAGGTCAAGAATTCCATATCATCCCCTTGTCAGTTTACAGGTTACTCCCAGACTGCCGAAAGAACTCCAGCTGTGGTGTAAGGTTCCCGGTGAGCAGACCGGACCTCTTTCCCTGTGGGGTTTAGGAAGGCACTGAAGCTTGCGCAGCGCGGCCGCGCAAGGCTCCAGTGCTTTATGTGATTGTTTTATTTCACTTCAGGCAGTCTTCCTGGTTTACTTATTGATCTGAATTGTCAGCAGATTTTTCGTACGATTAGTTGTCGTAAATAACGCCTTCAACGGGGGTGTATTCAAGGTCGAATGCATCTGCTACGCCCTGGAAGGTTACCTTACCGCCGACCATGTTGATACCGGTTCTGATAGCGTGGCTGTCCTGAGCTGCTTTTTTCCAGCCTTTGTTGGCGAGCTGGAGAGCGTAAGGCAGGGTTGCGTTGGTCAGAGCCATGGTGGAAGTCATGGGTACTGCGCCGGGCATGTTTGCTACACAGTAGTGGATAACACCTTCTACTTCGAATACGGGATCACCGTGGGTGGTGGGCTTGGAAGTTTCGAAACAACCGCCCTGGTCAATAGCTACGTCAACGATTACAGAACCGTCTTTCATGGATTTGAGCATTTCACGGGTAACCAGTTTGGGAGCTTTTGCTCCTGCAACCAGAACAGCACCGATAACAACATCAGCTTCCTGAACCAGTTCACGAAGCAGTGCGGGGCTGCTCATCATGGGGAAGCAGTTCTTCGGCATGATTTCGGAGAGGTAACGGAGTCTTTCGAGGTTCATGTCGAGAATGGTTACCTTGGCACCAAGACCGCAAGCCATCTGTGCTGCGTTGGTACCTACAACTCCGCCGCCGATAACAACAACGTTTGCGGGAGCAACACCTGTTACTCCGCCCATGAGCATGCCGCGTCCGCCGAAGTAGCGTTCGAGGTATTTTGCACCTTCCTGAACGGACATGCGACCGGCGACTTCAGACATGGGGGTCAGCAGGGGCAGGTCCCCTTTGGAGCCTTCAACTGTTTCGTAAGCGATGGCTACGGATTTGTTTTTGATGAAGGCGCGGGTCAGCGGCTCGTCAGGGGCAAAGTGGAAATAAGTGAAAACGATCTGGCCTTCGCGTACCATGTCGTACTCGGAAGCCTGAGGTTCTTTAACATGCATGACCATCTCGCATTCCGCATATATTTCTGCGGGATTGTCGATGATCTTTGCTCCTGCTGCGACATAGTCCTCATCAGAAAAACCACTGCCGATACCGGCGGATTTTTCAACCAGAAGTTCGTGGCCGTTTGCGATCATAACTTCAACACCGGAAGGTGTCATGGAAACTCTGTTTTCTTCAGATTTGATTTCTTTCAAGATACCGACTTTCATTTCCAACTCTCCTGATTTGTTTGTTATTACCCCGCAATCACAACGAGGCAGATAATTTGTGAAAGAAGTTTGAACTCTTCTCGTTGGCTTCCCCTATGGCAATACGTGTGCCAAACTGTTAATTTTTAAGTGTGATTGCGTTTTTTGTTGTGTTTAATATCTGTAAAAACTGCTAGTTAGAAAATAAAATTAAAGATTGTGCGGATATTCACAAAATAATGCGATGTTTAGGCAGAGTTTCCATTCGACAGGCACTGGTCAGATAAGTTACCACCTACTAGGTTGAATGAGGCATAAGAGCCAGAAATTGTGTAGTTTTATAACGATGGTAATAAAAATTACCATTGAGTAGAAATGTACCGAATTGATAGCTTATTGGCGGAAATAAACGGGAGAACTATGGTAACAAAAGATTCCAAAAAAAGATCCCCACATCCATGAAACTGGGTGCGGGGATAGATTTCGGTGAGGAGTAAACAAGATTATCCGGCAGCGCCGGCCTGTTCCCATGAGGTAAATTTGTTTTTGTTAGATAATTTATGTTTTTGAATTTTCTTGAGCAGGGCCGTGTGGGAAATGCCCAGCTTGCAGGCTGCCTTACGGATACTAGAATTAGTGTTGAGTGTATCGAGTAATATTTTTGCTTCATAATTGCCGGTCAATTCCTTCAGCGAAGACCCGTTCTGGATTGTAACAGGAATAGTTTTACACTGCTGGCCGCAGGTGGTTTGCTGCCCGGCTTTGATATGTATTGAGTCAGCAGAAATTTCATTGGAATTACTGAAAATAGAGGCCCGTTCAATAACATTCTGCAATTCGCGCACATTGCCCGGCCAACTGTAAGCAAGGAGTTTTTCCTGACCACTGCTACTGATTGTCTGTTCCTTTTTCTCCAGCTTACGGTTGAAACGATTAAGAAAAATACCGGCCATAAGGGTTATGTCAGAATTTCTTTCACGCAAGGGTGGAATCTGGATGTTCAGTACATTGATGCGGTAGAAAAGGTCTTCTCGGAAATCTCCGCTAGCAACCATGTCGGTTAGGTTTTTATTCGTTGCGGTGATGACTCTGGCATTAACCGGAATTTCCTCAACTCCGCCGATGCGACGTACGCACCCCTCCTGCAATACACGCAGTATTTTAGCCTGTGGTCCCGGCGGCATATCACCTATTTCATCAAGGAAAATCGTCCCGTTGTGGGCCGCTTCAAAAAGTCCGGGCTTGCCTTTCTTTTTTGCTCCGGTGAAGGCTCCGTCAATATAGCCGAAGAGTTCACTTTCAATCAGTTGTTCCGGCAGGGCCGCACAGTTGATAGGGATAAACGGTCCGGGGCGCCCGCTTTCAAAATGGATAGCGCGGGCGAAAAGTTCTTTGCCTGTTCCACTTTCCCCGGTGATGGAGACAATTGTATCCAGTTCGGCAATGCGCTTGGCAAAGGTAATCAGGTTTTGGATGGCAGGACTTTCTCCAATAAAATCATCGAATTTAAAGTCAATCGGGGTCATGACCGCGTCGACCATAGCCTTTACTTCCTGCAGGTCTTTCATAAGCAGCACTGCACCGACGAATTCTCCCTGTGAATCAAGGATAGGTTTGGCTGAGCCATAAAAATCCACCCGCCCTGTGCTGGTGACCGCAGATTTTCTTCTGTTTACGGGAATGCGTTTCTGCATGCATTCCATGAGTAGATTGTTTTTAGGTGTAATTTCAGCAACATATGTGTTTACCAGGCTCTCGTAAGGAGTATTCAAAATATGACAGGCAACACTGTTGGCCGTGTTGATGATTCCTTTGGAGTTGACGGAGACAATGCCCTCGCTCATGCCATCAAACAAAGTGCGGAACCATTTTTCCCTTTTTTCCTGGGGCAGTCTTTTTAATTCGCTCTGGCTGTCGATTCCTGGAAGAGATGAGAATAGCTCCAGTATTTCAGATGATTTGTAAGAGTGACCTTCTTCAATTTCCAGCGAGATGCGGGCAAAACCGTCCCTTTGCTCTACTTCCATGCTGATGATGTTCAGCTTGTGTTCCAGCATCAGTTTAGTGATGTCAAAAACAATTCCGATCCGGTCTTTAAACAGAAGTTTGTATTTTTGGTTTTCAGACATATCATTCTCCTATGTCGGTCTTGAAGCAGGATAACTTTGTTTGTAATTAAAATAAACCAAAATGGTAACTTTTTAGACCACTAGGTGCAGCTGTCTTGAATCTAGTATGAATAACCTTAGTTTTAACCGTGTCTGTGGTGTGTATAGTTACCACTAGTCTCGCCGCATGCAGGTGTCACTTGTCCATTGAGAATGCAGCTGATAATCTCGAGACAACGTTGCAACCAGTATCTCATGGGGAACCAGTGATTTCATTTTTCGATACACCACGGGTGTCTGTATCTTTGTTTAGGCATATGCCATTCCTGCTTTTTACTTTAGTCTTTTTGATAGTTCTGGCTTCCCCTGCTTCAAGTGCTAATGAATCAGAGGAGCGCTTTGCGCTTGCACAAAATGGCGGGATGGTTTCGCTGGGGCTTACTGACGCGGAAAAGGATTTTATTCGTCAGAGAGTGACGCTGAGGATCAGTGAGGTTGATTGGGAACCGCTGTCCATTATCGATGAGGACGGTAGATTTAGTGGTATTATCGCGGATTATATTGATATGATCAGCTCTCTCACCGGTCTTGAATTTCAGTTTTTCAACAGCCGCTCATGGGCAGATGTTCTGGAGAAATATAACCGGCATGAGCTGGATGTCATTCCTGCGCTCAGCAACGAGGAGATGGTCGGACGGAAGATATTGTTTTCAAATACTTATGTATCATTTCCGCTGGTGATGGTTACTGTCGATTCACGGGAGTCTGTAAATGATCTTTCGCAGTTAGATAATATGAGGGTTGCGGCCGGTCAGGATTACACAAGTTACCATTACATACAGAAAAATTATCCGGATATTGATTTAGTAGGCAGTGTGGATGTGGAAGAAGGTTTGCTGCTACTTACAAAGGGTAAGGTAGATGCTTTTGTGGGGCATCTGGCTGTTGTGGTTGACAATATGAACAGGTTGGGCCTGAAAAATCTTAAGATTGCCGGTACGACTAAATATAAATTTGAGCACCGCATAGGCGTTACTCCTGAATATCCGCTGGCACTGTCCATAATCAATAAAGCTCTGGCGGCAATCGATGATGAAGCTCATCGCGAAATACGCCACAAATGGTTTGATGTCCGCTATGATCAGGCTACTGATTTCAAAGAAATACTTTTTGTTTTTGCTTTTCTTACTATAGCAATGGCAGCAATTATTTTCTGGAACCGAAAGTTGTTCTGGCTCAATGAATCTCTGAATAAAGAAGTTGCAATGCGCCGCAGGATGGAAAAGGTTCACAACATCCTTTATGAAATTGCCCTTTCTGTGTCCCGCGTTTCAGGTATTGATGAATTCTACTCTATTGTGCAGGGGCAGGTGAATAAACTGATGAATGCACGCAACTTCTATATTGCCGCCTATGACCGGGATACTGATATGATAAGTTTCCCGTATTTCTCAGACGAGAGAGAGTCCGCTCCTGCTCCGAGAAAAATGGGGGTAGGGCTAACCGATTACGTAATTCGTACCGGGGAACCTCTGTTTGGAGATAGGCTTACCCGCTTGGAGCTGCGTGACAAGGGTAAATATGAATTGATCGGGTCAGCTTGTGAAATCTGGCTGGGAGTTCCTCTCAAGTTGTGGGGGGGAGTAGTCGGGGTGATTGTTGTCCAGTCCTATGACCCTAAGCTTGTTCTTGATAAGAAGGATTTTGAAGTCCTGTTGTTCCTTTCTTCTTATGTCGGGTTGGCGCTGGAGCGCCTGTCGCTTGTGGAGAAGGGCCGTGAGCAGACTCTCGCGCTCAAGGAGAGAGAGATTAAGTACCGGGCTGTTTTTGATAATGCCAGTGATGCGATTCTGCTGATGGATCTGGAACTTCGTTTCATAAGCGCCAACCCGGAAGCTGTCTCCATGTTTCGTTTCTCTTCCGAAGAGGATCTTTTGGCTACAAACCTAAATGATATAATCTCTCCGGAACAGCCTGCCGGATTTTCGGCAGGTATACTCTCGCCTGACTGGGGTCAGACTGCCTTGAAAGATAGCGAAATTGATTTTGATATTGTTTGCAGACGTAAGGACGGTGAAGATTTTTTTGCCAGCGTACGTGCCCGTAAGCTGGAGATAGCCGGAACCCCTTTGGTGCAGGCCACGCTAAGTGATGTTACCGAAAACAGGCGTACGAAGAAGGAGCTGGAGGATACCAACCAGCGGTTGAATGATATCGTCGATTTTTTACCTGACCCCACCATCGTTATTGACAGCAAAGGGATCATTCAAGCCTGGAACAAAGCTGTTGAGGAAGTTACGGGAGTCAGTAAAGAATATATGCTCGGAAAGGGCAACTATGAATATTCGATACCTTTTTATGGAGAGCGCAGGCCTATTCTGATTGACTTCGCCTTAAAGGAGGATCTGGCCCCCCTTGCCGACAGATACGAGTCTCTGGAACGTCGTGGAGATATGCTTTATAGCGAAGTTTATACTCCAAAGGCTTTTGACGGTGATGGGGCATATTTATGGGGTGTCGCGGGACCGTTGCGCAACCGGGCCGGCGAAATTGTCGGGGCTGTGGAGTGCATGCGTAATGTCACTGAGCGTAAGCAGGTTGAGCTGGAGTTGAACCGCGCAAAGTTGGCTGCGGAAGCTGCGACCCGCGCGAAGTCTGAATTTCTGGCAAATATGAGCCATGAAATCCGTACTCCCATGAATAGTATCCTTGGATTCGGCCATCTGATGCAGAATGCTGGCCTTGAGCCGGCCCAGCGGGAAAACCTTGATAAGATCATGTCTTCTGCAGATTCTCTGCTTTCCATTATCGGGGATATTCTTGATTTCTCAAAGATTGAGGCAGGTAAATTCGTACTTGAGAATGTTAAATTCAAGCTCGATAATGTGCTGGAGAAAATCTGCAATATGGTTACCGTCAAGGCAGAGTTTAAAGGAATAGATTTTGTCCTTTCCGTTGACCATGATGTCCCTTTTTCATTCCACGGCGATCCTTTGCGCCTTGAGCAGGTGCTGACAAACCTTGTTAATAACGCGGTAAAATTTACTGAAGCAGGTGGAGTAAGCCTGATTGTCTCCTGCGAGAACGCATGCAAAGAAGATTCCCTGATCAAATTTACGGTCAGGGATAGCGGAATAGGTTTAAGTTCTGCTGAAATTTCGCAATTATTTAATTCTTTCACGCAGGCAGATGCTTCCACTACCCGTAAATATGGAGGGACCGGTCTCGGACTGGCCATCGCCCGCTCCCTTGTTGAATTGATGGGAGGGGCAGTCAAAGTTGAAAGTCAGCCCGGAGTCGGAAGCTCTTTCCATTTCACCGTTCCCCTGAATGCTGCTGAAAATGATAACCCACCCCGCCTTCATAGGTTCAAGGATTGTGCTGGTATCCTTGTGGTGGAGAGCAACAGGGTTGCCCGGGAGTTTGTCCGGTCTACACTGGAGCAGGCAGGATTCTCCGTATCCGTGGACAGCTCCGCTGCCAGCGTAATTCGCAGAATAGCTTCTCCTGGCGGAATGAACGGTGTCGACTTTGTTCTTCTCTCTGCTAAACTGCACGATCTGCCTGTTCTGGATGTTGTGGAGCGTATAAAAGAAACTGCCGAGACAGCGAATATCCCGGTAATTCTGATGGTTCCGGTGGCTGTGGATGACGCCTTTCGCAGTGAAGCTGTTCTTGTGGGAGTGGATGGCTTTGTCTCCCGTCCATTGACCAGGATTTCTTTATATAAGGCCCTATGCAATGAATTTAATGAACAGGTGACTACGGTTGCTAGTGGGGATTTCGAAAAGGTTGATAATAATTTCGCCTTCAGCAGCAGCCCCCCCAGAATTCTGCTAGTGGAAGACAATGAATTGAACCAGCAGGTTGCACGCCGGATACTTGAAGATATGGGAATGGAAGTTGCGGTCGCAGGCAATGGGCGCAAGGCTTTGGATGCCTTGGCCAACGATGTTTATAATCTTGTTCTGATGGATATTCAGATGCCGGAAATGGATGGATTGACAGCAACAAAGATAATCCGCTCAGACATGCGTTACAGAAATCTTCCTATCATTGCCATGACCGCCCATGCTATGCCTGATGACAGGAGGAAGAGTCTCGAAGCCGGGATGAATGGCCATTTGACCAAGCCGATTAATACACAGGAATTAAAAAGGGCGCTGGCTAAGTATCTGGTCACAGAACCTGCCTTTTACCCCCCTGTGCAGGAAGTTGTGCAAGATAATGATTTTCTGCCTGTTGATCTGCCCGGCATCGATACTTCCCGCGGGTTGCTTAATACGGGAGGAAACAGGGAAGGTTATATGAAAGTCCTGCTGGGATTCAGAGATGGATTTACGGATTTCCCGGCTGAGCTTAAAAAGGTTTTGGATGTTTCAGGTCCGGAACAGGCTTTGATGAAGGTGCATTCACTTAAAGGCATCGCCGGAAATATAGGAGCTACGAGACTATACGAACTTTGCCGCTTTCTGGAAGGGGGGCTGCGTGATGAAGACGCTACTGACTGTGCAGGTGAATTGGAAGACCTTGCCGCAGAATTGAATAAGATTATTAAGGGGTTGAACGGAATGACATCCGTCAAGGCCCAGCCCGCCATTGAACATGTGTTTAATAAAGAAAAAAGTTTTAATCTTATCGGCAAATTGTATATGATGCTTGGTGAAGGTGATGCTGAGTCAGGTGATGTTCTGGATGAGCTGCGAGTTCATTTTAATATAAAAGAATATGAAAAACAGTTGGATGAATTGATTAGGCACATTGATAATTTCGATTTTGAAGATGGGCGTTCCGTGCTGGAGAGGATTGCGGAGCAATTAGGTATTACGCTGGAAAACGGGTAGGAAAATGGAAGAAAGATCAAAGATACTGATTGTCGATGATGAACGTTTAAATCTCAATGTCCTTTCGGACCTGCTGCGGCAGGACTATAAGGTGGTCCTCGCTAAGAACGGAAATCAGGCTTTGGACCGAATCAATTCTGAAAGTCCGCCAGATCTTGTTTTACTGGATGTGTTAATGCCGGAAATGGATGGTTATGAAGTGCTGCGGAAAATCAAATCCAATGATGAAACCAAGTCTATTCCGGTAATTTTTATTACTGCCCTTGATTCCGAACACGATGAAGCCCGGGGGTTGGAGATGGGGGCAGTGGATTACATACGTAAACCGTTTCATCCGCCTATTGTCAAAGCGAGGGTTAAAAATCACCTGACTCTTTCCCGCCAGCGTTGTCTGCTGGAAGGCTTGGCCAATCTCGACGGACTTACCGAAATGCCGAATCGCAGAAATTTTGAGCTTGCTCTTGAAAGGGAATGGCTCCGTTGCTGTCGTTCCGGGGAAAACATGTCTCTGGCCATGCTTGATGTAGACTGTTTCAAGCAGTACAATGATAACTATGGGCATACTGCCGGGGATGATGTGCTGCGGAAAGTTGCCGGAGTTCTTAAATCAGAAGTGAGGCGCCCTGCTGATGTAGCAGCGCGGTACGGAGGAGAGGAGTTTGTTCTTCTGCTGCCTGAAACAGATTCTGATGGGGGCAGATACCTTGCTGAAAGGATTAGGGTTATGATTGCCGATTTGGAAATAGAGCATGGTTTCTCATCTGTAAGTAACGTGCTGACTGTGAGTCTCGGCGGTGTCACTGTCGTTCCTTCGACCTTTTCAAAGGCGCAGGACCTCACTGTAGGTGCAGATTCAATGCTCTACGAGGCCAAACGCAGGGGAAGAAACATGGTTCTCTGGACAGATCTTACTTAACCCTTTTTGCCTTCCGGTAACCAGATTTTGTAGGAAGTTCCTTCACCGGGGGTGCTGTTGCACTCAATACTGCCACCCAGCGCCCGGGTTACCAGATTATAGACCAGATGCATGCCCAGCCCTGTATTCCCGGAACTTCTGGCTGTGGTATAAAAAGGTTCGAAAACCTTTGAGACCTGTTCTGGACCCATGCCGATACCGTTGTCTGAAAAAGTCAGGGTTACTCCATTATATTCGGTCTGGGCGCTGATAGTGATCCGGCCTTCTTCAATGTCCGGGAAAGCATGGATCAGTGAGTTACTCACTATGTTGGTGATGACCTGCATCAGAGAACCCGCTGAGATATTAATCTCCAGTCCTCTTGGACAGTTAACGGTCAGTTTGTGTTTGTATTCTTTGAATTTAGGCTTAAGAGAAAGCAATATCCCGTTTATGTATTCATGGAGATTTACCTGGCGGACATCGCCGGACTCCTGATCCACCGCAAGCTGTTTGAAGTTACTGACCAGAGAGGCTGAACGCTCAAGGTTTTTCATTATATTTTCGAAAGCTTCACCGCTGGTGTTCAGGAATTTCTCAAGGTCCGATCTCTTCATGGTCCCTGCATCAAAGTTTTTCTGCAGGTTTTCAGTCATCTCTTTCAGATATGATGCGCTGGTCACGCTGATACCCAGCGGAGTATTGATCTCATGGGCAACACCGGCCACCAGTTCCCCGAGAGAAGCCATCTTTTCTGTTTCCACAAGTTTGTCCTGAGTCTGCCGCAATTCATCCATGGACTTGAGCAGTGCTGAGTTCGCGTGTTCAAGTTCAGTTGTCCTCATTGTAACCCTTTCCACCAATTCCTTGTTCAGGGATTTCATTTCCTGTTCGACTTTTTTTATGTGGGAAATGTCTGTGGAAATGGTCAGGATGGCCGGATTATTGTTGTCGGCAGAAATGTACGGAACACGGGTGGTTTCAACCCAATGGGTGTCACGGTTCTCGTCACGGAAACTTTCTTCAGTCAGCAGTTCCTCGTTACGCTCTATGACCCTGCGGTCGTCTTCCATAATCCGTGTAACCTCAACTGGGTCTTTAATTATTTCAGGGAGGTATTTACCTGTGATATGCTCTGCGGGAAAACCCATTTTTTTTGCTTTAATTCTGTTGACCAGCAGGAATTTTCCTTCAAGGTCATTGGCAAATATTTCTTGCGGGAGCAGGTCTATGATCTGGCGCAGCCTTTCTTCACTTTCATGTGCTTTTCTTACAGCCTCTCTGCTTTCCGTCACATCCAGACCCTGAAGGAGGATAAAATCCGGGCTGCTGTCCGGGGACATGCGCACGGGGGAGAATGTCCAGATAAAATATTGAATTTTACCATCTACAGATGGGGTCGGCAGTTCCAGAACAGGGGTAGTATCACCATGAACTGCCTGTTGCAGGGCTTTGGTAATAGTTTCGTGGTAATCTTTATGGAAAAGTGATGTCAGTGTTCTGCTCCAGACATGACTGTCATCGACTCCGGCAATAGCCGCAGCTGCAGGATTCATATCAAGTATGGTCCCTGTTGTATCGCAGTTTAGGATGGGAGCTTTTGCAGAGGAGAAAAGCTTAGATATGTAAGCGCTGTTTTCAGCCAGTTTTGAAATTAATTTTTCGAGCATCATGCCGAGCTGGTTGAACTCCCTGACCTGCCCGGGAATGAAATTTGTATTGCGGTCCCCGCTCGCAACATTTTGTGCGTAATCGGTTAGCATTTTTAAAGCATTAAGAATTTTTTTCTGTAAGCCCCATACAGTTATGATTGCCAATAAGGCAGTGACAGAAAGCAAAAATCCAAGATTATGCATATAGTTTTTTTTCAGGGAGATAAATGCCGGGTTCAGTCTTGAAAAGCTGAACAGCAGGGGGCTGTCACTATGTTGTGGGAGAATTTGAATAGTTGAATATATAAGCTCTTGATCAATCTTGAATTCTCCAGATTTGATATTGAGAGCCCAGTCAATGAGGTTTTTCATTGCAGGTTTGGCGGGATTGGAAGTACTGCTGATGAGCCGGTGTCTGCTGACCAAAGCTCCATTGATAGCCGAGGAAGCGTTTTTTAAACGGTCGATGAATGAAACGTTGGAGTTAAGGTCGATGCCACCGTAGAGAATTCCGAAGATTTCTCCTGTTTGCTCATTGAATATCGGTACCGCACAGACAAGCATGGTTCTGATGTTATTCAAGGCGCGGAATGAAAGGTAAACCCAGACCGGGGAAGTGCTTGTGGAATTCTTGAATTTATTGCGCAGCTGCACGATAGGCATCTCTATGATTCCGGCTTCTACCATTGTTTGGCCATTATGGTATATGGTCATAACATCCAGCAGGTTACCCTGTTTGGAGTTCATGAATTCATACATTATCTGGTCAAGTGCTGCTTCTTCTTCCCTAAGTATTGCTTCTTTAAAATCAGTATCAAGGGTTACCTCGATAAGATCCTCTTTTATGTCTTCGAGAGAGTCGTTAAGGGCTAGTGATACTATGCTTTCCGTTTTTTCGTTATCGATAGCAAGTTCATTTTCAAGGGTTGTTTTAGACAGATAGAAAGACCATGCGAATATGAACATTCCCATGACCACCACCAACGCCAGCATGGGGGTTAGTAATTGTGTTGTCAGCCCCGGTGGTTCCTTGAAAAAACGTTTCATCAGTTATCCTTTGGGTTTCCGGAATAGCGGAAGCTTTCCTGTTGCAGTTGCAGCAATTTTGCATCCGGGATTCCTTTTACCACTATTTCAAACCTGCCGGAAAAGACAAGCGGGATTTGCGATTTTTTCCCAAGCATATCAAGAATTATAGCGTCAGCCATTGCAACCCCGTTATCGTCATTTATGCGCATAATCGTTACGTCCAGAGCATTTTTCTTTAGTGCTTTAATCTCCGGCGCACCTCCGCCCCAGCCGTTAAGCAAAATTTTTCCTTGCAGTCCGGCTGATTGCAGGGCTTCGCTGGCCCCGAGGGCAA
Organism: Maridesulfovibrio sp.; assembly: GCF_963667685.1. Classification (NCBI taxonomy): domain Bacteria; kingdom Pseudomonadati; phylum Thermodesulfobacteriota; class Desulfovibrionia; order Desulfovibrionales; family Desulfovibrionaceae; genus Maridesulfovibrio; species Maridesulfovibrio sp. The sequence goes on along the minus strand of NZ_OY763930.1, from coordinate 847,803 downwards.
TGTCGGTGGAGCAGGCGTAAATAAAGTCAATATCCGGGTATTTGGCAATGATGCGCCGTGTTGCTTCTCGGGCTTTATCTTTATCTATTCCAGTCTGAAAGAGAGAAACAAGGTTCATTGAAGTGTTGTGGTCCATGTATGAAATAAATGTTTTGCCGCGGACATCGTTCAGGTACCCCGGGTTGGGCAGAAGCACAGCATAGCCACCTTGTCCGTTTACCTTGGCGGCGAAGTAGCGGCCAAGGTCTTTGGAGCCTGTGGCATGATCGAAACCAACGTACATAAATGGTTGTCTGCTTTCCCATTCTTTCAGTGGAGTCGTTATATTCTGGAGGATTATTTTCGGTTTTCCGCTTATCAGGGCAGGTTCGATTATGCGCTGGTGACGTTTGATGTCAAAAGCGAAAATAAGATAATCAGGTTCTGCCCTCATGGCTTTGTGGAAAATTGCGGCAAGTCCGGTTGCTTTTGCTGAAGGAGGTATGGGAAATTGTAATATTTCAGGTTTGATTTCGTACTGAAGGAACCTGTTTTGTAATGCCGCAATGCTTCTACGCCAGTAATCGGAAACCTGAGCACCGGGATAAATGTAGGCTATTTTGGGTGAAGTGAGGTTGTTGTGCTTTGTAACAGTGTTATTACTGACAATTTTTCTGAAATTCTCGGCCCGGATTATCTCTTCGGGATGGATTTGTATGTACTCATCAAGTGTATAGTATTTCCCGGCAGTTACCGGCAGGGCGCAGAAAAGTATAGTAAGGATTACTGCAAGCTTCAGTGTGGATTTAATTATCATAACTGTCTCCGTATTTTCAGTGTGTTTGCAAAGGAAATACGAAGACAGTATATCAGAATCGCAGCTAAATGTAACTTATATGGATTGTGAAGGTGCGCCCAGTAGCGTGCGTTGCCTGAGCATGGATACTCCGGCATAGACCAGAGGGGTATCAAGGAAGGCAATTGCAACCTTGGCCACCCACTGACCGATAATGATATCGGTGACTGGCATAACTCCGTAAAATGCTACTGTTACGAAGATTGTGGAATCAATCAGCTGTGACACGATTGTTGAAAGGTTATTGCGCAGCCAGAGGTGTCTGCCTCCGGTCATTTTGCGCAACAGGTGGAAGAGCCGCACATCGTTGGTCTGGCTGACAATATAGGCCAGCAAGGAAGCAAGGACAATGCGCGGAGTGCTTGCCAGCACGCTGGCAAAGCCTTCCTGACCGTTCCAGAACGGGGCCGGGGTCCAGTAAAGTGCTGCCCATGAAAGGGCGATAGCGGTGAGCAGGGCGATGAATCCGCAGTGAACGACTTCATTGGCCCTTTCTTTGCCCCAGATTTCACTGATGATATCGGAGACAATAAAGGTGATGGAGTAGGCTAGGACCCCTGCGGGAGCGTAAAAGCCGAAGATGTTGATAATCTTGGACGATACAACTGCGGCCATGACCAGAGAGCCTATGAAAAGGCTCGTGAGAAGAGTGAACGCTTTGCGTTCAAAAGTTGAAGAGAGCATTGGATTCCCTTGTGTTGGATGTTTATTCTCTGAAGCGGAATCCACCCGGAACGGGCAAAAGGGAGAAAGTCCCGCGCCTCGGCAGTTCCGCTCCGGGGCAAAAATTCAATGGCAGGGTTGCCAGTAATCGGGGTAAAAGTCAAAACCGAAATGGCTCAAAGTCCGGCTTGCTTTTGCCGGGCAAGCTGTTAAGTGCTGTTGACGTTTAAGGAACTTTTCAGATTAGACTGTTTATCTATGGAGAAGATTAAAAATGAAAACAACCAAAAGTCAGGACAAGACCGAATCCCTTGTCTCACTGGGGCAGGCCGGGGCGACCAAGTACAACTATGATAGTCCCAGTCCGGAAATTCTTGAGACTTTTCCCAATAACTTTCCCGGCAGACCTTACATCATCAGTATTGAGTTTCCGGAATACACCTCGCTTTGCCCTGTAACAGGGCAACCTGATTTCGCAACTATAATAGTTGAATATATCCCGGATGAACTCTGCGTGGAATCCAAGAGCTTCAAGCTTTACATGGGTGCTTACCGCAACCATCAATCTTTTATGGAAACCATTACCAATAATATCCTGGATCATTTCACAGGCCGTCTTTCTCCGCTTTGGATGAGAGTGAAGGGGATATTTTCTCCCCGTGGCGGAACAGCACTTCATGTCTTTGCCGAGCATTATAAAAAAGAGAGTGCGCTGTTTGAAGATGTCCGCGAAATTGTTCGCGATTGGAAGATGGAATCCGGTAGACATTCAGCCTAGTTTTATTTACGTGCTATAACAGGCTGTTAAGGGATAATAACTGACTGGCAGGTGAATATACGGCGGCAGCTGCTTGACAGGATGGAGTAAAGTTTTATATTTTGCCAAACAGGAAAGCTTGGAGACAGAAAGTATGTCAGCAACTATCGAGACAAAATCAAAGGTGTTTAAAGCTCTGGGGCATCCCAGCAGACTGGCTATTGTCGAGGCCCTATGTGATGGGGAGCTTTGCGTCTGCGATATTGTTCCCATTGTAGGGCGTGATATTTCCACCGTGTCCAAGCATTTATCCCTGCTCAAAGATGCCGGTGTGCTCAAGGACAGTAAACGGGGAACTAATGTATATTACAGCTTGAATATGCAGTGCGTACCCGGATTTCTGCGCTGCCTGGAGAATTTTTTCGCTGTTAAGTTTGAGGAGCAGGCTAAAGCCTACGCCGCAAGTTCAATTAAAAAACTGTAGACGGAGAACAGCCGTGAATTTGTTGCGGCTGTTCTTTTTTGACTTTAAAGTTTCGTATTTGGCAAAATATAAAGAACGGAGAGAGACAATGGAAGAATTAAAACTTAAGCCATGCGCGTGTTCACAGAAACCGAAGCCTCTTGAACCTCTGGGCATGAGTCCTGATTCCGGAGCAGCGGCGGGGGAGCCGAAAAAAACGGTTCTGCCTATAACAGGGAATGCACTATGGGCAGTAATGGGTGCCGGCTTAGTGCTGTGGTACATAATTTATTCCATGCTGCTGCCTTTTTCAAAATACACGGCATTTGACCTGTTCGGCCTGACTCAGGGAAGCCATCTTGGTGAGGCTGTTCAGTTTTTCATTTACGATACTCCGAAAGTCCTGATGCTTCTGGTGCTGGTCGTCTTTGGTATCGGCATTGTCCGGTCATATGTTACCGTGGAATGGACCCGCAAGGTACTGGCCGGTAAACGTGAATCTTACGGTAACGTACTTGCTGCGCTGCTCGGTGTGGTTACCCCTTTCTGTTCGTGCTCGGCGGTACCCCTTTTCATCGGTTTTGTTGCCGGGGAAGTTCCGCTAGGTGTCACTTTTTCTTTCTTGATTTCAGCGCCGATGGTTAATGAAGTTGCCCTTGTGCTTCTTTATGGCTTGATGGGCTGGAAAGTTGCGGCCCTGTATTTCGTTACCGGTATTTCCATAGCCATCGTAGCCGGATGGGTTATCGGTCGGCTGGGTATGGAAAAGTATGTTGAGGGATGGGTTAAACTGGCCTGTGCGCAGAGTAACGGCCCACAGACCGGAATGACCATGGAAGACCGCGTTGTCTTCGGTATGGAGTCGGTAAGGGATATTGTAGGCAAAGTTTGGATATATGTTGTACTGGGTATCGGGGCCGGTGCCGCAATTCACGGATATGTTCCTGAAGATATGATGGTTTCCATCATGGGTAAAGACGTCTGGTGGGCTGTCCCTGCTTCAGTTTTGTTGGGAATTCCCATGTATACCAATGCCGCAGGAATTATTCCCATCGTTGACGCCCTTCTGGGCAAGGGTGCCGCCCTTGGTACTGTATTGGCCTTCATGATGAGTGTTATCGCTCTCTCATTCCCTGAAATGGTCATCCTGCGTAAGGTACTCAAGCCCAGGCTTATTGCTGTATTCGCAGGAGTGGTCGGTTGTGGAATTCTTATTGTAGGCTATCTTTTCAACATGATTATTTAAGAATCAAAAACACCAAAGGATTAGCCGCACTGATGAGCAGTTTTAAACGGCCAAGTCTTCCTGCCGGAGCAGGGCATTGTGCCGGTTCGTTCTTGACGGCCCGGTTGCGGTGATACTTTTTGGGTTTAATTGAATGTATTTTTTGCCCCGGTTGCAGCCAGCCGGGGTTTTTCTTTTTAAATAGCCTTTAAATAACTCTGCTGCTGAGGTATGGTTGATTTGAGTTGTTATAAAGGAAGTTTTTTTAAAACATAGGGGGAGAATATGCTATCCAAAGATGAATTCTTTAAAACTGGTGAAATAGTTAATCTCGCTGAGCATGCTGTATATGAAGAATTGGCAGCATTGATCGACAGGGCTGAAATTGAATTCTGCCAGTGCGACAAATGTTTGTTTGATATTGCATGTGTTGTTTTAAATAACATCCCGAATCTATATTCATCGAGCATTGTTGACCGCACTTATCCCAGTGCTGAATTCAAGGATGAATACAATAATCTCAAACTTCTCGCAGCCGATGAAATCCCGCAGGCCATTGAACGTATCAAAAAAAGATTGCATCACTGATTTTTCTGAACGAAAAGTGTAATAATATACTTTTTTTTGAAATGGTAATCGGTTAATGTCGCATCGCTAATTAATCCTGAGGATAAGGTGTTTGTGATTGTTTCATCGCTGGTCTACTACGTTAATATTTTTTCAGGGAGAAGTTCGTGAAATTCCTTTTTCATGAGGGTGCCGGGAATAGGATTCCCGCTTCTATGCTGTTGGTTCTGTTGTCCATTTCCTTTGTGCTGGGCGGTTGTTTGGATGATAATAAAAAAGAAAAGCAATCCCAGCAGGCTATGCCGGTAAAAGTAATGAAAATTTCCGAGCAGTCTTTTCCTGTTATGGGTGAATACGTAGCTCAGATACAGGCTTTGAAAACCGTAAATATCAAGGCCCGTGTGCAGGGTCATATTAAGGAAAGGTCATTTGCAGAAGGCGAGGCTGTCAGTGAAGGACAGCTTCTTTTTGTTATTGACCCCCGGCCTTATCAGGAGACTTTGAAAAAGGCTGAGGCCGAACTTGCCAGTACAAAGGCCAGTCTTGTTAAAGCCAGTAAGGATTACAAACGTTTTAAAGCTTTGTTTGATCAGGGAGCAGTCAGCCGAGAGGAGTTTGACTCAAAAATTACCGACAAACAGGTGCTTGAAGCCAACCTGAGCAATGCTCAGGCCCAGGTGGATCAGGCCAAGTTAGACCTCAGCTTTACCAATATTGTTTCTCCAATGAATGGAATTATCGGCCGTACACAGGTGGAACCCGGAACTCTGGTTGCCGCGGAATCGACTGTACTGGCAACTGTCTCCGCTGTTGACCCGATTTATGTTAATTTCAGCATTCCGGAAAAGGAATATCTTGTCGCTATCCGCGAGATTGATAAACTCAAAAAAGAGGGCAAGCCTGACAAGCCCAGAAAGCTGCGTATTATCCTTGCTGACGGAAAATTCTATGGACATAACGGAACATTCAGCATGGCTGACCGGGCCGTTGATCCCGCTACCGGTACTCTGGGTATAAGGGCAGAGTTCCCTAACCCGGAAAGAATCCTGCGTGACGGTCAGTACGCCAAGGTCGTGGTTGAACTTAAGAAATATAATGACGTGCTGGTAGTTCCAACAAGGGCTTTACTTGATATTCAGGGGCGTAAATCTCTGTTGGCAGTCGTTAATGCCACTGTGGTTGAAAAGCCGGTCACTGTTGATTATTCGGATGACCGCAATACTGTAATCAAGAGCGGGATTGAACCCGGTGTTCTGATTATTTCGGACGGTGTTAACAAAATTCGTCCGGGCACTCCTGTTGAGCCCAAAATCGTTCAGGACAAAACCGAAGCAGCCAAACAGTAATACTTAAAAAATCTCCCCGCCTATTGCGGGGAGATAATTTTTAGCAGGAAGCAACCATGGTCAATTTCTTCATCGACAGACCCATTTTCTCGTCCGTTATCTCTATCATTATTACTCTCGTGGGCTTGCTGAGTATTTTTACCCTGCCCATTGCCCAATATCCTGAAATTGCACCGCCCACAGTACAGATTTCAGCACAGTATAATGGCGCAAATGCCGAGGTTGTGGAAGAAACTGTAGCAGCCCCCATTGAAGAGCAGGTCAACGGTGCCCAGGACATGCTCTATATGAGTTCAATCAGCTCAAACGACGGGCGCATGGTGCTAAACGTAACCTTTGATCTGGGCCGTGACCTTGAGTTGGCGACAGTTGATGTCCAAAACAGGGTCAGCCTTGCCACCCCACAATTACCTGCGGATGTTACCAAGTCCGGTGTCAGTGTTAAAAAGCAGTCTTCAAGTATGATCTGCGTAATCAGCCTGATTTCCCCGGAAGGAACTTATGATGCTCTTTTTCTGAATAACTACGCTAAAATCAACCTTTTCGATGCGGTTTCCCGTATCCCCGGTGTCGGTAGCGTTTCCCTGTTCGGTGATCAGGATTACGGCATGCGTATCTGGCTGGACCCGGATAAGATGGCCCGTCTGGCAATTACGGCCGATGACATCATCTCCGCAGTGCAGGAGCAGAACCTGCAAGCCCCGGCAGGTCAGGTGGGCCAGCCTCCGGCTTCTTCCGGTCAGCAGTTTCAGTTGACTGTGCGTGTGAAAGGACGGCTCAGTGAACCTGAGGAATTCGGCAATATTATAGTCAAGTCCAACCCGGATGGCAGCAATGTGCATATCCGCGATGTAGCCCGTGTGGAGATGGGGTCCAAATCCTATTCCGCATTCGGCAGACAGGGAGAGCTTGATTCCGCAATGCTTCTTGTTTACCAGCTTCCCGGAGCAAATGCCCTTGATATTGTAAAGAATGTCCGGGAAACTATGGAGAATCTTGCCCTCGATTTTCCCACCGGGATAAAATACGATATCCCTTACGATACCACACTGTTTGTTACCGCATCCATTGATGAAGTTTTGGAGACGCTTTATGAGGCTATGGCTCTGGTCTTCATAGTTGTTTTCATATTCCTCCAGAACCTGCGGGCAACCATTGTCCCTATGATTGCGGTTCCGGTATCACTGGTTGGAACATTTGCATTCTTTCAAGTTCTTGGATTTTCCATCAACACTCTGACCCTTTTCGGCATGGTTCTGGCCATTGGTATTGTTGTTGACGACGCGATTGTTGTCGTCGAAGCAGTGCAATCGAAGATTGATGAAGGTGGAATGGATTCCAAGACGGCGACCAAGGCGGCGATGAAAGAGGTTTCCGGACCTATTGTGGCTACTACCGTAGTACTCATCGCAGTGTTCGTTCCTGTTGCCTTTATGGGCGGGATTACCGGTCAGCTGTACAAACAGTTTGCGCTGACTCTTGCGGTTTCGGTCGCGATTTCTTCGATTAACGCATTAACTTTTTCACCGGCCATGTCAGCCCTTCTGTTACGTCCGCAACGGGAGATGCGCGGGCCGTTCGGCTGGTTCTTCGCTAAGTTTAACAAGTATTTCGGAAAAGTTACTAAAAGCTATACCTCCGGTGTCAGGGCTATTATTCGCAAATCTTTCATTGCGCTCGGGATTTTCGGGGTTTTGCTGTTCGGGGCTTATACCTTATTCAATACTGTTCCTACAGGGTTTGTTCCTAACGAAGATCAGGGATATTTTATGATCAACGTTCAGTTGCCTGAAGGTGCTTCACTTGAGCGTTCTGATGCCGTGGTGAAGCAGGTTGAAGACATTCTCAAGAATGAGCCGGGTGTGAAAACATACTTTGCATTGGGCGGTTTCAACCTGATTACCGGGGCATACTCTTCGTATACCTCAACCCTTTTTGCCACTCTTGATCCGTGGGATGAGCGAACAGATCCAAAGCTTCATGTTAATGCCATCCTGGCTGATGTGCAGCGGAAGGCAGCAGGAATCCAGGAGGCTGTGATCATTTGCTTTAACCCGCCGCCCATCAACGGTATCGGTTCCACTGGCGGTCTCCAGTTTGAATTGCAGGACAGGTCCGGCGGAACAGTTGATGATCTGGCTCAGGCGGCGAAGGATTATATGGCAGAGCTGCGCAAACGTCCTGAACTGACCGGGATCTTCTCGACATTCAGCGCCAATGTGCCGCAGCTTTTTGTGGATGTTGACCGCGCCAAAGTCAGCAAGCTTGGAATTCCGCTGAATGAAATTTTTACCGCTATGCAGACTTTTCTCGGCGGATACTACATTAACGATTTCAATAAATACGGACGAACATACCGGGTTATGGCACAGGCTGATTCCAAGTTCCGAACCAGCCCCGAAGACGTTTCCAAATTCTATGTCCGCGGTGATACCGGGAAGATGATTCCCCTTTCTACGCTGCTTACACAGGAGAAAATTTTCGGTCCGGAGTATATCCAGCGCTATAACCTGTTCAGAACTATCGAGATTACCGCGGCCAATGCTCCGGGCTATAGCACTGGACAGGCCATGGCCATCATGGAGCAGATTGCGCGTGACACTTTGCCACGTGGGTATGGCTTTGACTGGACAAACATTGCTTATCAGGAGAAGAAGTCGGGCGGTGAAGTTATTGTAATCTTCGCGCTTGCGGTAATGATGGTTTTTCTTGTGCTGGCTGCTCAGTACGAGAGCTGGGTTATTCCTCTGGCAATTGTTTTCGCGGTTCCTCTTGGTGTGTTCGGTGCCATCTCCGGTCAGTTCCTGCGAGGGCTGGATAACAACGTCTATGCTCAGATCGGTCTGATTATGCTTGTGGGCCTTGCCGCGAAAAACGCTATCCTGATTGTAGAGTTTGCCAAGGAAAAGTATGAGAGTGGAGTGTCACTTGTTGACGCTGCCATACAGGCGGCCCAGATCCGTTTTCGCCCGATCCTGATGACTTCGTTCGCATTTATCCTTGGTGTTGTTCCACTTGTAATTGCGCAGGGAGCCGGGTCGGCCAGCCGCCATGCTCTTGGTACTTCTGTTTTCTCCGGAATGATCGCCGCAACCATTTTAGGCGTTATCTTTGTTCCCCTGTTTTATGTGAATCTGGTAAGGCTGAGGAATAAAGTTAATAATCCTGAGCAAGCAGATTCTCGCGATGAAGAATAACCGTTGATTCAGATACGTAATTCAAGCCCCCCGCCGGAGTGTTTCCGGCGGGGGCTTGTTTGTTGAGCTGGGATCATTCGGTGTTGTTGCGGTATAGAAAGTAATAGCTCCAAAGGGCACATGTTATACCGATATAGCACCCGAATATTACATCAGAAGGATAATGCTTGCCGACAATAACCCTGCTGCACCCTGCTAGTAGTGCAACAATAAGCGGGATGTATTTTTTACAGGGCAGGAGCAACGCGATAGCAGTTGTCAGGGAAAAGATACGCAGAGTATGTCCGGACGGGAATGAATTTTTGAGATATTCGCCTGAAAACCATGTGAAACCGTATTCTCCGGATTCGAAAAGGAGGGGCGGACGGCAGCGGCCGAAAAACCACTTCAACTCGTCGCCTATAAGCATGGCGGAGATTGTTGAAAACGCTATCAGCAGCAGTGCCCTGGATCTGTCGCGGAGGCCATGGAGCAGATAGTCTGTCATACCTAGAATCAGCGTAAAGAAAGAAATAGTCTGTATCAGATGCTTGGAAGCAAGGTCGCTGATCAGTTTGCCGATGGTAACCGCAACTGTTCCTTTCAAAGTATGGGCTGCTTCTGCAATAGGACGGTCCAGTACAATATAAAAAAAGATGATCAACAGCAGGACGCCCAAGCCACCGGCCACGGTATATGTGCCAAGTTGTTTACTGTTCATATGTTTTTCTCGAAAATAGTCATGCCCTAAGGCCTCGGGGACAAGGGTCTTTTACAAGGCTTTCTGCTGTTGGTGAGAGAGGTAACTCAATGTGAAAGTTGGTTCCTTCCTCTTGTGAGGAATCAAACCATGCCCTTCCCCGCAGATAATTCTCGGTGAACATTTTTACACTATAAGTACCAAGACCTCGGCCGGGGCCCTTGGTTGAAAATGATTTTTTGAATATCTGGTGGGCCACAGGAATTGAAACAGCTCCCATATTTGAGACCGAGATGAGGGCGTTTCCGTTTTCTTCTCTGGCCTGTACCGTTACCACGCCATTTTCCGGAGATGCTTCATAGGCATTTTTGACCAGATTCTCAATGATCCGGTGCAAAAGACGTTTATCAGTAGTCAGGGAGAATTCTTCAATCTTGCAATTAATGGAAATATTCTTTTCTTTAGCAAGCAAGCTGTCTTTATAGAAGCTGCAAACCGAATCAACAAGCTGCTCCAGTGCAATCGGCTCATTGTTAACTTCCAGTTGCTTTGTCTCGGCAGAAAGAAACAGCCTGTGGGCATTAATTTCGCTGGCCATATAGTATGCGCGATCCACAATCATTGCAGCCAGTTCCCGATGTTCTTTAGAAGTTGCGTCTTCCATGATCAGGGTTCCTGCATTGGCAATCCCGTTAACCGAATTCAGCAGGTCATGCAGGAAGACTCTCTCCATCATTTCCTTATGTTTGATGTCGGAAATGTCGCTAAGGTGGATTATGAAAAATTCCTCGTCCTTGATTAATATCGGCGATGCTGTGACCATGAAAGTATAGCCTTTGATTTGGCCGTCAATATTGGTCAGCAGCAGGCATTCCTCTTGGGTCTTTTCTCCGTCCATTGCAGATTTTATAGCGATAAAGGCTCCGCACTGAGCGCAGGGGCCTGCTTCCCCGCACCAGTTGTTTTTGGTGTTGCAACACTGGAGCAGATCACCGGGGCGACGTCCCAGAATCCTGTTCGCCTGATTTTCCAGGCCAACGGCCTTTTCCAGAGATTCATTGTAAAAGACTATCCGCCTATCTTTATTGAGTATGATAGTCGGATTTGGAACAGAGTTGATTACTTCAGCAGTGACTTCTTTTTTGATTCTGTCGTGCTGGGCAATGATAGCCGGGCTGCAACAAGCATCTTTTTCTGTCTGCGTTGGGGATGAGTATAATATTTCGGTCATACCGTTTTTTGATTCTCCGTTTAGTGCCCTTTATAAAAGAGGAGGGAACTGTCCTGCCCTTCCATATAAAGCGTTCCGTCTTTTTTCTGCATGGAGTTTACCTTGCTGAGTGACTTCATAAATTTTGATTCCTGAAGACTTATTCCCTGAGCACATCTTTTGCGGGTCATAGCCAAAGGGCCTGTTCTGAAAAATCCATCGCTATATGAGTAGCTACCCCGAAAGCTGTTGCAACCGCCGGAGCCGTATATTTTACCGTCATTATCTAAACGCATCCAGATATGCGCGAATCCTTGAACAGGCGTCCCGTCGATATCTTCCGCTATCCATTTTGTTTCATTCGGATTCGTGTACACCGGATAGTGGTCTTGTTTTGGTGCGCAACTTGTGGAAATCAGGATTATGCAGGCGCCTATGACGAGTAGTGAGAATTGTTTAAGCCTAATTATCTTCATAAACCATCCCTCCTTCCCGGCAGTATACTTTGATCCTGCATTTACTGATAGGCTAATTTTATTGGTTGTTGAGAAAATTTATAGACCGCAAAGCATATAGCCGAGGATTAGGCCGCATTTATCGGTACAGGAGGGGTAAAAAGTTTTATGGCTTCGGGTGGCAGATCGGTTCTCAAGACCGTAGAAAAATTCAGCAATTCCCAATGGTGTATATTTATGACAGGCTGCAAAATTAAGTAATTTTGGTGCACAGCAGTCGCCGGTACCGGTAGGAATGCCTTTTGAACCGTAGATAATTTCGGGCATGGCTCTGATTTCGCCGCGAAAATTATGGACCTTATAGATCGAATGGATCTCGCGCATCAACCCTTGGGAAAGTTTTTTACGCTCGGCGCACAGATTCATGTGTGAAGCCGACTTTGGTGTGTGCTCTTCAAGTTCTCTGCCTATTGATTTTATTTTTCGTTCCGTATCAGCAGTTAGGGTATAGAATTCTTGCGGATTGATCACCGGCGGGACCCAACCGGGTATTTCCCAGTAGCCATTGAATTGTCCTGAAAAAGCTTTGGCTGTTTTTTCCTGACCGTCAGCGTCCAGATATGTCATGACACCGAACATCTGGCCCCGTGCTTTCCCGAAGAGGTAGGCGGTTGATAAATCAGGATTGGCTTCGTTTTCCGCTATATCGAAATCAGCTCGGCAGGTATCGTCGAGTTTTTCCATCAATTCGTGGCAGTGTTGTACGGCTTTACCAGGGCCGAGAGTATGCACCGTTCCGCACTTGGCACAGAAGCCGGAGCAGGATGTGTTATCGGGGAAGATTTCCCTGCCATGCATCGTGATCACTCACTAAAGATTATAAAAATGGGGATGTACCTCGGCACACCCCCATTAAATTACATTATAACCAGAACCTGTGGCCCTGTTTTACCGGCTGACGGAAAACCTGTTTTACTGGGAAATAGGTCCGTTAAAAGTTACAGAAACAATGCCGTATTCTATCTTGCCCTTGGGCGCGTTGACAACTACCTCGTCGCCTTCCGTTTTGCCGAGCAGGGCTTTTCCTACTGGGGATTCGATTGAGATGATTCCTTTTTTGAAATCACTCTCATCGGGACCCATGATGATATATCTTTTCTCATCACCGGTCTCAATGTTTTCCAGTTCGACAGTGGCACCGAAAGTGATTTTTTCTCCACCAAGGGTATTCATATCCACAACATTGAATTGCGGGATACGGGATTCGATGTAATTTATCTTGGCTTCAAGCATTCCCTGTCTTTCTCTGGCTGCGTGATAGCCGCCGTTTTCTTTCAGGTCACCTTCTTCGCGGGCTTCCGCGATAGCCTTGATAACTTCAGGGCGTTCCTTTTTAAGGGCTGCCAACTCTTCTTTGATTTTTGCAAATCCTTCTTTTGAAATAGGGATACTGCTCATTTCACAAACCTCAATTAATTCCGTCGTTGTCAATAAAAATGCAGCCACTGCCGAAAATACGATCCGGATGTGAAGCTGCTTCGGGTTCAGGTTGCATGGCAACCGATCATGTGTTGAAAGTTCTGGGTAGAACATCCTAGGGATCAGGTCAAGTCGCTTTTCGGTCATGCAGTGCAAATTTAATTTATGTTTCGTATTTTCAGCTAGATATATACTTAAAAAAGAATGGGCATAAAATCATGTAGTTGCAATATTGTGTTGCTATTGATTATAATTGGTCTTACTCCTTACTGGTTTGATTGTTTAAAATAATTTTAAAATGTTGTTTTCAGGTTTTGTTGTCTGAGCCTGATCATTGTTTCGCGTAAATCGCTTTTATCTTTTGAGGGATTTTGAGGTGTCGGAAGAAGTTAGAATTGTAAAAAAGAAAGACGTGAAGCCGGGCATGTTTGTATGCACTTACGGGTGCGGAACATTTCGTGATCCGCAGGTTCATATTGGCAGGTTGATGGAATCTGCTGAGGATATAGCCAAATATATTCCTGATAATACGGACCATATTGAGATTCTGACAGGAAAAATTCTGGCTCCGACGGCTTCCGCGGGGAGAAGTAAAGCGCAAAATGCAGATGATGCAGCACGGAATATTGCTAAGGCTTTGCCTGAGGCAAGGAGAGTGCACGAAGAGGCGCTGGGATATGCGCGCAAATTCATTGAAGATGTGCGCAGGGGTGAGGGGGTTGAGGCCGAAGAGGCTTTGCCTATCGTTGGTAAAGTTATTGACAGTCTGAGTAGTAATGAGCCGGCCGCACTGACTCTCGCCTTTTTAAAAAGATATGACGAATATACCTATACTCACAGTATTAATGTAAATCTGTACTCGCTGCTGTTAGGGAAGGCTCTTGGACTGGAGCGAGAAGAGCTTGAGCTTCTTGGAATTGCTGCCATGTTTCATGATGTTGGCAAGGGGCGGGTGCCCTGTGAAGTGCTTAATAAGCCCGGTAAGCTTACTGAAAATGAGTACGAGATCATGAAAGGTCATTCCCTTAAGGGCCTTGAGGTTCTTCGCGATATCAGCGGGCTTGATAAGTCTGTGCTGCGTGGTGTTGTTGAGCATCATGAACGTTTTGACGGCAGTGGCTATCCCCATGGCTTTAAGGATAATGGCATCCATCCTTTTGGCCGTATCATCGCCATAAGTGATGTATACGACGCGTTAACCAGCGTGCGCGTTTATAAAAAAGCAGTCACACCGGCTAAGACTATGAGTCTGATGTATAAATGGAAAGGCTCTGACTTCGATCCGGTTTATTTGAATCATTTTGTCAGGTGCATTGGTGTTTACCCGCCCGGCACTATGGTCCAGTTGGAAGACCTGCGTTTCGCGATTGTGCTGGAGACTAACGACGATATGCCCAGACACCCGAAGGTCAAGGTCCTCTTTAATGATAAGATGCAACCGATAATTTCAGAAAATATCGACCTTGCTAATTATGAAAAGTGCGGAAAAAATATCAAGGTCATGCGGCAGCCTGATCCACGTTCTCTTGGAGTGGACATGCAGCAGCTGGCAAGGTTCTTAATTTAGCTGCATACTCTGGTGATATATCTTTTGTTGCCGGGATTTGCTTTCTGATTCCGGTTTTGTTTTTGGCTGCACGTAAACTAAATAACGGCTCGACTTATTTCCTGTATTAAGTTGAATTGCAGTTCACTTTTTATAAAGAAAGAGTTCTGAGGCTGGCCCCAAAGGGGCAAAGAATGAAGTCGGTCCTTCCAGCCAGTGGGGATGGAGGCTGGAATTGCCATCTTTCAATTAATGTTCATGGCATACTTGCAACATGGTTTTTTTGCCTAAAGCGAGAGATGCAGCAGAATCACTGAGGATTATATATGATTCGTAAACATGGCAATTTTGATCCGGTGCAGGAACGTGCCGACGTGACCAGAAATGATATTTTGGAAGCAGCTCAGATTGTGTTTTCCAATAAGGGGTACGCGGGCGCAAATACCAAGAATATCGCCGCCGCGGCAGGGGTAGCTACAGGATCGGTTTACCGCTACTTTAAAAATAAAAAGATTATTTTTATCGAAGTCATGAACATGCTTCAGGGACAGGATGGGGTTGAAATTTATGATACGGCCCGGAATCTTTTTGAAGAGGGGAAAGATTTTAGGGATGTTTTGCGTCTTCTTGGAGGGGCTTCTGTAGAGTTCCACCGCAACAACCGTATGTTTTTTCGGGAAGTCATGGCTCTAGAAGCTACCGACGATGAAATCGCAGCCATAGGCAGGGAAAGGGACAGCAGAATCCGTGCAGCATTGCTTGAATTGCTGCAATCAAGGAAAGATCAAATCAAGGTCGATGATCTTGAAGCCGCATCCGAGCTTATCCATCTGGTAATTTCAAAGATTTCGCACCATGCTGTAATTTTCGATTCCTGTGTAGGTGAGGACCGTCTGTTCTTTCAGATGTTGAATATGCTTGAAGGCTATCTGTCGGCTTCCTGATATTTTGATTTTCTAGATTACGAATTCCATTTCGCTGAAAATACGTTGCTCATCATAAAGTCCCGGATATTTGCCCGCTATTTCGGGCATCGTTTCGAAAAACGCATTCCATCCTGAAATTTGAGCTTCTTTCTTCTTATTTACGAAAATTTTGAACGTGGTCCCCTTAGGGCATTTTGTCATGTTCAATTCCAATACGCCTTCCTTGGTTGCCTCCAACCAGACCGCTGACCAAGCCGTGCGGTCTCCTTCTGTTTTTTTGTATTTTTCAAAGTATCCTTCAAATATTCTTTTTATGTCTTCGTGCTTCATTTGGGTTCTCCCTGATATGGTAATTGCGTTTTGATCATAACTTTTTTGTATGAAAATTGGCAAGCTGTACGGCTGGAATCATTTGTCCATACCTTAGCCAGGAATTTTTTCAGCAGTTTTTGTCAGCTACAGTTTTGTATCTTGCGACATGAGAGTTGGTGTATTTTTGTCAAAAATGTAAATTTTGTTGTCTTTGCTCTGTCGTTAAAAAATGTTTTCTGGGTTAAGATTCATTGCAAATATCTCTAAACATGATTTGTGACCTAATAATTATGCAAATAACAAACCTCTCCGTGGTGTTTTTAGGTCGAAAATGAATTTTTTTGCTAAATGTCAGTTGTGCATTTAGGTCGAATTACCACTTTGGTATAATACTCGGTAACAGTGGTCCTGTTCTGGTGTTATTGTCTATCATTACAGCCTATTATATGGTAAAATCGGATAAGCTGTTTTGTAGTGTAAAGCTGCACTCCGCAGCCTGTTCTGACATTTTTTGATGAGTCCGGAACTGTAAATGTTATTTAAAAACTTCATTTTCGTATTTTTGTTTGCCAAAATTGTTTTTTTCTGACATTGTCGAATTCCTGAATCGCTCTAATCTGCAAAAATAAACTTTTTTTATCCTGATTTCGATTCAATTTCAGATCCCTGAAAATAAAGATGTGCCAATTTTGAGATGTTGAAAACTCAAAATGTTAAAACATATCTGGCACTCATTGCTTTTTTCGAAATATAATTAGGTTAGAGTCGCATTGGCTGATATTTTTTTCTCGAAACAGGTCAGCTGCCCGGATAAAATTTAATGAAATCCGGAATTAACAGAATATTAGTCTTTTAGGTAGCTGTGCTTGTTGAACCTTATAATCATGGAGTGAGCTGACAATATGTGCCGTTTATTTGCGCTTACAAGTCGCGATCCAATTTCACCCATGCTGGCCATCAATGCCCTTAATACAATGAAAGAAGGTCATGACGGCTCCGGCGTTGGTCTCTGTCTCAGAGGCCTGGGCGGGCGTTTTGAAGAAGAGTTGCAGGGATGCCCCATCCTTTCCGGAATTTTTACCGAAACAGGTCTGCGCAAGCTGGAACAGTATACCATGGATCATGGTTTCAAATCCCAGTACAGCATCCTTTACACTCCGGAGACAGCGCCTCCTGAAGGCACTCCCGTTCGCGGCACATATGCGGCTATTGCGTACAAAGTTCCCAGAGGCTGGGATGAACTTACCCCCGCACAGCAGGGTCAGAAGCTGGTTGAAATGCGCCTTGAACTGCGCAAGATGGGTGAAGAAGACGGAGACATTATGGTCTTCTCCTTCTGGCCGGATACCATCATTGTTAAAGAAGTCGGTGATCCCCTTGAAATAGGGGAATGGCTCCAGCTCGGCGCCAACCGCAACCTTTACGCCCGCCGCATTCTGGCGCAGGGCAGACAGAATACCAACTATGCGATCAACCTCTACGCCTGCCACCCCTTCTTTATAGAAGGCGTAGCCTCAATGACAAACGGCGAGAATACCGCATTTATCCCTGTTAAAGAATATTTGCAGTCCAGAGAGGTTACCGGGTATTCCGGTTACCAGTCCGACTCAGAGGTTTTCACCCACATCGCCCATTACACAACTAAGCGTCTGGGTCTGGATATTCGTGCCTACAAGCACGTAATTACCCCGCTGATGGACCACGAGATGGCAGATCACCCCGACCGCGAATTTCTCGCGACTATTAAACGTTCCTGCCGGAAGATGATCATCGACGGACCAAACTGTGTTATCGGAACTCTTGATGACGGTTCGATGTTTATGGTTCAGGACCGCAAGAAACTTCGTCCCGGTATTGTGGGCGGTAAAGACGGCATCTATGCATTTTCTTCCGAAGTATGCGGAATCGACGCTGTCATTCCCGACCGCGATAAGTCCAAAGACTTCCAGCCCATGCACCTCGATACAGTAATCGTCGGACCCGACTGCAAGGAGATAGAGACATGCTCACAGAAAGACCAATTACCCCGTCAACTTTAGGCGTAAAAGACCTGAACTGGCAGATCGAGTGGGACAAGAATCTCTGTACCCAGTGCGGTCGCTGCACATCTGTCTGTCCGGTCAACGCCATTGAACTCGGTGTATTCCGCAAGCGCGAGATCAAGACTCCCGCAAGCCTGCTGAAAAAAGCCGAGAACGAATATACTGTTTTTTACGGCATCCGCCAGAAAACCGACCCGGCTTACGCCTGCATAGGCTGCTCCATGTGCAACATGGTCTGTCCAAACAATGCAATCTGCCCCAGGCGTGAAGAAGGTTCCACCACCCAGAAATTCCATAATGACCGAGGTGGAAACCCCCGCACACGTGGTGGACGCCGCAATTCCGGTGAATCCCTGCTGGACCAGATCAAATTCATTCGTATTTCCATGCTCACTGACCCTGCGCTTGATGCCGGACGTCATGAGTTCAGACTGAACACACTGCTTGGCCGTGTGCAGTCCCCGGAAGACAGCTTGAAGACATATCAGGAAAATGGCTGGAAGCCTCCGGTACGTGAAATCTACCCGCTTGTTATCGGCGGAATGTCCTTCGGGGCTTTATCTCCCAATATGTGGGAAGGTTTGCAGATGGGTGTTGCCTACCTGAACGAAGAGTTGAACATGCCTGTTCGTATTTCTACCGGTGAGGGTGGCTGTCCTCCCAGACTGCTTCGTTCCCGCTTCCTTAAATATGTAATTCTCCAGATCGCATCCGGTTACTTCGGCTGGGATGAGATCATTCACGCTATACCGGAAATGAAGGTCGATCCCTGCGCTATTGAGATCAAATACGGTCAGGGCGCAAAGCCCGGTGATGGCGGTCTGCTCATGTGGTACAAGGTTAACAAACTCATCGCTGCAATTCGCGGTGTTCCCGAGCGCGTCAGCCTGCCGAGCCCCCCGACCCACCAGACCCAGTATTCTATTGAGGAGTCTGTCGCGAAGATGATCCAGTCCATGAGTATGGCCTGGGGATTCAGGGTTCCTGTTTATCCAAAGATTTCGGCATCCTCTACATCACTTGCGGTTCTCAATAACCTGACCCGTAACCCCTACGCCGCAGGTCTGGCCATTGATGGTGAAGACGGTGGTACCGGGGCAGCATATAACGTTTCCATGAACCATATGGGACACCCCATCGCCAGTAACCTGCGCGATTGTTACAACGCTCTGGTTGTTACCGGTAAGCAGAACGAACTGCCCCTTATCGCTGGTGGTGGTATCGGTAAATCCGGTAACCTCGCAGCCAACGCAGCAGCACTGATTATGCTCGGCGCAAGTGCCGTTCAGGTCGGTAAATATGTAATGCAGGCCGGAGCAGGATGCCTCGGGTCCGAAAAGGACCGCTGCAATGTGTGCAACATCGGTGTCTGTCCCAAGGGTATTACCTCTCAGGACCCCAGACTTTACCGTCGCCTTGATCCTGAAAAGGTTGCCGAAAGGGTTGTTGACTTCTATCTGAGCTTTGACACTGAAATCAAAAAGATTATCGCCCCTCTGGGCCGCTCCACATCACTGCCTATCGGTATGTCGGATGCGCTTGGTATCAGTGACCGTGATGCTGCTGAAAGACTCGGCATCAAATACGTGGTTTAACAACAGCTCACGATTTACGGAGATTTAAAATGGCAACAGAAAAAATATGCATCAGCGGTCTTGAAGAAGGCGCCCGTATTGAATCACGCATCCTTGAAGAGCGGATTCAGAAAGCGGTGGCTGACGGAGCCCGCAAGCTTGAAATAGACGCCATGGGCCAGCACGGCATCGGTGGACGACTCTGGATTTCCAAGGAAGAACCCATTGAAATAGATGTCATCGGTACTTCCGGTCAGCGTCTCGGCTCAAAGGGATTCCCCGGTACACGTATCAACGTTCACGGTTCTGTTTCTGATGACGTGGCATGGCTCAACGCCGGAGCAGAAATCATCGTTCACGGCAATGCTTCAAACGGCGCATGTAACGCCATGGCACAGGGTAAGGTTATCGTTAATGGTGACATCGGTGCCCGTGGTATGACCATGACCAAGACCAACCCCCGTTTCGATCCGCCCGAACTTTGGATTCTCGGCGGCGTTGGTGACTATTTTGCAGAATTTATGGCCGGCGGTACTGCTGTCGTCTGCGGTTACGAAGCTCAGAATCCTGAAAACGTACTGGCTTTCCGTCCTTGCGTCGGTATGGTCGGCGGACGTATTTTTGTTCGCGGCCCCCACGGAGAGTTTTCCACTGCTGACGCTATCCTCGAACCGATCACCGATGCGGATTGGGAATGGCTGACCAGCAACCTTAAAGAGAATCTTGCCAAGATCGGACGCGAAGATCTTTATGAATTATTGACCGAACGCAAGGAATGGCAGCTCATCCGTGCAAAGTCTCCTTTTGAAAAGACTGGACGTAAACGCCGTTCCATGTCGGAGTTCCGTTCCGAAGTATGGGACAGTGAACTGGGACAGGGCGGTCTTATCGGTGATCTTACCGACCTCGACCGTTCGCCAATTCCGCTGATCACCCACGGTGAGATGCGCAGATTTGTTCCTGTCTGGGAAAACCGCAAATATCAGGCGCCATGCCAGTCCTCATGCCCCACCGGAATGCCGATCCAGAAACGCTGGCAGCTTGTTCGTGACGGTCTCGTTGATGAAGCCGTGGATCTGGCACTTGCCTATACACCGTTCCCCGCGACTGTTTGCGGATATCTCTGTCCCAATCTTTGTATGGATGGCTGTACCCGTGGCGTCAGAGATCTACAGTCAATTGATATTGTAAAACTCGGCCGTGAAGGCGTGAACAGCCCGGTTCCCGAACTTCCACCGCTGTCCGGTAAGAAGGTAGCGGTTATTGGTGGAGGACCCGCAGGTATTTCGGTTGCATGGCAGATTCGCCGCAAGGGACATGAAGCTGTTGTCTACGACATGGCGGAAAAGCTGGGCGGTAAAATTGCATCTGCAATTCCTTCAAGCCGTATCCCCAAGGAAGTCCTTGATGCTGAACTTGAGCGTGTCGCCAAGGTTATCCCTCATGTGCACATGCAGAAGAAACTGACAGCCGATGATTTTGCTGAACTCAGGCAGAATAACGATGCTGTGGTTCTCGCTATCGGTGCCCAGAAGCCGCGCATAATTCCCATTCCCGGCCACGAGCGCATCACCCCGGCTCTTGATTTCCTCAAGAATGCCATGAAAGGCAAGGCTGAAGTCGGTGAGAAAGTTGTTATCATCGGTGCCGGTAACGTTGGTTGTGACGTTGCTACTGAATGTTCCCGCCTTGGTGCGAAGGACATTTTACTCATCGATATTCAAAAACCGGCTGCTTTCGGTAAAGAGCGTGAAGAGGCTGAGCATGTGGGTGCAAAATTCCGTTACCCTTGTTTTACTCAGGAAATTACCGAAGAAGGCGTAGTGCTTAAGTCCGGTGAAGTTCTCCCGGCTGACACAGTGATCATGTCTATCGGTGATACTCCTGATATCGAGTTTCTGCCCGATACAATTGCCCTTGATCGTGGGCACATCGTGGTTAATGAAGACTACCAGACAACAGAGCCAGGTGTTTATGCCATTGGTGATGCTGTTCGTCCCGGTCTGCTTACCCACGCCATCGGTCATGGCCGCGCTACGGCCGAGACTCTCGACGAAGTTTTCACAGGTAAGCGTCCGCAAGCTGAGCCCAAAGATGTTATAGACTATCAACGCATGACCCTTGAGTATTTTGATCCGCGGATCACGAATTTTAGGGACGTACAGGAATGTGCGCAGGAGTGTTCTTCCTGCGGGTCCTGCCGTGATTGCGGTCTTTGCGAAACAGTCTGCCCGCAGGCTGCCATTTCCCGCAAGGGTGGTGAGGGTAAAGACTTTGAAATGGTCTGTAACTCAGAAAAATGTATTGGCTGTGGCTTCTGTGCCAGTGTCTGTCCGTGCGGTATCTGGAATCTCGTGGAAAACAGCCCTATAGGATAATATAAATTCTTAAAGAAATAGGTGAACCGGACGGTCCGGTGTGCCTGTATGGATTCTAAGATGAAAGCCCTGTTGAAGTGATTCAGCAGGGCTTTTATTCTTTTAAAATAAAGGTTCGATTTCGAATTCCATGACCTCTTTGGTCTTGGGATGTTGAAAGCTCAAGTATCCGGCGTGCAGTTTGAGTTGGCCGGGGGCGGTTCCTGATCCGTAGAGGCGGTCTCCGACGATGGGACAACCTAGCCCTTGAGGATGTGCGGAATGTACTCTTAATTGATGTGTACGTCCTGTGTGCGGGGTGAATTCGACACGGGTTTTGCCCTCTTCTATGCCCAGCTTGCGCCAGTGGGTTACGCCCAGTTTGCCGTGAATGGGATCGTAGACCTGATAAGGACGGTTATAGGGATCGAGGCGAAAGGCCATCTCAATGACTCCGCTATCCGCTTTCACTATGCCGTCCAGCAGGGCAATATAGCGTTTCTTCACCTGCCTTTTTTGAAATTGTTCCACAAGTTCGCGTACAGCCCGGGAGGTAAGACCGAGTACCAGCAAACCGGATGTATCCATGTCCAGTCTGTGTACAGTAGGAAATTTGCGGCATTCCGGGAACATCTTCTGCACTCTTGTTACCACGCAGTCCTGATTTTCAGGTCCGCGTCCGGGCACAGAAAGAAGACCGCTGGGTTTGTTCACCACAACTATTTTTCGGTCAGCATAGACAATATCAAGAAGTTCTGGGTTGCTCATGGCTACTTAATCGGTTGTTTGGGGTAAAAAATCAACTATCATTTTTTTTGATATAAGTAATAGCTTATACTTTGTAAAAAACTATCTTTTTCGAATGTGAACAAAACGAATGCTTCGTATGTAAGATTGTACTGATTTCTAAGAATGATATTTGTTCTATGTGTTTGCTCAAAAATATACGTGAAATTAGTATGTTGTAACGTGCTGGGTAGGAATTGGGCGTTTTTTATACTATTAAAGTATGAAAAAGCCCATATTGAATCTAAATTCAGTGCCATTTGAAGGCTAAATATTGGTAGCACGAAATTAGAAATGTTATGTATATGTCAAAAAAATGGTTGTGAAAAAAATATCTATAAATAATATGAGTAGTTAACGTGTATTTTGTACAAAAATTCACAAGATGCTTATTTTTTTGATTGCATAATCAAACGCAGAGGTCTATTACTTGATCAACGGATCAAGAACAGGTCCTCTTAGAAAAAATGGCCGGACAAAAAGAGCCGGACGTTTTCATAAAGGTTAAAATAATTTTCATAAATATGGTTTCAAATCTTTAACTTCCATCACATGGTGGGACGGGTAATAAGAGATGAAAAAAATGAGCGTACTTTTTCTTTTACTTCTGGTGATTGTTGCTGCCGCAGCAACTTCCGAAACCCTTGAATTCAAATCCAAGGACGTAACCACCGTTGCAGAAGCTCGTGTATCCGGTGCGGATACCAAAGCTAAAGTAAAAGGCCACATCGTAAGAAAGATCAACGACAATAAATACGTTTTTCAGGACAAGACTGGCGAAATCATTATCGACCTCAGCCCGAAAGCGGGATCCCTCCCCGTTGACACAACGGCTGAACTCGAGATTGAAGGCAGGGTCGAGCAGGACCTCGTCTTCGCCGGAATCGAAGCCCAGAAAATATCCGTTATCAACTAGCATCAGCTAGTACGGACCTCACAGGAATCTATATTCCGAACCAGAAAGGTCGCTAATCCGACTCCCTTGAACCTGAATTGTCAGCAGTTTCAAAGCCGCGTCCGAGGACGCGGCCTTTCTGTTTTAAGGCCCCTGAAGCTTAGTTTGCGCTAGGTTACAGGGGTTTTGTATTGAAACGTATTGGTCTTTATCAGTATAATTTTGCCGACTGCCGACTGCCGACTGCCGACTGCCGACTGCCGACTGCCGACTGCCGACTGCCGACTGCCGACTGCCGACTGCTGTCTGAAAGAAACCCCTTGCGGGGGAAGGGTTTGAAATCGACATGTCCAGTTTCTGCGGTAAAAAAGCCTGTAAGAGCTGTTGTGGTGCTGAAATAGAAAAGGGTAAAAGAAGAGTTTATATAGAATGATGGCAGGTGTTGGCGTGCTTAGGTGAAATAGGGATTACACAGCTCGTTAATGGTTTTTATTATTTTATCTTTTGAAATTGGTTTTGTCAGAAATGAATCACAGCCGGCTTCAAGGATTTTTTCACGCGCCTCAGTAATAGCATGAGCGGTCAGCGCCACAATGATACTAGGCTTGGTCTCAGTCTGCTTCTCCCACGAACGAATCCTGCGGGTGCATTCATAGCCATCCATTATTGGCATTTCAATATCCATAAAGATCATGTCAAATTTATCCGTTTGAGTTCGCTCCAGACCCTCTGCCCCATTGTGGGCAACTTTAAGGGTATGTGGCAGATCCTTGAAAAACATTTGTATCAGCATGCAGTTAGCTTTATTATCCTCGACCAGAAGGATTTTAAGGGGACGGATTCTTCCGCTATGCTGAATCTGCGGCTGAAGCTGTTCCGGAGAGCTGTTCAGTATTTTTTGGGCTACACGCTCAAGTGAAAGCATATCCACAGGTGCCAGCAGAACGCTACCGCTGAAGCTTTCAATATGATCTTGCCCCATTGTGTTAATCATAATGATTTTTTCTTCGGCGACTTTCATGGAGCGCAGTTCATTGAGAGTCTTTTGACGCCGCCAGCCGTGTATATCCCCGCGAACAAGTATCAGATCATAAGGTGTATTTGATTTCGTGCTGCTTTCAATAAAAGTGCGTGCTTCTTCCATGTTTTGCGCTTTAGAGATGCGTTTGGTCCGTGTGCTCATGCGAATGGAAAGAGCCTGCCGCGAGTAATCCAGATCACTGATAATCAGCACGGATTTACCACGCAGGGGGGAGCTTTCAATTGAACTGCGCGGGTCTCGCTCAAAGGGGAGATCCAGATGCACTGTGGTTCCGAATCCTTTACGGCTTTCAAGCCATATTTTCCCGCCCATAGCTTCACATAGCGATTTGCAGATTGAAAGCCCAAGGCCTGTGCCACCGTATTTGCGGGTCGTGGAAGAGTCAGCCTGAGTGAAGCGGTCGAATATTGAATCCAGCTTATCGTCGTCAATACCTATGCCGCTGTCTTTAACTTCAAAGTGGACGTTAAGGATGTTTCCGGTTCCGTCCTGACTTAGAACCGGATTGAGGGATGCATCAACAACCACGAAGCCGCGTTCGGTAAATTTGATGGCGTTCCCGATCAGGTTGACGAAAATCTGCTGCAGCCTTGTGGGGTCGCCCATAAGGTGTTCTGGAACATCCCTGTTAATGTTGTAGGCTAATTCCAACCCCTTGCCATGTCCGGCATGGGCAGTAACTTTGAAGGCTTTCCCTACTAACCTGTCAAGATTAATGGTTTTGTGTTCAAAAGGAATTTCACCTGCTTCAATTTTGCTTAGGTCGAGTATTTCATTGATGAGGTGCAGCAGCGACTCTCCTGACTCCTGCAGTATTTCCACAAACCGCCGTTGCTCGTCATCCAGGGATGACTCACCCAGGATTTCGGCCATGCCGAGAATCGCATTCATAGGGGTGCGTATTTCGTGACTCATCGCTGCCAGAAATTGAGATTTAGCTACAGTTCCTTTTGCTGCTTCAACTGCCATTGCTTCAGATTTAGCAATAGCCTTAACCAGTTTATGGTTGGCCGTTTCCAGTTCATGGGTGCGTTCCTGAACATTAACCTCAAGGTTTTTGTACAGGCTTTCCAGATTTCGGCTCATGTGATTGAAATTAAGGGCAAGAATACCGATTTCATCCATACGCGTTCCTACATCCACAGTGACAAATTTTCGGCGGGCTATTTTTCTTGTGTTGTTGGCCAGTAAACCCAGTGGAGAAATGAGAATGCGTTGAAAAAAAGCATCAAGTACGATGATTGTACAGAGCATGCATGCGCTGAAAAGCATAATCAGGTTGTAGGTGTTTTCGTTGATTTCCCTGCGCACTTTGTCGAGTCGCAGACCGATTTCGACCCTGCCTATATTTTCGTTTCCGTTTATGATTGGACATGAGACAATTAGAACATCGTCACCATATGACGGTTTATTCTTAGAAGCATGGGCCTTGGATATTATATTGCCGGATTGCAGGATAGGGTTGCCTTCCCTGTTGTATATCTCGCAGAAAGCGACCTGTTGTGACTGCTCTATGGAAAGGGCAAGGTCTTCAATCAGAAAGAAACTGAATCTGGGCAGATATTCCGCACATGAGCGTGCAGCCAGTGATGCGACCCTGTTGCCATGCTCATAAAGACTGTTTTCCAGCATTCTTTTCTGCGAATCAACGATGTAGTATCCCAGCAGAAAAAAAAACAGCAACAGAATCAGCCCGGTGCCAATAGAAATTTTAAACCTTAAGCTGTTTCTCATGTTCTTTGTTAACCATTAACCTTGGTGAATTACCAACTGTATCTAAATTCCGGTATCTTATTCTTCTTTGAATTTTATTTTGATTTCACCGCGGATAATCTTATTTCTGATTTCGTCCACTTTTTCCAGAACACCGTCAGGAATTTTGTCACGGGAATATTTCATTTCGCTAAGTCCAACTCCGTTTTCTTTAAGTCCGTAGCTTGTCGGTCCGGGTTTAAATTTATTCTGCATAATAGCTTTTAATTCGTTGTAGGCTGCAACATCAAGCTTTTTTATCATACTTGTAAGAACAAAGCCTTTAGCCAGAGAATCCTGATCCGAGTCCACTCCGATTGCGAATTTACCACTGCGCCGGGCAGCCTCAATTACTCCGTTTCCGCTTAAGCCGGCCACAGTAAAAATGACATCCGCACCATTGCTGAATAGGCTCATGGCTATGTTGTAGCCTTTAGCCGGAGCGTTAAAACCTGAAAAATCACCCAGCGGACTGAGGTATGCTTTTTTTACTTTAATAGTCGGCACAGCGTATTCTGCCCCGGCGACATAGCCCCGTTCGAATGTCATTACCGGCGGTACCGGGGTCGCGCCGATATAACCGATGATTCCGGTTTTGCTGGTCAGCGCCGCGATAGCTCCTGCTAGAAATGATCCTTCACCCTGCTCAAAAAAAACCGAGGAGACATTGTCTATCCCCTCGATAGGCACTTCGCTGATAATGAATTTTTTATCCGGGAATTTGGGAGCAGCCAGTCTTACCAGTTTTTCATGCTGTGCACCGACTAAAATCAGAATATCCGATTGCTTAATCAGGTTGGTGAAATCCTCAATGGTCGACTCGCCATCAGGCTTTGGCTCAAGGATTATCAGTTTAAAATTAAATTCCTGCTGTGCCTTACGAATGCCTCCGTATGACATGTCATTGAAAGAGAGGTCTCCGAGTCCTGAGGCTCCGGTTACGAAACCTACAACAGGCTGGTCGGCAAAAGCGGTTCCCAATGTAAAAAGCAGGAATAAAATTATAGCGGCCAGTTTTTTCATATGTTCCCCGAATTGACGAAAAAGCTTGTTTTTAAAGAAACTCCCTGAATATTCTTCAACTATGCAATATACGAATGAACTTACTATAAAAGCGTATTTTATTAAAGGTTCTTTATGCATATTTAGCCAACACTATTTTAAATAAAAATCCCGGCCAGGTAGTTACCTTGCCGGGATTGTAGAGGATTATTTGCCGCATCTTCATGTACAGGCCGTCCGCTCAGCTGTTCTGGTCAGGAGCCAGCTTTAACAGATGTCTTTTTTTGAAATTGAGCTTTTCTCCATATTGCGCAAGTCCGACTCCGGCAAAGATCACTCCCGAGGCCAGTAACTGAGTATAGTTTAAAGTCTCACCAAGTAAAAACCAGCCGAAAAATGCTGCGATTGCTGGAACAAGGTTTATGAATGCGGATGCCTTACCGGCCGGGAGTCTGCTGATACCAAGATTGTAGAGAACGAAGGCTCCAAGAGTTACAAAGACCCCGAGATAGCCGGCCATCATTAATGTTTCGTGCGGCGCAATGCCAAGTCCGTCCCGGATAATCAGGTAAAGTCCGGGGATAAAGAATATACAGCCTGCACCGTTCTGGACCGCTGTAAGCGTCCATGGTCCGTAGTGGGCGGAAAGTCTTTTGACCAGCAGCATGTATCCAGCCGCGCAGATCATGGCGAAGAGTTCCAACATGTTGCCCAAGGCCGGGTTGGCCGCATTCCCGGAAGGAGTCCCCCCCATGGTCAATGCCGCGACTCCGGCCATGGACAAGGCCAGTCCTGCCCATCCTGTTGGTGTTGTTTTTTCTTTAAAAAAGAATCCTGCCCCAGCTGAGACCATAAGAGGCAGCGAAGCTGAAATAAGTCCGGCCTGTGTTGCGGTTGTGAAAGTCAGGGCATAAGATTCGAAAAGGAAATATAGGCAGGGCATAAACAGGGCCATTATGGCCAGGGCCACCCTGTCTTTACCTGTTCTTACAGGTTTTGCCAGTTTGGGCATGAACGGAGTCAGAATTATAGTTGCAAATCCTACACGCATCCACATTACTGCCCACGGATTCAAAGTTCCGACTAGATGTTTCATGGCAGCGAAAGAACTGCCCCAAAGCAGTACTGCACAAAGTATTGACAGTACGGGTATAATTTTATGTGAGTTGTCTTGGGTCATGGAATCTCCTTTGTCAAAAAAGTTAGCCGTTCATGCTATGGCGGTCTTGGAAAATATTGCTATCATTGTTTTATTGGTAGAATGTTCTTGGAGTGTTGTTGGCTTTGGTGGCATGTTGATTCTGCAACCATGCGGAGAGGTTACGGAAAAGGAGTTTTTATATGGCATTTGTTGTATGGAAAGACAGCTACAGCCTTGGAAATGAATTAATAGATGAGCAACATAAGTCTTTAATTGTAATGCTCAATGATTTGGCTGAAGCCGGTTCGGATAATGTTGACGGTGAATCATCTTCTTACATTATCCGTATGGTGAACTACGCGCGGGAACATTTTTGTGCGGAAGAAAAGATAATGAAGGAGAAGAACTATCCGAATTTAGATAAGCATATTTCCGAACACACTGAGTTCATAGAAAAAGTGGTTGAGTTTCAGAAGGCGGCAGATAATGATCGTGTTCCGTTACAGGAATTGTTGGAATTTTTGAATAACTGGCTGGTCGGCCATATTCTTACCAGCGACCAGAAGTTCGTGGATTATATCCGTAGTGCTTAAATATTTGTGTACTGTGTTGGGGTTGCCCCGGTGTAACGGCGAAAAGTATTGGTAAAATGGCTTTGGTCGGAGAATCCGCTTTGCAGGGCTGTTTCGGCGAAAGGCATTCCGGAACGGAGCAGTTTTTTGGCGTGCTCGATACGCAGTTGTAGATGGTAGGTGTGCGGAGGGAGTCCAGTAGCTGCCCTGAAAACTCGCAACAGGTGATAACGGGAAAGTCCGGTAACCTGCGCCAGTTCTTCCAGTGATACTTTTTCAGAAAGGTTGGCAGCTAAGAAATCACGTGCCCTTTTTACCGCAGCAGGTTCCTTGGTCTTCGGGACCTTGGACTGTGTTTCGCAGTGGCGGGTCAAAAGAGCAGCCGCAGCACGGGCCAGAGCTGTATCAATTGCCAGTCTGTTTTTAATCCCGGAAGCTGCATAATTCAGCTCAGCCAGTGTTCCGCTAGTTAACTTGTCTTCAGTTACCACGGAGTTGAATTCAGGAAGTCCTTCCTGTTCATTCAAGTCCCGAAGGGCTTTTTCAAAGAGCTGATTATCGAAGCAAAATACCCTGTAGGTAATACGTGTGTCCGAATCCGTTATGACTCCTGAATGAACCAGTCCGGGATTGAAGAGGGCTATTTCTCCTCCGCGCACGAAAGAACTCCCCGAACCTGGCTGGCGGCAATAGCAGCCGCCTGCCTCCATCACGCCGACAGAATGAAATCCATGGGTATGGTTGGGGAAGGAATGGTTGGAATTGATGACTTCCTGAATCTCAAGACCCTCAATTGCGGAGGGCCGCAGATATCTGATTGTCCCTTTTTTCATAATTTTTACCACACAACTGAAACTTTGCATAAACGCACTTGAAACACAAGCTAAGCGGTATCGCACAGATCGTCTTGTAAAATATTGCTCCTCGGGTTTAAAATATTTTAATAATTATGATATGGGCATCTTGCATGAAAAATGTTTTTTGTTTTTAATCGGTTGAGAATCAAGTCCTTGATGGAGCTGTCATGGGTAAGACTGTTTTTACTGAAAAAGTGATCGAAATGATCAAAGCTATTCCTGAGGGAAAGGTCTGTTCTTACGGCAGGATAGCAGCACTGGCCGGGAATTCTCGCGGTGCCCGGCAGGTAGTGCGTATTCTGCACAGCAGCAGCGAAAAAGAACATCTCCCCTGGCAGAGGGTGGTCAACCGTGATGGCTGCATTTCATTGAAAAAAGGTCAGGGCTACGAAAGACAACGGAAACTGCTTGAAATCGAAGGCATAAAATTCGATTTTGAAGGGCGCATTGACCTTGATACTTATCTTTGGTGCCCGATTGAGCAACCTGTCCTGCTGAAGAAATAGCATGGAGGATTACATGAATATTAGTTCCATACCTTACTTAAAGATGAATGACGGAAACTCTGTCCCGGCGTTGGGATTCGGAACATACAAGCTTAATGGTTCTGCCGGGGTTGAAGCAATGGTCAATGCCCTGAGAGCCGGCTACAGATTGCTGGATTCCGCTTTCAAGTATGAAAATGAGGGGGCCGTTGGAGAAGCCATACGGCGCAGCGGCATACCCCGAGAAGATATCCTTGTTACATCCAAGGTTCCCGGTCTGCGGCATCGATACACTGAAGCTCTTTATTCAGTGGAAGAGTCCCTCTACAGGGCAGGGCTGGATTATTATGATTTCTATCTTATTCATTGGCCCAATCCCAGTCAGGGTCTGTATGTGGAAGCGTGGCAGGCATTGATTGAGGCGCGTAAGAGGGGATTGGTCCGGTCAATCGGGTGCAGTAATTTTCTGCCCGAGCACATGCAGCGGCTGATTGATGAGACCGGGGTAGTTCCGGCGGTCAACCAGATAGAACTGCATCCGTACTTTATCCAGCAGGAACAGCGAGCATGGCATGACGGGCACGGAATCATAACCCAGTCATGGAGTCCATTAGGGCGGGATAATTCCGCAATGCAGGAATCATTGATACATGATATTGCCGGTGCGCACGGTAAGAGTGTGGCGCAGGTCATCCTGCGCTGGCATGTGCAGCTTGGCGCTTTGCCCATTCCCAAGGCAACTTCTCCGGCCCGGCAGTTGGAGAACCTGAGTGTTTTTGATTTTGAACTCAGCGCAGATGAAATGGTCGCTATAAATGGTCTGGACAGACCGGATGGAAGACGCAAGGATCAGCACCCGGCTTATTATGAAGAGTATTAATAAGAAAAATCCCGGAATGAAGTCATTCCGGGATTTAATGTTTTATTCTGGCGTATGCACGCTAGTCAGCTTTCAGGTCTTCTACAATCTGTTGCATTTCAGCGACCTGTTCTGCAAGATATTCCAGATCCCTAGCGAATTCTTTTGCTCTTTCCGCTGTTTCCGCTGTAATACGGCTTATTTCTTCCACTGAAGTATTTATTTCTTCTGAAGTTGCTGACTGCTCTTCAGCTGCGGTAGCAATGCTCTGTATCTGAATGGAGCTTTTTTCTGCTCCGTTAACAATTCCCTTTAAAACCTCTCCTGAGCTTTTCGAGAAGGCTGTGGCTCCTGCTATCTGCTGGTAAACCGTTTCCATGGAGCTGATATTCTCTAAGGCAACCCGTTGAATTGCGCCGATAGAGTTTGCTACCTCCCCGGTTGCGGTCATGGTTTTTTCTGCCAACTTACGGACCTCGTCCGCAACAACGGCAAAGCCGCGTCCTGCGTCACCTGCGCGCGCAGCTTCAATGGCGGCATTCAGCGCGAGCAGGTTGGTCTGGTCGGCAATATCGCTAATGGCGCCGATAATGGCCTCGGTTCCTTTTGCCTGCTTATCCAGCTCTCTCATGTTGGTCTTGAGGTTGCTTACTTCCGTAACAGTCTGGTCTAGTGCGTTTCTTGATTTTTCCACGACAGATGCACCGTCTTTTGCCTTGACCTGTGCTTCGTTGCTTTCCTCTGCCGCGTCGGAGGCGTTGCGGGCTATCTCCAGAACTGTGGCGTTCATCTCTTCCATGGCTGTTGCTGTAGAAGTGATACGGTCGCTTTGCTTTTCCGCCCCATCAAGCATTGCTGCTGATTGGATGGACATCTGCTCCGACGCTGAAACAACCCGGTCAAGAATCATTTCAACCCTGTTGGCAGCGAGGTGCAGACCTTCAGCTCTTGCAATGTCTGCTTTGGCGCGTGCTTTTTCCGCTTCTGCGGTCGCCTCGCGTGCCTTTTCCGATTCTGTCTCTGCTTTATGAGTTTCGGCTTCGGCTTTGAGAATTGTTTGTTTCAATTCACCGACCATAGTCCGCATGGATTGCGCCATAAGTCCGATCTCGTCATTCTGGTTGATATCAAGCTCAGCATCGAGTTCGCCGTTAGCTACCTTGGCGGTGTAAGTTGCGGTTTTAAGGATAGGGTTGCTGATCAGGGTGGCAAGCATAAATAGTATTGCCATTAGGATGACGATGGAAACAGCACTGATAATAAGACTGTTCCGGGCGATGGTATTGGCCTGTGCTTCAACTTTATCCATGGGGATGACCATGGCGATAGACCATGGATAAGATGTCTTGCCGACTTTGATGGGGGCATAAGTTATGTATTGTTTTTCCCCGGATTCGGATTTCTCAATGTATGAATATTTGTTTCCGTTCTTGATTGCGGAGAGAACCTTATTCCTGTTTTTACCGTTTATTACATCATTAAGGTTTTTTGCCTGTAAGTCCGCATCGGGGTGGGCAACAATGTTTCCTTTGTTGGTTACCAGAAAAGCGTATCCGGTTTCGAAAGGTTTAATGGCAAGGATGGTTTCCTGAAGGTCGTTCAGGTAGAAATCAACACCTACTACACCGATATTCCGTCCCTTCTTTTTGACTGGAATCCCGGTGGATGCAACCCAGAATGTTTTTCCCTGTACTGTCCAGGGGTACGGCTCGGTGACTGTTTCCACATTTCCAGACATGGGGTTCTGGTACCAGCCGACCCCAGAGACATCTTTGTTGCCTACGAATAGTTCGGCGATGCGGCCGCCTTCACGATGGTACCAGTTGCGGTAGGCTTCTTTATATTTGTCCGCATATTCGCTTTCCCGTCCATCGTAAATATCTGGAGGAAAAGCGCACCATGAACCGGCCAGTCCGGGATGTTTTTCCAGTACTCTGATAAGTACCGCGTCTAGATATTCACGATCAGGTATTGCTTTGTAGTTTGCTCCTTCTTCAAACATGATTCCCAGAGTTCTTGTAACGGTTAGTGCTTTGCTCATGGTTTCGGATATTTCGTTGCCGAACCCTCTGGCTACATGTTCGGCAGTTTCACTGGCCTGTTTCACAGCCATTTTTTTTGCCTGATAGGTTGTAACCCATGTGCTTGTAGCCAATATCAGGCCCACAATGAAGAATGTGGGTATAATTATTTTAGTCTTCAGGCTCCAGTTTTTTAAATTCATGTAGGCACTCCCTTTATTTTTGTGACATTATTGACGTTTTTTGGACTGTTTTGTCTAGTTTTATTTTGTTATTTCAGGTATTTATGTGTTGATTGATGATTCAACAATGTTAGGAGAAAAGTAAAGGGTCCAGAGTGGAAAAATACAATTTTATTTTCAGCTGGTTCGCTGGCGGGAAAAGAAAAGGCCGCATCGTCTGATGCGGCCTTTTTTTCTGAATTATAGCTAAGTTGGTTATTCGGCTTTTAAATCTTCAACAATTTTTTGCATTTCAGAGACCTGCTCGGCGAGAGATTCGAGTGCTAGGGCAAACTCCCTCGCTCCTTCAGCGGTTTCCGCTGTGATGCGGCTGATTTCCTCCACTGAAATGTTGATTTCTTCAGAGGTGGCGGATTGTTCTTCCGCAGCAGTTGCAATGCTCTGAATCTGGATTGCACTCATTTCTGCTCCGCTTACGATTTCTTTCAAAACATCACCTGAGTTTTCAGAGAATTCATTGGCTTCTTCAATGCGTTTATTGACAGTTTCCATTGAGCGGATATTTTCCCCGGCAACACGTTGAATGGCAGTTATTGAGTTTGATACCTCTCCGGTTGCGGTCATGGTTTTCTCCGCCAGTTTACGTACTTCGTCCGCAACTACTGCAAATCCGCGTCCGGCTTCACCTGCCCGAGCAGCTTCAATGGCGGCATTAAGGGCCAGCAGATTAGTCTGGTCAGCAATATCGGTAATTACTCTGATAATTGTCTCTGTTCCCTTAGCCTGCGTGTCGAGCTCCATCATATTACCTTTGAGGTTGTTGACCTCCTGAACTGTCTGCCCGAGTGCAGATTTTGATTTTTCCACGACAGAAGCTCCGTCTCTGGCTTTTTCCTGAGCCACGGTACTTGCTTCAGCGGCATCACTGGCGTTGCGTGCTATTTCCAGCACTGTGGCGTTCATTTCTTCCATAGCAGTAGCCGTTGAAGAAATACGATCACTCTGAATTTCCGCACCATGGAGCATTTCATCCGACTGTACAGACATTTGTTTAGAAGCTGAGACAACCCGTTTAAGTACCTTTTCAACTCTATCTGCCGCGTGATGTAGACCTTCTGCTCTGGCCATATCCGCTTTTTCTCGTGCTTTTTCGGCTTCAGCAGTGGCTTCTCGTGCCTTAGCTGATTCATCCTCCGCTTTGCGGGTTTCATCTTCAGCTTTCAGGATTGTTTTTTTCAATTCACTGACCATGGCACGCAGTGAATCAGCCATGTGCCCGATTTCATCTTTCTGGTGAATTGAGAGATCGGCATCAAGATCGCCTTTTGCAACTTTAGCTGTGTAATCCGCTGTATTGAGGATAGGCTTACTGATCAGCCCGGCAAGGACAAAAAGAACTACCAGCAGGATAAGAATAGCCGCAACGCTGATGATCATGCTGTTGTGCGCGATTGCGTTGGCCTGAGCTTCCACCTTGTCCATAGGAATAACCAGCGCGATGGACCATGGGAAGACCGTTTTTCCAACGGCTATAGGGCTATAGGTTATGTATTCTCTTTTTCCGGTTATGGGAGAAGTGGATATAAAGGAGTAGGGTTGGCCTTTTCTGATTGCATCGATCACTGCTGAGTTCTCATTGCGCATGACATCAACAAGCTTTTTGGCCTGAAACTCAGGGTTGGGATGTGCAACGATAGTTCCCTGGTTTGTGACAAGGAATGCGTAACCTGTTTCAAACGGCTTGATATCAAGAACCGTTTCGAGCAGATCATTAAGGTAAAAGTCTACACCGACGATACCTATGTTACGTCCTTTTTTCTTAATCGGATAACCGGTGGAGCAGAGCCAGAATGTTTTACCGTCAACTTCCCAGGGGTACGGCTCGGATATTGTTTCCACATCACCTGCCATGGGTTTTTCAAACCATGCCTGTCCTGTAAGATCTTCGTCTCCTGCAAAGGAAGATGCAATTTTACCACCGTCCCGGTAGTACCAGTTACGGTAAGCCCCCTTATATTTTTCCATATACTCTTCTTCCCGGTCATCATAACTCGTTTTACCGGGAAAGGTGCACCATGCACCGGAAAGACCGGGATGGCGTTTTAGAACTTCGATCAGAACTGCATCGAGTTCTTCACGGTCAGGTATGCGTTTATAGTTGGCGCCGATTTCAAACATAGCGGCCAATGTTCTCGTTACCGTAAGGGCTTTTCCAAGGGTTTCGGAAATGTCGTTGCTGTAACCTGCGGCTTCAATATCGGCGGCATGAATAGCTTGTTCTACGGCCATGTCTTTAGCCTGATCTGTCATTACCCATGTACTTGCTGCAAGAATCAACGCCACAATACAGAAAGTCGGTATAATGATTTTGTTTTTTAGATTCCAGTCCTTAAAATTCATAAGATCCTCCCTCTCTTAGTAAATAACACCGTCTACAATAAAGAGTCCCGCTCACCACCAATACTATAGACGTGGTCAGAACTAGTTATTTATAGTAATGTATGCCATTAAACTTGACGGTAGTGTAACGAAAAGTCGTATATGAAAAGGGATATGGCTGAAAAGTTTATCTAAGACTTGTTAATAGTTTACTTTTTTATTGATATTTTAGGGACAGTCGTCTGTTGGAGTAATGTTGGGTAATTAAGTTAAGTACCTATAAAATTGTGATAAACTTGGAATTGCTCAAAAAATAAAACAGCCATCAGTCTAGATATTGATGGCTGTTTCATTAAAAGCTGTGGAATCGAAGTGATTCTAATTTGTGGTTAGGATACTTCAATCCATTTTTTTAAAATATAATCATTCTTTTTGAATTCAGTTGCCGATGTTTCTGTTTGACAGTGAATTTCTTCAAATTGAGGATCATTTTTCCTAATATCTTCAGAAAATTCATGCACATCTTCATACATGAAGTCAGGGTGAAATTGAATTCCCCAGATTTTTTCCTCTTTCATCTTGAATCCATGAATTTTGCACCGATCTGAGCTCGCCGTGATTTCGAATCTGGAATCTAAATCAAACACCTCATCATAGTGGAATACTGCTGACTTAATTGAGCCGACGGCATCGAAAGCAGGTGTTTCGGACAGCTTTATTTTTGTCCACCCGATTTCCGGTGTTGCTGATTTTCTTACGTGGTCTTTGCCAAGTATGTGTCTTATTAAAAACTGGTGCCCAAAACATATGCCGAGAATAGCTTTCTTTTCTGATCTGAAGCGGTGAATGATGCTGTCCAGAGCCGGATACCAGTCTTTTTCCTCGGTAGCACTTGCCGTGGAACCGGAGATCAGCAGGTGTGTATACTTATCGGTGTCAGCAATATTTTCTAGGTCTTCCAGATAGGCAGTGTCATATTCCAATGCTACAGGGCCAAAGACTTCGGCCATTCTATTGTCAAAGCTGTTCCTGAGTGGTGTCTCGAAGAGAATGTTCAGCACGAGAACAAGGGGCTTCTGCATTCGATGTCTCCTTTTGCCTGAGTTTTTGGTTTGAACGTAGTGAAGGAGGGATTGTGGTCAATAGATGCGCCGTTTAATGAAAAAGTGCAAAAAAGAAAGGGATATCAATATGAATTGATATCCCTTTCGGAAAAGTGGCGGAGCCGAAGGGACTCGAACCCTCGGCCTCCGGCGTGACAGGCCGGCGTTATAACCAACTTAACTACGGCTCCGCAATATATTAAACGCGTTAAGCAACGTTTAGTATCTGAGGTGGTAGGCGGAACAGGGCTCGAACCTGTGACCCTCGGCTTGTAAGGCCGATGCTCTCCCAACTGAGCTATCCGCCCCCAGTGAGGTTGTGTTCTAAAGATACTCGCTCAAGTTGTCAACACAAATTTTAAAAAATATGAAAAAAATTATTCAAGTACCCATTTTTTTGCGTTTTCACGCTCCTCCGGGGTAAAATGTCGGATTTCAATGGATGAAAAAATTTTGTCAATGATCTTTGCCAGCTTATCATGCCACTTACTTTCAGATACAACCGCTTTTTTAGAAAACTTTTTCAGGTTGGGCAGTGCGAATTTAAGGTCCGTGAAAAAAGCATCGATGCTGATACCGCCCATTTCGATGATTTCGATATAAATGGCAATCTGCTCGTAGTTTTCGAGTTTGTCTTCAGAGGTTTTTATTACTTCCTGTATGTCTTCGTTCTGAATTTTACCTTGAATTTTAAGTCCGAGAACATTAGGGCCGACATCAATGAGTTCAAGCATGTAATACTCCAGCTTTTTTTTGAACGTTAATTTCAGCTGACTTTTCTTTTAGCAGATTGAAATGTAACTTACCTTTGCGGTCCCTCGCAAGAGTTCTTTTTTAGCTCTAGAAGTTAAAGGTTTTCAATACCGTATTTAGAGCTTCAGAATACAGCTTTCTTAAATATTTTGCCAATGCGTAATGAAAATGGAGTGGGTAATATGAGCGGAAAAGCGGAATCCTTTGCTGATAAAATGGGCGAGATCCTCAATTACGGTGCGCTGAACCTGGCTATGGGCATCGGGTATGAAGTCGGATTGTTCGAGGCTCTGTCGCGTATGGACGGTCCTGCTCCGTGTATTGAAATCGCTGCGGAATCAGGTGTAAACGAACGTTACCTGCGTGAATGGCTGGGAGTCATGGTATGTGGTGAAATAGTCGAGGTCCATGCTGATGGCGAAGGTACTGAGCTGTTTGAGTTACCTCAGGAATATGTGCCGTTTCTTTGCCAAAGTGGAGGCAATTCCAATTTGGGCGTCTATACTCAGGAAATACCCTTGCTCACTGATTGCGCCCGGCAGGGAGTACTGGAAGGTATGAAGAGCGGGAAAGGCATTCCCTATGAGTGTTATCCTAAATTTTATGATTTCATGGAAGAGTTGGCTGAGGCCAAACATCGTGATGTTCTGGTTAATTCTTTTCTTCCTTCGGTTATGGAGGGGGAAATGGTCAAGCGTCTGGAGCAGGGTATCTCCGTCTGCGATATCGGATGCGCCGAAGGCGTGGCCCTAGAAGTCATGGCCGCGGCTTTCCCGCAATCAAAGTTTACCGGGACGGATATTTCGGAACAGTCGCTTGATAACGGACGCAAACGTGTCGCTTTGAACGGGCTGACGAATGTTACTTTCCGCCTTCATGATGCTGCCGGTGATTACGTTCAGCCGGAACAGTTCGATTATATCACGGCCTTTGATTCCATCCACGACCAGACCCGGCCATTCAAGGCTTTGCAGAACATTCATAAACTGCTTAAGCCCGGCGGGGTCTTTTCCATGATTGATATTAAAGCAAGTTCTTCAATTGCCGGAAATAAGAAACATCCTATGGGAACGTTTCTCTATACGGTCAGCCTGATGCACTGCATGCCAGTGGGGCTGGTGGATGGCGGAACAGGTTTGGGGATGATGTGGGGCCGTGAGAAGGCGGTTTCCATGTGTCGGAAAGCCGGGTTCAGCCGGGTTGAGGTCGTGGACATCCCTGAAGATGGATTTAACAGCCATTATCTTTGTTTTAAATAGTGAGCCGGTTTTCCAAAGACTAAAAAAATAAGGGTTCCGGCTATAATGTCCGGAACCCTTTTTCTTTAGTGGGTGATCCTTTTAATCAGTTCCACGGCTTCCAGCGGAGGACGGGTCTCAATGCGTCTGTATTCGCGCCCGTCAGGGGTACGTGAAAGCATCTTCTCGTCCACCATCCAGCGTCTGAGCATTGTGTGGTCGCAGAATTTGTGGGCCAGAATCAATCTCTCATCAAGTTCCAGCTCGTTCATTGTCTCTCTTGCCGGGATGCGGGACCAGAGAACCCAGAGGCAGAGTATGCGTTGGTTATACTTTTTGGGCCAACGTTCCAGCTGTCCGTTAAGATTAAAATAGCGGGTCGCATTTAATACCCGCTTTAGATCAATAGTTGCGGTTTCCTGCTCCCGTGGAGCAGGAAGCTGTTCAGACTTGAGATGCTGGAAGTTTTTGTACCCTCCGGCCTTAGCCAGCAGGTTCATCATTTCCACATGACCGGGAATACGCTCTGCGGTCTCCAGTTGGCGGCGCAGGTTGCGTGAGAATGCGGATACATCGTTGATGGTCAGGGGAAGGTTAGTGCGTGACATTTCTTATCCTTGCTTGCGTGCCTACCGCAAAGAAAAGGGATTGCCGGTGGCCGTCCTTCCGACTCGGCACGGGATAAGTGTCGAATAGGATAATAGAGTAGCAGGTTTAGCTCCCCAAACGGGGCGACGGCGCCTTGGTGTAACTGCTGACCAGATGTCACGCTACAGCAGTGTTTTTGTAATTTCAATATAAAAAAGGGGTATTGTTCACAAGAAACAATACCCCTTTTGGCTTATCTGTAAGCTTATGCTTTTTTGACAACTGAAGTCTTTAGCATCATGGAACCGAATCCGGGAATTTTGCAGGAGATGTCATGCACTCCGTCTTCTGGCTCTACTAGTCGGATGTTTTTAACTTTCGTTCCTTTCTTGATGTCGGAGGAAGCTCCTTTCACTTTCAGGTTCTGGGTGACAATGACGGTGTCTCCGTCAACCAGGACTACACCGTTTGCGTCTTTATAGACTTTCTCCGCTGCATCTTCGGGCTGGAATTCAAAGTTGCATTCGGGGCAGATCAGGACGCTGCCGTCTGAATACACGTACTCGGATTTACACTGCGGGCAATTAGGTAAGTTTTCCATTGTTTTTACTCTTAAATTTTTTGTTTTAAGTTCATAATAAGTCCATAAGACGGAGCTCCGCAGTATTTACTATTTGCAGCGGTTTGTAAAATGCAATCCCGGACCGGTAGTGGCTGCATGGAAATTTCCCGATTTCGGCAAATTGTTTTTTTAGTAATATACCGGAAGATATCGGAAAATATGAAACAGTCCTTGCGTGTTTGTGGTCCGCCTCTAATGCTGATTAAAACTATTCTATTAAAAGCTTAGGCTGAGGCCCACTCCGACTTCAGTCCCTTTTTCTTTGGGCTGATCTCTGTGTTTGTTATCCATCACGTTCTTATCGCGTTTGGAAATAATCCCGGCACTGACTCCCTCTGAGATTTTAACATCGTCATATGGCTTTGCGAGATTATCCATACTGTATTTTTCTGAAGAATCTTCCGGGCATGTTTCATACCCTATGCCCAGATCATTTCCGAGATCAATGTCGCTCGCTTTTGCTTGGATTGATGCGGAAGACAAAATAGCAACTGCGAGTAATATAAAGAATAGTCTGTATATTTTCATGTTCGCAAAATTATATTTGTTTTGTTTTAATTCTTCAAGGGATACCTTGTTTTCTGGTCTTAATGCTATAAAGTAGTCGTGAAATTTGAAATAAGAACTCCATACAGATAGTCAATTCCTTTGGTTGCGTCTGTACTGGAATGACTTAAATTTCACGACTATTTTTGTAAGACATTAGCTGTTTTGTAATGTAGCCATTTGCAGGAGTACTTCTTTCGCGAATTTAGTTGCTTTATCTTTTATTTCGGGGGTTATGTCTTTGGGTTCCAGACATTCTCCGATATGGAGTTCTCCGGTTTTCCGGGCGAGTAACGCTTTAATGATTTTATCAAATTCCTTGAAAAGTAATATGTTGTTTTCATACACCCCGCCACCGGTAGCCAATAGGGCAATAGGCTTATTCTTTATTAAAGACGTCTGGTTCGGCTCACCATAGTTTGTAATGAGTGCATTGGTCCTATCCACCAAAGCTTTGAGCTGTGCAGTCATGCCCCAGTAATATACCGGTGTGGCAAACAGAATCAGGTCGGCAGAGATCATTTTTTTAAAAATTTCTGTTACATCGTCTTTCTGCACACATGCAATTCTATCCGGTCCAAGACGGCATTTGTTGCAACCAAGACAGCCGTTAACTTTTTTTTTAGGCACATTTATCCTTTCCACTGCACATCCTTGCGCAGCAAATTCCATTTCTATTGTATTCAGAACCGTTGCAGTATTTCCTTTTATCCTTGGACTTCCGAGTAATGTTAGTATTTTCATCGTTTCTCCTGTTTTTTTTGTGATCTTTTACGGGGTGCCCTTGTTGACACGTAAAAGTAAATTGGACAAAACGAAAAGAGAAACGAATTGTTTTAATTAAAATGATCAAAAAAATTTATCGTAATGCAATTAAATATAGAATATTTACGTACTTTTATCGCGGTGGCTACTTCGCAAAGTTTTACTAGGGCGGCTGCTCAGGTCCATCGTTCTCAGTCCGCTGTGAGCATGCAGATCAAGCGGCTTGAGGAAGAAATAGGCAGGCCGTTATTCGTGCGTGATGGGAAAACCGCCCGGCTGACTTCGGATGGCAAGCTGCTTATCAGTCTCGCACGCGGTCTTGTGCAATCTCATGATGAAGCAGTAGTTTCATTGTTAAATGCGCAGTTGGAAGGTGTGATTCGTTTCGGAGCTCCTGAACATTACACTATAGGCGTGCTGCCGAAATTGTTAGTCGGTTTCGCCCGGAGTTATCCTGATGTCCTTGTGAAATTTCAAAGCAAAACCAGCGACGTGGTAAAAAAAGCTGTTGATGCCGGAGAGCTGGATCTTGGACTTTGTACCGCACCGGTGGAAGGCGGACATGGCCTGATTCAGGAAGCAGTCGTCTGGGCGGCTGGGCCATCATTTGAGTTGAAGCAGCTGCCATTTATTCCCTTGGCTGTTGAAGATGGGTGTATTTTTCAAGATTGGGCATTGCGGGCTTTGGCAGAAGCTGGGATTCCATATCGCATAGTTTATGTGAGTCAGGGATTGTCCGGCGTATTTGATGCTGCTCGAGCAGGATTGGCAGTAACGCCCGCTATCAAAAGGACGATCCCAGCAGACCTAGCAGTGCTGGGCAGTGAACATGGACTCCCTGCTTTGCCGCAATCAAGCATATCTCTTGTTTTCAGGGATGGTCCTATTCCAGACTCTGTTAACTGTTTTGCCGAGCATATTGCTGATGCATTTCAGGGGGGTGTTGATCTGTAAGCGCATGAATATTCTAGCCGAAGATGTTCCCGGCTAAATGACATTAAAAAGAAAAGTCACCAATCTTTTGATTGATGACTTCCTCGCAATCTTACATGTATCAGTTGATGCCTGATACAGAAGAAGATGTCGGTGATAGTGGTTTCACTAGCTATTAGCTTTCCTGAAGCTTCTGGTTTTCCAGATATTCAGCTCTATGTTGCTGGAGCAGCTGTAGTTGATAATAGATAGGATCGGATTTCATGGCAGCATAATCAACGCTAACCTTGGGCGAAGAAATACTGTTGTAAATATCCTGTGTCATGGCGGAGGGTGATTTTACGATTACACCACCCATTGTCTCGGCGATTTTTTCCGCCCTGTCCTGCGCTAGACTCGGACCACTCAACATGTTTTGACTCCCGCGAAGAGCATTCTGAATCCCTGACATGGCAGCGTTGGAGCTTTCCACAAATCCGTTATTGTCTATTTTGCAGACGACCTGACCGTTCACTTCAACTGTTGCATATGATGAATTAGCAGGACTGCTGGAGGGGTCCGGGAATTTGGCATAAAGACATTCAAGAAACTTTTTCTGGTCCTCAATATAGGATTGGTAGTTCTCTTCCGAGTCTTCGTAAACACGGTACATAGTCATGCCCTTTTCATTTATCTTTTTTACCTTGGACAAATCACCGGGCCTATCTGTTGGGATGGCAATAGACGACATTGAGACCTCCATATGGGTATTATTTTCCGTTTATTGGACTTGCTGGCGACTCATGCAACATGCATGCTAATAATGGTGTCTGCTTTGTAAATTTCTTAATAATTTCCATTCATACAGTTGAGAATCAATGCATGTGCAGCTCCTATCATTTTCAATTGCGAGGGCGTGCTTCTCAAGGTCAGGGAAACAATTGTTGATGAGATAATAGTTAAAGACCGGGGCGGTGGCTTCGGTCTTTTTTTGTTGGTTTAGGGTGAATCCGGCTTGGCTTGGTGGTTGGGAAGGTGTATGTGATTAGGTGTTTAAAATATAGATGGTGTCGAATGAAAATGCCAAAATACGAAGATTTGATTGATGGTGATGATCTGGTTGATATGCTCAAGAAACTTCGGCTTGGTGTGAATGTTCGGATGGTTGAGGAAGTTGAAGTTGATAACCAATGGTTCGAGAAAATATAGTGTTGCATCAGGGGTAATTGATGAATCCCAAACATGGTGATCTGATTAAATTTATTCGTCGAAAAGACTATGAGTTTATTAAGGAATTAGGTCAAGGTGGCTGTGGAAAGACGGTTCTTTTACGAGACCCTACTATAGATGAAGATTTTGTATGTAAAAAATATGCACCACGCGTTGATGATCTCAAGGATGATCTTTTTCCCAATTTTGTGCGAGAAATTAAGATTATGCACAAGTTGTATCATAGAAACGTGGTCAGGGTGTTTAATTACCATCTATACCCTATAGAAAAGACAGGCTATATTTTGATGGAGCGGATTTATGGTGATGATATTGATAGCTATATAAAGGATCACCCTGATTCGTTAAGCGATTTATTTGTTCAAGCAATAGAAGCTTTTGCATACTTGGAGAAGAATGGAGTTCTCCATAGGGATATACGTCCTCAGAATATACTTGTTTCAAATAATGGGACACTAAAGGTTATTGATTTTGGTTTTGGTAAAATAGCAAATGATAAACAGGATTTTGATAAGAGCATTAGCATCAACTGGTGGTGTGAACCTCCAGAGGATTTTGAGTATGATTCATATAGCCATTGCACAGAAGTTTACTTTCTCGGCAAACTTTTCGAGAAGATAATCCATGACTATGATATAGATTCCTTTCGTTATTT
This sequence comes from Maridesulfovibrio sp., assembly GCF_963667685.1. Classification (NCBI taxonomy): domain Bacteria; kingdom Pseudomonadati; phylum Thermodesulfobacteriota; class Desulfovibrionia; order Desulfovibrionales; family Desulfovibrionaceae; genus Maridesulfovibrio; species Maridesulfovibrio sp. The sequence continues at coordinate 803,785 of NZ_OY763930.1, read as the reverse complement.
AAGTCTGTTACGAGATATGAACACTAAGTCTCCTGACGAAAGAATAGATAGTTTCTCAACAATAAAGACCAAAATTTTGACTACAAGCATCGATGAGGTTGATTTTACTAAAGCCGAGTTATCTTCTTATAGAATGTTTTCAGATCTTTTATACCTTCATATGGTTAGGTTGGGAGCAAACGCCAAATATCATGACGATGTAGTAGACGTTATTGCTAAACTTGAGTCGGCATATAGGAATTTTATGTTAGAAGTATTGGTTCCCAATGCGTCTGTAGTCACTAACTGTTTTATTGATGGTGACTATTCTTTTAGAACGAACGGAATGAAAGTTGCCGATGTTAAAGTGTTTATTAACATGTTTAAGTCTGTGACGAGTGAAAAGCAGCGCATAATATTGGCAAATTTGCATACTAGGCTTGATTCCGTTTTTCGCGATAAGCAGTCTGCCGGGCTGGAGGATGTCCCATTCTAGCTTATTGGTAGAGGTTAAAACCTGACACAACACACTTCCCAAACAAATCCAGCAAGATAGGAGGAATCAACCGGAGACCGTATGGAGACGTCATCCCCAAGCCACTGCGATTACTACCTAAAAATAAAAATGCGTCCGATCAATTTTACCGCCACCAAAAAAGAAAAAGGATACCAATCTAATGATTGATATCCTTTTCGGAAAAGTGGCGGAGCCGAAGGGACTCGAACCCTCGGCCTCCGGCGTGACAGGCCGGCGTTATAACCAACTTAACTACGGCTCCGCAATATATATTAAGCGTGTTAAGTAACGCTTAAAACCGCTTTCGTGAAAAAGGTTCTATGTAAAACCGAAATTGTTCGCAATTATAAAGATATAATTTTTTTATAAAAATGGTTTAAGACTTTGCTTTTTATTGCAACATGCTTAAATAATGAATCTTATTTTGTGCTTATTTTTTAGTAATCAAGCTTTAAACCCACTCCTACTTCACAGATATTTGCTACTTCAGAGAGTTTGATTTTGGCAGCAAGGTCGGTGCAATGGCATGCGAAGATGCGTTGGGCTTGCAGCTTGCTGAAATATTCCAGCGTACCTTGCATCTGCTCCTTAGGGGGATTAAGCAGGTGAAAACCGCCGATCACGTCTTTTATGCGCGCTTCACCGCAGATATCTCGGGCGTACTCGATGATATTGCATACCCCGGCATGGGAGCATCCGGTAATTATGACCAGACCGTCAGCGCTGCGGTAGGCCATGGCGGAGTCTTCATGGATAAAGCAATCCATGTTTCCTTCCGGGCGTCTGATCTGCCCCATGGGAGTAAGGGATTCGAAATTGTTTTTGCGGGGTATTTCTCCAAGAAATACCAGATCATCTGTTATCCATAGCGGTGATTTGGACATGTTCATAGAACAGAAATTAGCGACGGTCTGTTCAGTAAGAATGGAGCCTATTTCCGGCAGTCCGTCTACCGTGCGGCTTAGGAATACACCAGGATGGGCAGTGAAATCCGGTTTCGGGATGCCCTGTCCTTCAATCATTGCCTCGGTGAATAATTGAAATAAGGGGGCAAGTCCCCAACTGTGATCCATGTGGGAATGGGAAAGTACAATAGTGTCCAGTTTAAGGAGATCAATCCCCATTCTGGAAGCGTTACGTATAAAAGCCTCGCTGTAACCGGCATCGAAAAGAATATTTTTCTCCTCTGTGGCAATGTGAAAACAGAGCCCTGGTTCTCCAAGCAAATATCTGTCGATAATTGTGTTGTTATCCATTAGTACGGTCAATCGCATATTCTCTCCAAGGGTTGCGGGTTAGCCTTCAGTGGCAGCTGGAGTTGTATCCAAGGATTGTAGATTTGTAAAAATAACAAGTTGTCCGGTAAATCGTTTCTGCTAGGAAATATGAAGGGAATACTGTAAGTTCAGTTTTACATTTTAAAAATCGAAATGTGCGATAAATCAAAGTGATATTATATGTTCAGTGTATTTAAGGAGATCGGTTTTGGCTGCTGAAACAGGGTCGGTTCTGGAATTGTTTTTCGATAAATTTATGATTACCGGTGAGTTACTTTTTATTGTAATTCTTATGGGATTATATCTTGTCTACCGCATTAGGACAGAAAGTAACGAACGGCGTGTAATAGAAACGGCCCTTGCCGCCAGCGAAAAGAAGTTCCGCATGGCCTTTGATTCCAGCCCGTATGCCTTCAGTATAACTACATTGCCAGGCGGTATTTATGTTGATGTAAACCAGTGGTTTACCCACTTAATAGGGTATGATTCTGAAGAGGTCCTCGGCAAATCCGTACTTGAGTTGAATATCTGGAGAGATACAGGTGTCAGAGACCGACTGCTGGAGAGGTTAAAGAAAGACGGCTTTATAAGGGAGTTGGAGGCAGAGTTCAGGGCAAAAGACGGCTCCACTCTGTATGGCTCATTGACTGGGAGCATTGTTGATCTTGATGGTGTCCCGCATGTTATTGCCATGATCAGGGATATCTCTGCGCAGGTTTTGGCGGAAAAGAAGAGCAAAGAACTTGAAGAGGAACTAGCCAAACAGGAGGAGTCCCAGCGGCTTATTGTGGAGTCTTCCACCAATCTCTTTTATTCCCATGATGTTGACGGCAGATTAACCTATGTCAGCCCCCAGTCAGAGGTCTATTTTGAATGCTCCCCGGAAGAGGCTAAAGTAAATAGAATGGATTTCGCGACCGATAATCCTATAAATAAAAAGGCGCATGAGTCTATCGCGAAGGCTATTGTCAGCGGGAAGCACCAGCCCCCATATGAATTTGAGGTCAAAGGAAAGAATGGAAAGGTAACTCTTACCGAGGTCCGTGAGGCGCCTGTTGTGAAGGATGGCCGCACTGTTGCCATTGTTGGGTCGCTGGCGGATATCACTGAGCGCAAGCGTATTGAGACCATTCTTAATAATGAAGTACGTTTCCTCGATGATCTTTTAAAAGCAATTCCTGTTTCCATCGGCGTGAAAGATGAAAACGGCGTGTTTATCAGTTGCAATCCGGCTTATGCCAAAGCTGTCGGGTTTTCCATGGAAGAAGTTGTAGGCTCAACTACTGAAGATATTTATCCGCAGGAGATATCGGATATTTTTGCCAGGGAAGATGCATTGGTGATAAGTAGCGGTAAAAGTAGAATTTTTGAGTTAAGTCTTTTGAACCGGGATGGGGAACAAAAAACATACCATTTCATGAAGACGCCTTTTTTGGGAATCGAGGGGAAACATCCTGGTGTTATCAGTGTCGGTATCGACATGACCGAGCGCAAGCAGACTGAGCTTGCACTGGTTGAGGCTCAGAAGTCGGCAGAAAAGGCGAACAAGGCTAAATCCTTATTTTTAGCCAATATGAGCCATGAAATCCGTACTCCGATCAACGGTCTTATGGGGGTGCTGCAGCTTGTAGAAATGTCTAATATTCAAGGTGAGTTAAAGCCTTTTCTAAATACAGCGCTGCAATCAACACGGCGGCTGAATCGTGTGCTGACTGATATCCTGGATCTTTCTAAAGTTGAGGCAGGCAAATTCAGCATTAATGATGAAGTGTTTGAGCCTGCAATCTGTCTTAACGATATTATTCAGCTTTTCGAGCCGATGGCCGCGGCAAAAGGTATTTCGCTTGGATTAATCCTTGATCCTAAACTTCCCATTAATCTGGTTGGTGATAATCAGCGGTTGCAGCAGGTGCTCAGCAATCTTACCGGGAATGCAATTAAATTTACCAGCCATGGCGGTGTGGTTGTCGAAGTCAGCGTGCTTGAGTCTTTTAAGGAAAATTGGTGCAGGTTACTTTTCTCCATTACTGATACAGGGATAGGCATTGCCCCTGATATGCAGGATAAACTTTTTAATGCGTTTGTTCAGGGCCATGAAGAGCAGCAGAATTTTGGCGGGACCGGTCTCGGGTTGGTTATTTCCCGTAAGATTACAGAGCTGATGGGTGGAAGCATGGCTCTTGAAAGTGATGAAGGGAAAGGTTCCACTTTTTATGTCCAGCTTTCGTTTGAAATTGCCGCCCTGCCGGAAAAACGGGAATTATCCGGGCAGGAAGATTTTTCTCATGCAGGACTCAGGATTCTGCTTGCCGATGATGATGGTGTTTCAAGGCAGATAGCATCATTGCTGCTGGAGAAAATGGGGTGCAAAGTCCAAGCGGTGGAAAACGGGGAGAAAGTTCTTTCTGCACTTGAAAATGGGCAGTTCGACCTTGCTCTTGTTGATATCCAGATGCCTGTGATGGGCGGGGTGGAAGCAGCAAAGGAAATAAGGGCCGGACGTTGCGGAGATCGAAATATAAATATTCCAATCATTGCGCTTACCGCTTGTGCCATGTCAGGCGACAGGGAGCGTTTTTTGAAGGCTGGTATGAGTGGATATGTTGAGAAGCCTCTGGAAATAAAGAGGTTGGTCACGGAATTAAAGCGGTTCGCAGTTTCCCGGTAAGGATTTGCAAAATGAACAGTAAGCTTAATGTCTGTATCGTCGGGTCATTTCGTGAGTGTGTTGATGCTCTGGAAGGGCTGGGACATAATGTTCTGAATGTTACGCGTAACGGAAATTTTTTCTGCGATCTGCCGGATATTCTTGAAAAGAATAATTTTAAGCCTGATTTGCTGTTGCAGATTGAGTCTCTTGGGGAGCGGACGATTGTTCAGGGTTTGGATGAATTGGATTGCCCTACAGCTTTCTGGGCTATGGACCCTCATTTGAATCTGCACTGGCACAGCGCTTATGCCCGTTTGTTCGATCAGACTTTTTCCACCCAGAAAGCAATGGTTCCTGTGTTAAAGAACGCCGGGGTTCCCGATGTGCGCTGGCTGCCTATGTATGCGTATGAGCTTGATTCTCCGGCTATCTCTATCCGCAAGAATGACATAGGTTTTGTCGGCAGGATTAATAATCAGCGGCGTGGCCGGAAGCAGATGGTTGAATTCATTGACAGCAGGATAGGCGATTACTCTTTTCCTGTTGAACAGAATCTTGGTTTCAATGAAATGCTCACATTTTATCAGGATACGAAAATAATTCCCAATGAGTCCATACTTGGAGAAGTCAATTTCCGGCTTTTTGAAGGAGCGTCCTGCGGGGCTCTGGTACTCACTCAGGATTTAGGAGAAGAACAGGCTTCGCTTTTTGAGCCGGGGCGCGAAATTGATACCTATGCGGATGTTCTTGAGCTGGAAGAAAAGTTAAAGCTGTATCTGGGTAATGACAGGCTGGTCCAGGTTATGGGGCAGGCCGCCCATGCCCGCGTTCAGGCTGAACATCTTGCCGTTCACCGTATTGAAAAAATACTGGATTACGTGAAGGATGGTTCCCGCAACAGGGCTTCCGGCGCGGATGCTGGAAGGTGGCTGGCTATAACCCTTGCAGCCATGTGGGAAAGCGGTATGCATAATTTGCCGGTCCATGATGTGTTGTCCCGCCTTGCAGCTTTTAAGCAGGTTGAGTCTTTGGTTGTAAGCATGCTGCGTGTCCAGGCTGCATCCGGGATGTACCAGATGCTGGAAGATAATATCATGGCTCTGCTTGGCAGTGAATTTCTGGTTGATTCTTTTGATTTGAATCTTACCGGATCCACAGCGGCTCTGCGTCTTGATAACTGGGATGCAGCCAAGGCCTTCTGGTACAGACAGCAGAAGTCTATGGGCGCTGCTGCCATGCTGCCGCCTAAGACGCCGAAAGATCTTTTGATTCTTTGGACCAAGGATCTTAAACGCAGAAACCGTATTTTCCGAGGCGGATTCCCATTTAACCCCGGTCTCCACCTGCCTTATTCCGCTGTTGATTGCCTGATGGTTGCGTACGACTCCTGCCCCGGTGATCCGGAAGTTGCAAAACTTATAGATGTTATGATTCGCCCGTTCAAGGAGTTGGACCAGATCCGGGGCGATTATCTTTTGGGTTATGCCGGTACGGAACCGCAGGACTGGCGAGTTTTATTCGAGCTGGGCATAACTGATCTGCATAGTTACCGGCTTGATCAAGGCATGAAGAACATTGCTCTGTCAGAAATTATTGCCCGTGAGCAGGGGCAGGAGAGGGCTTTTGCAATGACCTTGAAAGCCAGAGATGATTCCGGGATGATTAGTAGACGTCTGGGGGCTATTATTGATTAGTCGCTATCTTACCTGCTTTCAACGCTTCTGCTACTTTTGAAGATCAAAACGTAAAAAGTCGCCAATCTTTCAGGTCGATGCTTTTCTGGGCATGGGTCTGGTCTTTTTTACTGAACGGCTGGATAATATTTTAATACAATATTTTGTTCCGCATCACTAATAGTCCTCGCTTTTTTTAGTTGTAAATTCCTTCCATTTTTTTGAATTTGTTTTGCATTATGCCTGGAACAGTTTTGAATTAACTGTGAATTGGTGTATTGTATCTGAAACATATTTATATGGGGGAAGCCGTGCCCAGATGTACACCACAAAATGAGAAAAAAATTGTCATCATATTGATGATTGCTCTACTGTTATTTCTGTCATCGTGTTCGGATAGTCCGATACTCATTGGTTTTTCCGGTCCCCTGAAAGGTAAATATTCTGATCTTGGAGTGCAGGGGCGCAACGGGGCGCTCATGGCTATCGAAGATATAAATGCGGCAGGCGGTGTAGACGGGCGTATGTTGGAATTAATTGTGAAAGATGATCAGAGCACGCCAGAAGGGGCAATAAAAGGGGATAAGGAGCTTATTGACGAAGGTGTTTCAGTTATCATCGGGCATATGACAAGCGGTCAGTCTCTTGCAGCTCTACGCGCGCTGAAAGATGAGAAGATTGTCTATCTTTCTCCCACCGTTTCCACACCTCTTGTGCACGGAATCAAAGATAATTTTTTCAGGTTAATGTCGACATTGACAGATCTATCCCAAGGGCTTGCCGAATATTCCATTGACGTACTTAACAATACGAGGCTCGCAGTAGTCTGGGATGTCACCAATATGGACTTCACCCAGCCATATAAGAACGTGTTTATAAAAGAATTCACAGCCCGGGGTGGAAAGCTCGTGGGAGAAGTTGTTATTGAAAGCAAGGATAAAGCTGTTGACTGGCAGGAAGTTGTCGATGAGTTGAAATTCATGAATCCTGATGCCGTTGTTATGGTAACGGCTGCGCGTGATCTAGCCGGTTTTGCCCAATATTCCAAGCTGAATAAGGCAGACTGGTCTATTCTGAGCAGTATGTGGGGGTACACCAAAGAGCTGATACAAACCGGTGGTAAAAGTGTCGAAGGAATAGTTTTCGTCGTCCATTTTGCTGAAGACGATCTTAGCGAAAAGTATACCGAGTTCAGGAAAAGATTCATTGCGCGTTTCGGGTGGCCGCCTAATTTCGGTGCGGCATTCAGCTATCAGGCTGTCAAAGTCTTCGCCGAAGCCGTGAGGCTCAATGGCGGAAAGACGGAGGGAATTGCAGAATTTCTACCCGGTATCAGTTTTGAATCCAGCGTGATTGGTCCTTTTACTATTGATGAATTCGGCGATGTGAAGCGTAAGGGACATATTGTGACTGTCAAGGACGGTGATTTCGTATCCATATCCAGAAGGGCCCCATGAGCAGAGAATCCCTCATACAGATATTTCAGGATAAGCTGGTCCTGTGGATTTTAGTTCCTGGACTATTTATGGCTTTGCTGCTGTTGTCTATTGCTGGTTTCAGTCTGGTTAATGTTCAGGAGAAGGATACAGTGCAACTGGCACGGTCGCTGGCCCACAATGTGGATTTTTATATTGATGAAGCGGAAAACGTATTGCGCTCGATGGCTGCGGTTAAGGGAACTGGTAATAATGGGATCCTTCGTAGTTATTTTACAGGAGTTCATGCCAACTTCAGGCAGTTTGAGCGGATATTGCTGCTTGATAAGCAAGAAAACATAATTGCAATCGCACCACAGGGAATAAAGGGGATTGATTTTCCAATTCGTTTTATGGATTCGGGTGGGGGGGCAAGTCGCATTTTGAGTTCTCCCATTATTTCACCACATTCAGGAAAGCTGGTTGTATATATTTCTATCAAGGTCGATGGTGGCGGAAAGATCGTTGCCGAGCTTAATATGGATAAACTTCAAGAGTTTCTCTACGGTTTCTTATCTTCAGAGACAATTATCATTCTTGCTGATTCTTATGGAAATCTTATTGTCCACCCCAACCGGGAACTGGTCCAGATGCAGGCTAATGTCGGCGGTTTGAAGATACTCATGGATACTCCTCTCCCGGGGCATGGAGGATTTTACAGATCAGGGCGGAATCTCTTCTTCGGCAGTGTTGAAAAGATCCACGGGACTGGATGGAACATTCTGGTCGCCAGTTCGGCATATTATATTTTTCGTCCGGCAATAACCCTTGGGGTAATAGTATTTGTTCTGGCCGGTATTTTTTTCATAATATTACTTGTGGCCTTGAAAAAGGAATTCCGAACCAAGGTGGTGACCCCTCTTGTTGGATATATTGATATGCTTTCAGCTGTGGCGGAAGGAAAATATTCAGTTGCAACTACAAGGGAAAGTGACTTCAGTGAACTTGATGAACTAGGGCGGGTTTTCAATGTTATGTCTTCAAAGGTCAGCGAAAGGGAGCATGATCTGAAGGTATCAAAGAATTACTTTCAAAGTGTGATTGATTCCATGCCGTCCGCACTGATCTGGGTTAATGAAAATATGGAAGTCTGTCAGGGAAACAGCAGTGCTCTGGATTTGTTTAATATTGAATCCACTGCAATTGAGGCTGTACGCGCGGATGATTTTTTTAGCGGCCGTGCAGAAATAATTTTGACTATTACGGATGCTAAGGAGCAGAACGAGGCCAGAACGCTTGAGCGGGCGCATCTTGGGAAAGATGTATCCAGGGTATATGAAGTCACAGCTTTTCCTGTTTCGGGAGTCGAATTCAAGGGGGTTGTTGTCAGGATTGATGACGTCACTTCAAGAGTCAGAATGGAAGAGCTGATGGTCCAGACAGAGAAAATGATGTCTGTGGGCGGGCTGGCGGCCGGGATGGCTCATGAGATTAACAATCCTCTGGGTGGTATAATGCAGGGGGCACAAAATCTTGAGCGTAAATTTTCCCCGCAGATACTGGCCAATAGAAAGGCCGCTGAAGAGGCCGGATGTTCACTGGAATCCATGTCTCAATATCTGGAATACAGAAAGGTGAACAGCATCATTGAAGGCATAAAACAGTCAGGTAAGCGCGCTGCCAGAATAGTTTCAAATATGCTTGAATTCAGTAAACCTGGAAAGGCAAGTCGCACCTCTGTTGATTTGCACGAATTGATAGAGAACGTCATTGAGCTTGCGGGCAAGGATTATGACCTCAAGAAGAAGTATGATTTCATGCATATTGTTTTGACAAGGGAATTTTCCACTGACCTGCCGTTAATAATCTGCTCTAAGCCAGAAATAGAACAGGTCCTGTTTAATTTGCTTAAAAATTCAGCACAAGCCATGAATGAAAACAAAGCTTCAGCCGAAGAACCGCAGATATGGATTAGGACAAGCTCCCAGGGTAATTATGTGACCATTGAAATTGAAGACAACGGTCCCGGAATGACTGAAGACGTTCGCAAAAGGGTTTTTGAGCCGTTCTTTACGACAAAGGCGGCCGGTACTGGAACCGGTCTGGGGCTTTCTGTTTCGTATTTCATCATTACACAAAATCATGGCGGGACTTTTTCAGTTCGCTCTATTCCGGATGTCGGGGCCACCTTTACTATTACTCTGCCTGTCCTGAAAAATTAAAAAGTTAATTCCCGGTGTGAAATCATCACTTCAGAGTTTTTAATCGTCCATATAGTAAATTAATTTATTTTTTGTATATATTGTAAGAAAGTGTGGGATGCGGATTTCAAAATACAACTCAAAGTGAGAGGGGGGGGAATGATGCCCATTTTAAAATTATTTAGCATATTGGCGATGGTGGTGTTGATCCTGACATACATTGGGGGTTCTGCACTTGCCTGTACAGGCGTTCGCCTTGTAACTGAAGACAGTTCCACTGTGTACGGCCGCACCATGGAGTGGGGCGCATTTGATCTTCACTCCAGGATTGTTATTGTTCCAAGTGGACAGAGTTTCACCGGGCTGGTTCCTGATGGTATGCAAGGAAAGAAATGGAAATCAAAATACGGCTTTGTAGGCATCGACATGCTTAAAAAAGATTTTTTTGCTGATGCTATGAATGAAAAAGGGTTGGCAGCCGGACTGTTTTATCATCCGGGTTATGCAAGCTTTCCTGAATACAGGAAAAGTCAGGCCGATAATTCGATTTCTTCTGGTGATGTGGTAACTTATATTGTCAGCCAATTTGCAACAATAGATGAAGTTAAAACCGGAATGGAAAATGTCCGTGTCGTGGGGGTGGTAGAAGGATCACTCGGTAAATCAATCGAAGCCCACTGGATGATCACCGAGCAGTCCGGTAAATCAATCGTCATTGAATATGCGGACGGCAAAATGAAAATTTTTGAGAACCCTCTTGGAGTGCTTACAAACGCCCCGACCTTTGATTGGCATATGACCAATCTGCGCAATTACATAAATGTTTCTCCAGTGGCTGTTCCGGCCAAGAAGCTCAGCAAAGTGAATTTTGCACCGCTTGGCGGCGGAAGCGGCATGATTGGCCTACCCGGTGACTTTACGCCTCCTTCCAGATTTGTTCGGGTTGTCGCATGGTCACAGACTGCGCGGCCACTTCCTAATGCCGTGGAAGGTGTTTATGAAACATTCAGAATTCTGGATAACTTCAACGTCCCTCTCGGTGCAGCAGAAGGCTCCGATAATGCGGGGAAAGAGGAAGGCTTGCGAAGTGCAACTCTCTGGACGACAGCTTGGGACCTCCAGAATAAAAAACTCTTTTATCATACCCAGCACAATCGTAAAGTAAGAACGGTCGACTTGAGCAGGATTGACTTTTCTCCCAAGGGAAAAGTTATTAAGTTTGCAATGGATAAGAAAAATGACCAGAATTTTGAGGACGTGACTCCTTAGAGCCTCTGGCAGAGAGTGATTGGATTTAAAGGCCGGGGGCAGAGTGTTCCGGCCTTTTTTGGGAATAAAAGTAATTTCAGGCAGATTCTCTGATAGTCACTAACATTATGCAGACTCAATATTTTAATAAGGTGGATGTCAGGATCAGTAGTAATATTTTTTTATATTCAAGTCGTTCATCTCTCAATAAGCTACAACATCCCGTTCAGAAGATGACTTTTGTAATGTGGACTGGAAAGGCTTTTTTTAAATTCTGACTGAATCATGCTGTAGCCATCCAGTGTGAAATGGCACAGGGTGTGATTGATCTCAGCCCACTCCGCTATCGGCACTCCATTATCATATGGAAAATCAGCAAAGCTTTTTCTTCCCATATTTATATAGCTTAGAGAGTTATGAGCCTTTTCAAATCTTTTATTAACTGATTTCAAGTAATCATCTGAAACGACTTCATGCAGTACATTCATAAGATCGTTTTTTAAGGAGCCTTTAACGATATTCAAAACTGTGCTGCCTGCAAGCCAGGAGGGTACATCCAGACTCCCGATCATTCCACATCCACAACCAAGCGTTTTAACCGGGGGATGTGCGATAGGGGAACACTCCTCACCACATTTTGAAAAAACAAACTGAGAGCCTGGAATACAGTGCCGGAACTGGTCGCTTAATCTTTTATGCCTTTCTTTTTTTACTATTCTAAGCAGTAGGCCTTTTTCAACAAAATGAAGCAGCAATGATGGGTCAACAACCATTCTTCCCAGATCTTCAGAGTATTGTTTACCAAGACACAGCTGCACTTGTTTCTTGAACCAATGCGGAATGCTGCCGGTGATGCCATAGTCCTCTTTTATTACCCTGGTGTTTAAGATGCAAACGTCTATGTGCCTAGGGTTTATAGCAATGTCTCCAAAATTTGTAATTTGGCAATTGTCAGCATACTTTCCTGCCAATAAAACGGTTAACTCCATTAATTTTGCATAGCTTAGCGCAATAACGGGAAAATATTTAGCATCGGAATTTTTTGATATAACCCCCAGCTCGGCTTGTCTTAAAGTTATAAATTCTTCATCCAAATTTTTGGGATCTACTGTTGCGTCCAGAAATTCATTAAATTTTATTAGATCGCCAATTGTCATGTCCATCTTTGACTCCGAATTCCAAGTTAAAAAGAGCAGCAATACTTATACGTTGCAAAACGATGCAGAGTTCATGATGAATAACTGAAAATGAATGGTAGAAATTGAAGTTATCTGCTGCATAAAGAATCTATTGCTAAAGATAATATGTTGAGCCAGTTTAAGTATAGTCAACGTAATATATGGTTGAATTGACACAATAATATTTACGGCAGATTCAGGGGCAGGCAATCGGGCTTGTGATCTTTTGTTATTGGGCTGCCCAGAATTGCGTCCGATGGGATGCGCGTTTACTCAAGTGTATACGGTACAAAACAGGACAGTGTTCATTGACCATTTAATAAGTCTGGAGTGTGGTTAATGCTGTCGTGTGATTAAAAGAATATTAGTTTCGCTAAAGATTCGTAATAATCGTCCGAATAGTCGTTAGGGGTATAAACCGACCTTAACAATTCAAGCGAGCTAAATATTATGCATATTGATGGCGAAAAGCTTAAATTCAATTTCTTTGCCCATTCAGAAAAAAACATTTTCAGTAGCTCTGTTTTTGCAGGTGCGAAAAAAAACATCACCGTAGCTGAAAAGCAGCCAGGCCTATCAGTGAAGACGATTGCCGGTTCAGGGGACAAAGTATCGCTCTCGGAGGAAGCACTGCGAGCATCCGCTATGGCCCCTGAGAAATATGGCAAAGAAGCTTTAACGACTCTCAGGACCTCTTCCGGCAAATTACTGACTATAGAAGATAAAGGTAGGGGGGAATATGTTCTGAATACAACCAATTCAGATGGAGAAGCAGAAAGCCATAGCATAGTGGGAGACGTGATCGTTACAGAAGATGCTGATGGTCTGTTAAGAATCAACCCTTATAGTAAAGGCGACGAAACCGATGGAGACAACATAATCATCGGAACCACTGGAAAAAATATTTCCGGTGGTGGCGGAAATGATCAGATAGTCAGCCTTGGTCGTGGAAAAAATTACAATAAGAATGGACTAATTGACTCCGGCGAAGGTAATGATTCTGTATTTGTCATTGGAGTAGCCAGCGAAATTGATATTGTTACAGGCGACGGCAACGATTCGATAACTGTTTTAATGTCTTCAGTTACTAATATTGACTCCGGAGATGGAGATGACCTTATCGAGGGAGTTAAAGTGCATGGCAAAATTGAAACAGGCGATGGAAATGATCAGATCAAAGTAAAAGGAGAAATATACGGAACAATTAATACAGGCGAAGGAGACGATAATATTAATTCTTCATGGCGCATCTCCGGAGTGCTGAAAACCGGTTCTGGAAATGACAACATTTATGCAGTATACGACATGAACGCCGACCTGCAAACTGAAGATGGTGATGATAAGGTTAGTGCGGGGTACAGCATCACCGGTAATGTGGAAACAGGCCAAGGCAATGACAAACTTAAAGCTGAGCACGAGATAAACGGGAATATTAATACTGGCGAAGGTGATGACGAACTTGAAGCTGGGTACGATATAGAAGGGAATGTCGATACTGGCGATGGAAATGACAGGGTTGAGGCCGGGTACAGCATTGGCGGCAATCTAAAGGCAGGAGACGGAAATGATCTTGTTGAGGCAGGCAATGAAATAATCGGTGATATTGATACCGGAGCAGGACAAGATGTTGTATGGGCAGGATACAGCATTGACGGGAATGTAAGGACAAGAGATGGTTCAGATATTGTTTCGGCTGGTTACTCAATAACCGGAGAAATAGAAACAGGAAAAGGTTCTGACACGGTCAGAATAGGTTATGCGCTGACAGGGTCAATTGACAGCGGAGATGACCCGGATGCTGTTGTGATAGGACGATCTTCAAAAAGAAAAGGATACCAATCTAACTGATTGATAGCTTTCTCTTGAAAAGTGGTGGAATCGAAGGGACTCGAACCCTCGGCTTCCGGCGTGATAGGAGGGGAGCCGTCAGGCTTGGCATGAATCTATCGGTTAGTTCTTGATGATTGCTTGCTGAAGTTTCTGCTACCACTACCACCTGAAGGCGCTGGCTTTTTTTTGTATTATTTCCAATTCGAAGACTTCAGGACATGCTCGTCCTGTGGCGCCAATGCAGACATGTAAAGGTATGAGATGTTCTTCTCTTGGGTGGCAATACCTTGCATGCGGTGCAGCTTCCCATTCTATCATGCGTTTTTCCCGTTCGGACTCATCGATTTCCTGACTGGAGCATGTTTCCCTTAGCCATGCGTCGAAATCATTGTTTGCGGCTTTAGTTTCAGGTGTGTCCGGAGCGAAGAAGGCGCGCATGTTATGGAATGAGAACCCTGATCCGATGATGAGTATATTTTCATCTTCCAGTTTGGATAAAGCTTTTCCCACGGCAATGTGCGCAGACGGGTCCAGTCCTTTAATCAGTGACATTTCAACACATGGGATGTTTGCTTCAGGGTACATAAGCAGCAATGGAATAAAGAGCGCATGGTCATATCCTCTTTCAGATTCAGTTCTGCTTTCTATTCCAGAATTTTTGAGTGCTTTCTGAATTTTTCCAACCAGACTGTCATCTCCCGGAGCCGGGTACTCCAGCTCATAGGATTCCTGTGGAAATCCGTAGTAGTCATAGTAAAGCGGAGGAGTCTTCCCTAAGGTGAGGGTCGGCTGGCTTTCTTCCCAGTGTGCGCTGACGACTAGAATGGCTGAAGGTTTGGGCATTGTTTCGGCTAAGTGGCGCAAGTTGGAAACCATCTCCTTGTGTCCTTCATCTCCAAGCACGGGCAAAGGGCCTCCGCCATGTGAAATATACAGTACTCTGTTTCGGTTTTCCATTATCCCTTTTTTGTTTAGTGTATAAAGTAATTTTGCCGATTTATTTATTAATATAAACTTTAATATGGCTGATTGCTACGTGGGGGTGCAATTATTTTCAGCAGTAGCTGTGTTTGGGACTATCTTACTTAGACCAGCTCTATAGAAAGTACCAGCGCGGGTGAAATTGGACCCTGATGGGATTGTTCAGGTAGCAGTAACCGGACAGTCCGGTGATGGTGGCATAGACGGCAATGGGATCGTGAAGATTCAGGAAGTCCTGAGCTTACATGTGGTGTTTCAATGTAAGCGTTATAAAGGTTCTGTCGGGTCCAGTGCTGCCTGCATCACACGATTTGGGTTGAAATATGATCGCCGGGTATAAATGATAAACTCAGCTTTCAGTTTGTCCCTCTCCGCAAACGAAACAAAAGCGGTATGAGCAGCACCAACAGCCACTCCAAACCGAACCCGGCCGCGGGATTCATCATGCAGCCCGAGCTTGGTCCTCCGACAAGGGAATTGGGAGCAATGACATCCCCCAAACCCACCGGGTCGCTGATGCGGCCGTTTCGAGCAAGGTCTTCGTCTCCGAACCCCCCGTCGACCAACGTCAGGGTGCAGCTTGTGCCGTCGAACTGTGCATGGTCATTATAGGAGTAAAATCCGCTCCCACCGTTTTTGTACACAACAGGTGTTCCGGATTGTGCGCCCGTGCAGGAGATGGTCACCTTGGCCTCCGCGCCCGGAGTCAGGTTGTCGATCTCGAAATGAACCAACCCTGAGGCGAAATCCACTCCGTCGGGATAATTGGTCATATCAAGGGAAGGATCCTGAGGGCTGATGGAGCGAACGTTTCGTAAAACCGCCCCGTTCTCCGCATTCAAGGTCAGGGTGATTTCGCTGTCCGACACGATGGATTTGAACGAAGCCTTGGTTGCATCCTGAGGATCGCTGTCCTGATCGTCCGGCGTACCGTCATCGTCCGAGTCCGGAGATAACGCCGCAGTGGTAAATATCCACGACTGCTGCGAGGGCAAAGGGTTCCCCGCAAGGTCCTTGACCCCGGTAGTCAGAACCGCATTGTACACCGTGGAGTAGCTCAAGTCGGCATCCGGGATGAAGTACGCCTTCCTGGTGGAAGCATCGTAGCGTACGGAACCGCTCACGCCGTCGATATTGAATGTTTCCGTGGTGATGGAGGAAGAATCCATATCCTCTTTGAAACAAACCGTGATGCCGGATCCTACCGAAACATTCGAGGCGCGGGATGCCGGGAAAATCGAATCGATTCCGGCCCATTCCAAGTCCAGACCGGTTCCTGTGGTGAAGCCCCAGCTTGTTTCCGAACCCTTTTTCAAACCCACGGCATTGGAAACATCGGCGGTCAGGATCGCTGTAAACTGTGAATCCGGCGGGAGATCGCCCGAGGGGCGAAAGGTCGCCGTACTCATGTCAAAGTCCCATGTCACGGCTCCCGAGATCGCAGTATCGTCTTCTGTGCGCTTCAAAAGAAATGTCGAGGTGGAAAATGAGGTAGCGTTCATTTCCTGATCAAAAACAGCTTGGACAATTGAATTCACGGCAATGTTGGCCGTATTGTTCCCCGGGATGAGGTTTATTGTGACCGGAGGCGAAGAATCGTAGACGTAGACCGCTCCTCTCAGAGAGTCTTTGCCGCTCGCGCCGACCAGCATGGTGGTGCCCGAAAGAGCAACAGACCCGCCGAAAATATCACCCTTAGCGTTATCGGCAGCACAGGTCCGTTGGGCCAAGATCCAATTGTTGTTATGCAGGAGGAACACAAATATTTCCCCCGCATTGGTCCCGCAACGGGTCGACTCCGGTGCGCCCACCAGCATGACGTTGTTGCTCAAAGCTACAAGGGTCCCTGAGGAAATGTCATCCCCTCCGGCCGGCATCCCGATTTCCTGATGAAGCTCCCAGTTGCTGCGTTTGAAGGTCAGCACAGCCCCGGTGTTTTTACCATTCGCGAGGCGTCCCGGAGTTCCCACGGCCAACATATCGTCATTGAATGATAATGACTCTCCGAACCGGTCGTCAGCATGGCTGAAGCTCGGCTGAATCCTTTTCGAAAAAACAAATCCGGCACCATTGTCTCGATACAAATAGACTTTACCTGAGTCGGTATCGGCTCTGGGAGCTCCCACAGCCAAATCACTGCCGGACAGAGCAACCGCGCTGCCGAATCGGTCATCGACCCACCCGTCACCGGCAGTCAACATGGCCTCTTCAAGCCATGTCGTCGTATATTTGAAGGTATACACGGCCCCATTGAAGGTGTCCCTCCATGGCGCTCCGACCACTGCCGAATTTCCGTCCAGAGTGACCGAGGCTCCGAAAGAGTCACCTGCAGCTCCTTCGGCAATGACCAGCTCTTTACTCAGGCTCCAGGTATCGCCACTTCGGGTGTACATGTAGGCCGTCCCGGTCTCGTTGGTGTCTCCCGGAGCTCCGATCAACAACCAATACCCGTCCATGTCCAGGCTGCTGCCGAAATAATCACGGGCGGTGTTGCCGGGGTCTGTCAATGTCTGCGTCAATTTCCACGTATTGCCGGTGCGTTTGTAAATATAAACCACTCCTGCGAAAGTGGATTTTCCAGATGCACCCACTGCCGCGAAATCACCGGACACAGCAACGGAGTCTCCGAAAATATCGCCGACAGCTCCCCCTTCCACAGTCAGCTTGTCAGTCTGGGAAAAGATGGGGTCAATGGTCACAGGATAGGCGGCCCCGGTGTCGTCCAGCATATATTCCATGGTCTCGGCATCAACCAGAACCATATGGACAGGCAGGTCGCGACCTTCCGCGTCCCAAGCCTTGAGCCCGCCGAAGCGCACCGTCCCTTTTTCGCTTTTGAAAATGATTTCGTTTTCAGAGGAACCGGGAACCGCTGTCAGGTCTCCGCCCAGCTTCCACACCGCACGAACCGGTCCTTCCCCTTCAGAGCGTTCATGGAGCGTGATGCCGTGTTCAAGGCCGATCTCAGGCCGATTGACAAACCATTCCGTCACCGGTCCTGAAACCGCCTCAAGCCGGTTTTCATGAGCACTGATCCGAGCCGGACCGTAAAAATGCAAAGCGGTGCGCCCGACACCGGATAATTTCATGGAAATCGAGTTGTTGGAGACTGAATCAGTGAGAAGTGCGCCGTCTGCGGAAATACGGACCTGAATAGATTGATCGGGATTGAGTGCAATGAACTCTGATTCAAGGGGGAAAAATGAATATCTTTCCTTTTCCGAAGCTGAAAAAGAATGGGATGCCGTGCGATCGGTGCGAACAACACCGAAAGCCCGCCCTGTGCCCATCAAGTTGATCAGGCACATGAAAATAGCGAGAGTAGTATAAAAGGCTGATTTATTGGAGAACATGTTTCCGGCTCAGTTAGTGTAAGCGTGTTTCAAGCTGAGTCGCTCGGAAAAAAAGTATCAACCTATTCTGCTCTTATGTCAACAATAACGAAAATATCGGGGCCATGATGGATGTGTTCGATCAATTTTATCGGCACCAAAACAGAGAAAGCCATCAATCTTGTGATTGATGGCTTTCTCTTGAAAAGTGGCGGAGCCGAAGGGACTCGAACCCTCGGCCTCCGGCGTGACAGGCCGGCGTTATAACCAACTTAACTACGGCTCCGCATATATCTATAAAGCGCGTTAAGATGCGCTTGTTGACGGTGGTAGGCGGAACAGGGCTCGAACCTGTGACCCTCGGCTTGTAAGGCCGATGCTCTCCCAACTGAGCTATCCGCCCACGGTCATTGTGGTTTATCGTAAGCACCTTGAATCTCTGTCACCATTCGGTGTTGCTCACTGCCACGAGGAGGGATACTGCCGATGTCGGCCTGTTTTGTCAAACGAAAAATTTAATATTTTTAAAATAAATTTTAACTACCTGAAATTAAATGTTTTTTATGGGCTATTTTTGCGAATTTTTCCATGCTCTCAATGGGCTTTTCTGTCTGGAAAATGTTTCTGCCTATGCAGCAGCCCCGACAACCTGCTTCCAGGCCCCTTTCTGTGTTGTTGAGAGCTCCCTCCAGATTCTGTCCAAGAGGTCCGCCGGTGACCAGAACCGGAATCGGGCAGGCTGCTACGGCTTTAGTGAATGTATCACCGTTGCTGGGGTATGATACAGCCACAATATCCGGACCCAGTTCTGCTCCGATGCGAATACAGTGTGCCACAAGGCTGGAGTCGTGTTCGTTCACGATCTGGCTGCCTTTGGCCAGCACCGTTGCCAGCACGGGAATGCCTAGCTGGTGAGCTTCGTCAGTTATCTCACCGAGATCCACAAGCATGCGGTCTTCCAGATCGTTGCCGATATTCACGTGCATGGAGACGGCATCCGCACCCAGACGCAGAGCTTCTGAGATGGAGCAAACGATGTTTTTATTGTAGGATGGTGAGCCGTGACGTGTTCCGGCATTCAGCTGGATGATCAGGTTCACGTCTTCCGGGACAAGATGTCCATAGTGTCTGGCCAGCCCTTTATTGAGTATTACTCCCTGCACTCCGGATGCCGGTAGTGATTCTAATATGGACTGGATAGACCCCAGTCCGTCTATCATACCTTCGTTGGCACCGTGATCGAGAGCCAGAATCAATGAGTTGCCACTTTCTTTATCAAAAAGCCTTTTCAGGCGGCGGTTAGTTCCGTTCATTATTTTGATGATCCTTATATTACTTATCTGTCCAGATATACCGGGTTCCTTTCTTACCGGTGAATCCGAGCAGCATGTCGTTATAGTACAGCCCTACCGGTCCCTTGCCCTTTGCAGGTGCTGGCAGGCTTTGACCGGAGAGCAGGTTGGTTATGTCCTGCGGTTTATCGATTACCAGTGCTGTGCTGTCCGGTTTTTTGGGCAGCAGACAGCGGGCAAATGGATCGGGCTTGAATTTGCCACGGTTGATTTTGCCGACAGGGAATCCCTGCCAGCGTAGCTCCTGAGGGAGTATCTCCAAGGCATGCTTATTCAGAAACATGACCTTATCCTTGAATTCGTATATTTCACCTTCCGGTAGAGCGGAGAGAGTTACTGAATCGGGGAATTCCGTTTTCTTTATGTCTACTTTTCTGCCGGCAGGCTTACAGCTTTCAGGTAGCTGCGGTTCTTCGTCGCCCGGTTTGCGCAGTCCGCAAAGATAAAATCCCTGTCCTCCGCCGGAACCGTCCACGCGTAGTACTCCGTCCATATTGGGAAGATGCGGGTCGGCGATGGTAAACCCTTCAGGGTGGGGCAGGGCGAAATGTTCGAAGCCCAGCTCTTCAACTGCAAAGCGGGTCTGCTCTTCATTTTCCTGTACGTTTGTGGTGCATGTGGAGTAGACCAGCCGTCCGCCAGGAGCCAGCAGGTCGTATGCTTTGGCCAGCAGTTTACGTTGCAGGTTGACCAGCGGGACGGTTTTCTCGCCCTTCCATACTTCCATAGCCTTGGGATTTTTATTCAGCGTTCCCCAGCCGCTGCATGGCGGATCAAGCTGAATGATTTTCCAGCTTGATGGCGGCAGTGGCAGCTTCTGCGATTCATAGTGCATTGTGGCAGTGTTCACGGCTTGAACTTTGCGCATGTTCTGGCGCAGCAGAGCCAGCCGGTCACCGGAAGGTTCACTGGCAAGCACAAAGCCGTTTCGACCTACCAGCCGAGCCAGAAGTCCTGTCTTGCTTCCGGGTGCGGAACACATATCCAAAACGACATCCCCTTCTTCTGGCGCGAGCATCAGCGGCGGCAGCATGGAGGAGCGGTCCTGAATATAGATTCGTCCGAATCTTGCTGCAACGGATTCCCCGAGCGGAAATGGCTCTTTCTCCAGAATGCGGGCCATGGAATAGAAAGGTTCCGGTCTGAACTCAAAGCCTTGCGCCCGAAGCAGTTCTTCGACTGTCTTTACATCTTTAGTGGAGCAGACGAGTCTGAATGTTCTTAAATCTGTAGTCATAAAAATATGTTGCGGTCAGGTAGTTTTTACGGAAGATCAAGGGGCAGGTGTCGCAATGGGGTAAAAAAATGTAAAAATTTAGCCTGATATCTATTCAGGATGACATGCCGTGATCTAGAATGCCCAATAAACGCCGTAAACAGGAGCCAGAGAGATAAAACAGCACGGTCCGTTTGACAAGTGATTCATCCTGTAGTTCTCACCGGGTTCAAATCTAAAACTTTGCGTCCCGTTGCATTAGCTGTTACAAGCGATTTACTCGTTTTTGAATAAAAGGCAGAGCCGGCTGCCGTTCCATTGTTTTGCCGGTATGGTTTTGTTGATGGATAATATTTTGTAATTTAATAATATATTTTGATAAATTAGTCTGGAGGAATAATGATATTGTTTCGACGTTTGATGATTTTTTTCATTGTCGCCATGACCATGCTGTCTGCAACAGCATCTTTTGCGAATGATGCCAAGCGATACGCTGTGTTTCCCTTTGAAATCAACGGGCCTGCTCAATATAAATACCTGAGTCGCGGTGTGCAGACCATGCTCATTTCTCGCTTGAACTGGACTGGTCATTTCGAACCAATGGCCGGATCTGCTGATCTCAAGGCTGCTGATGTTCCTAAGAACAAAGTGGAAGAGGTTAAAAGCGTTCAGGGGCTCGGTGTGGACTACATTGCTATTGGCTCCGTACTTATTGCAGGAAAGCAGGCTTCTGTTGATGTGCGCATGATTAACGCTGAGGGTCACTCTTGGCGCAAAAGTGCCCAGACTACTATTTCCGAGCTGATCCCGGCCATCGACGGCATTGCAAAAGACATTAAGGGCGAGCTTTTCAAAAAAGCCGGGAGTAAAAAGGATAGTGCAGAAGAGAAAAAACGCCTCGAAGCCCGTCCTGACAGCCCAATGAACCCTGAGTTCATAAGCGCCGGAGCTGCCGGTAAGGTTGTTGAAAGTAAAATCAACCCTCAGTTCAGATATCAGGGCGGAACGGAAACTCCGGGCCGCTGGCGCAGCCAGAGTATAAAATTTGTTAACCGCGGCGGTTTCGTTCAGGACGTAACCGGCGATGGTAAAAAGGATCTGGTTATTCTGGGAGAAAAGTCCATTAAAGTTCTCGCCATTGATGGCCAGCGTCTGACAGAAGTTCTTACTTATGAGTTCGGCAGCCGTTCTTCCGGTCTACGTGTCAGCGGTATTGATGTTGACCGTGACGGTGTTTATGAGGTTGTTTTGTGCACTGAAGTTGACAGAAAACCAATCTCCTACATTCTTTCATTCAAGAATAAAACTCCTAAGGTCCTTCTGGACCGCGATAAGCGTTTTCTGTCTGTGGTACGTACTCCGCCGAACTTCACCGAGACCATTATCGGGCAGCAGTTTGACCCTAACAGGACTTTTTATTCCAAGCATCTTGTTGAGTATTCATTTTCCAACGGAGACTTGATCCCTATCCGTAAAATGAGTGTGCCCAGCTTCACCAACGTATTCAACCTTACCTATATTCCTGCCAAGGATGGTGAATATAAGGTTCTCGTGCTGAATAAATATGGGCGCATTAACTTGTATGATAAGAAGCTTGAGCCTATCTATGAAAGCACAGATAGTTATAACTCCTCATCTGTATCCATTGATACTATTTCCAAGCCCAGAGGCCTGAATGAAAAGACTAAAAGCGAAAGGATTGAGCATAACTACTTCATTCCTCTCCCGGTTGTAGTAACTTCTGTCTCGGATCAAGAGAAGAAAGAAGTTCTCTTGAATAAGGACCTTTCCGTTGCCGGGCAGGTCTTCTCAAACTATAAGAACTTTTCGCAGGGTGAAATTCATTCCGAATACTGGGATGGTGTAGGTCTGAACCTCGCATGGAAAACACGCCGCATTAAAGGAACAGTGACAGGCTACGGTATAGGCGATGTTGACAATGACGGTAAAGACGAACTTTATTGTCTGCTGAACACCTACCCCGGTGCTTTAGGGGTTAAGTTTAGGAAGACGCTGATTATGGCCTATGAACTCAATCAGGGCCAATAAGTCTTTAATAAGGCCTTTCGCTTCTTGCGGGAGGCCTTTTCTTGTAATAAACTGCCTTTTCTTATAAGCGAAGTTGCCTTGCCCTGCTTCGCAGACAATTCAAAAAGTAAGCCCTTACAATGGAGGAAGCGATGATGAGAACCGGGAGATTTGCCGGAATTCTTGCTGTTTTGATGTTTTGTGCTTCGTTGATGTGTTCTGTTCCAGTTGTTTTTGGTGCGGAGATCAGCCTCAGCTACGCCAACTTCCCGCCCGCCAAAACTTTTCCCTGTATCCAGATGGAGCGCTGGAAAAATGAAGTAGAGAAGAGAACCGGCGGTAAGGTTCAGGTTCAGACATATCCCGGATCTACACTTCTTGGTGCAAAGAATACTCTGCGTGGGGTAATGCAGGGTCAGGCTGATATCGGCTGCGTCAGCCTTGCATACCATCCGGGAGTTTTCCCTCTTTGTTCTGTATTTGAACTGCCCCTTGGTTTTACCTCTTCAGCTTCCGCCAGTCTCGCCCTTTGGGACCTTTACACCAAGTATCAGCCTAAAGAATTTCGTAAATTCAAGGTGCTGACCATGTTTAC
The DNA here is from genome assembly GCF_963667685.1 of Maridesulfovibrio sp. Classification (NCBI taxonomy): domain Bacteria; kingdom Pseudomonadati; phylum Thermodesulfobacteriota; class Desulfovibrionia; order Desulfovibrionales; family Desulfovibrionaceae; genus Maridesulfovibrio; species Maridesulfovibrio sp. The sequence goes on along the minus strand of NZ_OY763930.1, from coordinate 780,313 downwards.
TTCCGCACCTTCGAACATTATGACCAAGGTGCCTGTCCGCAAGCTTGGTGATCTGAAAGGGCTTGAAGTTCGCGCTTCCGGGATTTTATCCAAGATTCTTGAATCTCTCGGCGCAACCCCGGTTTCCATGCCTATGTCCGCAACTCCCGAAGCTTTGCAGAAGGGTGTGGTCAAAGGTCTGTTTTCTTCTTTTGAAGTTCTGAAAGATTTGAATTTCGCTGAAATATGCCGCTACGAAACCGAGACAAATACCGCTGTTTATCCCTTTGCTATTATCATGAATATGCGGTCATGGAAGGCGTTGCCTGATGATGTCAAAAAGGTTCTCGATGACCTTGGCCGCGAACAGGCAGAATGGACCGGGAAGTACATGGATGAGCACGTAAATCGTTCTCTCGCATGGGCTAAAGAAAAGTATGCTATTGAAATGATCAAAATGTCTGATGCAGACATGAAGGCAATCAAAGAGAATACCCTGCCGCTAATCGAAGATTGGAAGAAAAAAGCTGCTGATAAAGGAATCGATGGAGCAAAAGTTCTCTCCGATGTCGAAGCTTCCCGCGTAAAATACGAAAAATAGTTTATGATGCCCCGGCGGGTCTACCGACAGTCCCTGCCGGGGTCTTTAAACCTTTTGCTACAGGGTTTAAGAATTCCAAAACCTTTTAATACTCTCCGCTTCCCCGGCCGCCGGAGGCACATAAATATCATGATTGAATCTTTAGAAAAAATAGCGATCTGGATCTGTCGGATACTTGCGGTAATTGCCGGATCTGCACTGACGCTGATGATTTTACTGGCTTGCGCGAACATGGTGTCGCGGGCGGTCTGGGTTCCGGTCAAGGGAACCTTTGAGCTGATGGGATTCCTTGGCGCGGTGACCGCAGGATTTTCGTTAGGATTTTCCCATTTGCACCGCAGTCATATTGCCGTTGGCTTGCTGTTCAAATATTTTCCCCGCCCTGCGCAGATTGTGCTGGATGCATTATCCAGTGCAGTTTCTTGTGTATTCTTTGTTTTTTGCGCAAATGAGACTTATAAGTATGGCATGTTCCTTTACGATCTCGAAGAACTTTCTGAGACTCTGGGCATCCATTTTTATCCCTTTGTCTTTGCCGTGGCATTTGGCTGTTTATCCATGTCTTTTGTGATTATGCTTGATATTCTCCGTATTCTTCGCGGCAAGGAACCGCTTAAACCCGCTTAATATTATGGAACCGATTACTGTTGGAATCGTAGGTGTTATCTGCCTGCTGCTGGTTATTCTTGTGCTGCGGGTGCCCGTGGGATTCGCCATGGGGATCATCGGCTTTATCGGCTTTGCCAAAGTTTTGAATCTTAAAGCCGCATACGGGATGCTCGGTACTGAAATCTGGAATGTCTTTTCATCTTATGGGCTGACAGTCATCCCCCTATTCATCCTCATGGGCCAGATCTGTTTTTATTCCGGGGTTAATGAACGACTCTACAAGACGGCTTATGCCTGGATGGGACACATCCGTGGCGGCATCGCAATGGCTACTGTTATGGCCTGTGCCGGTTTCGCGGCTATCTGCGGTTCCAATACAGCTACCGCTGCGACCATGTCCACTGTGGCCCTGCCGGAAATGAAGAAATTCAAATATAACCCCATTCTCTCCACAGGATCGGTTGCTGCCGGAGCAACTCTTGGCGTAGTTATCCCACCCAGTGTAGTGCTTATCATCATCGGTTTGCAGACCGGGGAATCCATCAGCAGGTTGTTTATGGGCGGGGTCATTCCCGGAGTTCTGCTTTGTGGGCTTTTCCTGCTGACTGTCTATGTGATGTGTGTAACCCACCCCGACTGGGGGCCTGCCGGACCGGAAGCTACTTTCAAAGAAAAGCTGGCTTCGCTGCCCGGTTCCATTGAAATGGTAATCCTTTTTGTAATGGTCATGGGTGGGCTTTTTGCGGGTTGGTTCACCCCCACTGAGGCCGGTGCCGCAGGGTCTGCCTTTGCGCTCCTGATCAGTATTGTGTCGCGTGAGATGACTTTCAAACGTTTTGCTGCCGCTGTCAGCGATACGCTTAAAGTCTCCTGCATGATTATGGTGGTCATGCTGGGTGCGGTTATTTTCGGACGTTTTCTGGCTGTGACACGCATTCCGTTTGAGGCTGCAAGCTTTGTGGCCGCGCTGCCGATTCCACCAACTGTCATCATCCTGCTTATATGCGTTATTTATATTATCGGCGGAATGGTTATGGATGCACTGGCCCTGCTGTTGATCACTATTCCGATCTTTTTTCCAATCGTTAGCGCTATGGGCTATGATCCGGTCTGGTTTGGTGTGTTGATCACCATTGTGACGACCCTTGGCGCGATTACACCGCCTGTTGGTGTGACCACGTTCATTGTCGCTTCCATGGCAGAAGATGTGTCGATAGATCGGGTATTTCTAGGGGTGAGCTATTTTATGCTTGCCTACGTCGTGCTCGTGGCGCTTATGCTGGCTGTCCCTTCAACTGTGACTTTCTTGCCTGGTTTATTATAGTTTGATGGCTGCTGAATTTGTAGAAGTGACAAAAGCCGAGGCAGGGCAGAAGCTGGTCCGTTTTCTTGAGCGCAGGGTAGGTAGTGATGTGCCGCGCTCTGCAATTATGCGTTGGATTCGCAAAGGCAATGTGCGTGTGGATAAGGGTCGCTGTAAGCCATTTGATCTGGTCCGTGAAGGCCAGATCGTGCGAATTCCTCCATACCATGCTGAGGATTTCCAGCAAAAACATCTGCCTGCGCTGTCAATTGTCTATGAAGATGACAATTATCTGGCAGTCTGCAAACCTGCGGGAATCCCCACTCAGGGGGGCAGCGGCCACGATGACTCTGTTGCTGACCGTTTGCTTTCCATGTTTGCTGAAGCCTCTTATAAACCGGCTCCGGCCCATCGGTTGGACCGTGATACCTCCGGCTTGATTCTGGCTGGTAAATCCCATCAGGGGCAGAAGAATCTTTCGGATTTTTTTGCCGAACACGGCGAAGGCGGCAAATTTTATCTGGCTCAGATCGAAGGCCGCTGGCCGCAAGAGGGCTGGACTGATCTGCGGGATAAAATGGAAAAACGCGGCCCTAAAGGACGTGAGAAAATGCAGGTCGGTTCCGGCAAAGAGGCTTTAAGTTCGGTGTTGGCCCTTGATGTCGGCAGGGATAAATCTCTGCTCATGGTTAAGCTGCATACCGGACGCACCCATCAGATAAGGGTGCAGCTCTCTTCACGCGGCTTTCCAATTGTCGGTGATGTGAAGTACGGTGTTGCTATAGGGCGGATGAAATTGCATTGCCTGCGAATCAAAACCCCGTGGTTCACGGCATCCTGTTTACCAGACTGGGATAATATTCCAGACATTCCTGACCATATCTTCGTTGATTAGATTTAAAAATTTCCAGACATTTCATGTGGATATTTAGACAGTTGAACTTGGTTCAGCTGTCTTTTTTTTTAGTTTCTGCACAAGACTGATTCATGAATTACAATGATAAATTATTGACAAACGATAATTTATTGCCGTAATTCAATGCTAAATCACGTTTGAAGTTTAAGGAGACATAAATGAGCAGGATTAAGAGAATCAGTATTTTTTTGCGGTATGCTTTTTGGGTGGCTTTGGTTGCTATTCCTATTATTGAAACAGCTTGCTGGGTTCTGTTTAATGGAGATATTAATTCGTATTTTATTTCTGAGTGCCTACAGGGTTTAGATCCCGAGTACTTGGGCCCGCTGACAGTGACCCAGAAATTTTTAGGACTGCTGGTTTCTTGTCCATATGTGGCGCTGAGAATGTTCTGCTGCTGGCAGCTGGCTAAGCTGTTCAAGCTCTATTCTGATGGACATATTTTTACCTCCGAGAATTCAGCATGTTATAGCAAGGCTGCATGGGCATTGTTGATAGGAGAGGTTCTTTATCCGGTTATCCAGACTGCGATATCGTACATTGCGACTATGAATAATCCGGTGGGTAAAAGGTTAATTATGATCGGTTTCGATGACACTAATGCCAGCAATATTGTTATCGCCTGTGTGATTCTGGCAATTTCATGGGTTATGGATGAAGGGCGTAAGCTTCAAGATGAAGCCAAGCTCATTATTTAAGAGGGGTATATGGCGATACTTATCAATCTTGATGTGATGCTGGCAAAAAGGAAGGTCTCATCAAAAGAACTGGCCGAGGCCGTAGGGATCACCCCGCAGAATCTTTCTGTGCTTAAAACAGGAAAGGCCAAGGCAATTAGGTTCAGTACTCTTGATGCTATTTGCAGGTGTCTGCAATGTCAGCCTGGCGACATTCTTGAGTTTAAAACTGAGGATGATGTTTAAAGTATTTTAGGATTACAACTTAACCAAGACTGGTTATAGCGATCTGTGCTCCCCCTCAGAGGGGTATCGCGCGGTATGCCGAAGATAAATGAAATCCCCATAATCCGAAGATTATGGGGATTTCTATGGTTCGAACTAAGCTAAAGAATTACTTCTTGGCTTTTTTCTTGGGCGGTTTGACCTTACCGGTCTGTTCTATCATTTCGCGTTCTGCGGACGGGGCGCGGTGTACAGGTTTCATGTACAGGCTGTTGGTCGGGCAGTGATCGACGCAGATGGAGCAGTAGACACATGCGAATGGATCGCAGACCCATGTTCCGGTACCGCTGTCTTTATCCTTGGTGACGGTAATGCACTGGGAAGGGCATTTCATTTCGCATTTTTTACAAAAAATGCACTCGTCAATGTTGTTGAACAGTTCACCTCTGTAGCGATCAAAAGGCTCGCGTTTCTCGACGGGATACATGCGAGTGGAGCTTTTTTGAAGGAGGTTCTTCAGTACTGTGGGAGTCATGTTAAGCATGTCTCGGCCTCCTAGCGTTCCGTGCAGCTGATGCACGGGTCGATTGACAGAATGATAACCGGAACATCAGCCAGTTCACAGTTGGGAAGCATTGCCAGGAGAGGCGGAATGTTCGCAAACGTGGGGGTTCTGATGCGGACCCTGTCAAGGAACTTCTTGCCGCTACCCTTGATGTAGTAGAGGCATTCACCGCGGGGCTGCTCCACGCGGGTTATAACTTCGCCTTCGGGATTGCCTTTGCAGGGAGCTGCAATGTCGCCCTGCGGGAGTCCTGCAAGAGCCTGTTTTACCAGATCAGCAGATTGCAGGGTTTCGCGGAAACGTACGGTGGAACGTGCGTAGCAGTCACCGTCGTTTTCAACGACAGGTTCGAAGTCGATTTTATCAAATGCTGCGTACTTCAGCAGGCGCATGTCGGAAGCAATGCCGCTACCGCGCAGGGTAGGTCCTGCTGCACCTAAGTCGTAAGCCTGGTCTTTGGTCATGACGCCTACACCTTTGGTCCGGTGACACACAGTGTAGTCATTGAGGATTGTGTTCTGGATTTCTTTGATTTCTTTAACCGCAGTATCCACTTCGGAAAGAATCCAGGAACACATTTCAGGGGTCAGGTCCTGACGGACACCGCCGACCACGTTGACAGAAGTGATAACACGGCTGCCTGTGGTTGCTTCGTTGATGTCCATGATCCGTTCACGGATGCGCCAGAACTGCATGAACAGGGCTTCAAAACCGAAAGCATCGGCAAAGAGCCCCAGCCATAGCAGATGGCTGTGCATACGGTGAAGTTCGGACCAGATTGTGCGGAGGTACTTGGCTCTATCGGGAATCTCGATTCCCATGATCTCTTCAATGCCCTGACAATAGCACATTGAGTGGATGTTGGAGCAGATACCGCAGACACGTTCTACAACTTGGATCATCTGGTGGTAATCGCGAATTTCAGCGAGTTTTTCCAGACCCCTATGAACGTATCCGAGCGCGGGAATGGCCTCCTGTACGATCTCGTCTTCCACGACAAGCTTCACATGCAGCGGCTCCGGGAGAACCGGATGCTGCGGACCGAAAGGTATGATGGTACGTGCCATAATTTACCCTATAGTTGTTATCGTCTTGGGTTCATCCGGGAAGACGAGTTATTTATTCACTTTCATCGCCTTTGTGTTGTTACACATGGGGACGATGGTTACTTCATCATCGAGGTACAGCTTGCGTCCGAAGTCGAGTACGAGGCCTTCGAACTTGATGTCGAACTGGTCCTGTATTTCGTTTTCGATAAGCAGCGCTGCAAAGTAAACGCTGCTGATGGAGGGCACGGGCTTGTCCATGTCCACGGTCAGACGCAGGTTTGTGAGTACTTCGTTTTTATCAAAGTGGTAGATGATATCCGCTTTACCATCACCAATGGTGGTGCAGGAGAGAGTGACCATTCGCTGTCCGTCACTTTTCATCTTGGATACTTCGCCTACCAGGCTTTCCAGAGTTATATCTATCTGATTTTCAATCACGATTTTATCCCTCGTAATGTTTAGCCTTTGAGGCCTTCAAACTTGGCAAGGGCTGTGACCACGCCGTCGATGATTGCTTCGGGTTTCGCAGGGCAGCCGGGGACGTAAACATCAACCGGGATAACCTTGTCTACTCCGCCGAGAACGTTGTAGCACTCGCGGAAAATCCCGCCGGACAGACCGCAGGCACCGATAGCGATAACACCTTTGGGATCAGGCATCTGATCGTAGATGTTGCGCAGAACCTTTGCGTTTCTGTGGTTGACGGTTCCAGTTACCAGAAGGACGTCGGCATGCTTGGGGTTACCCACGTTGACAATTCCGAAACGTTCAACGTCGTACAGCGGTGTCAGGCATGCCAGAACTTCGATATCGCAGCCGTTACAGCTTCCGCAGTCAAAATGCATGATCCACGGAGACTTGGCGCGTGAATTTCCAATGAATTTCTTGAACATAAGCTTAACCTGCGTACAGCCAGATGAGGTTGACGAAAGACATGGCCAGACCGATGCTCCATACGTATTTCAGCATCCAGCGCCAGGTCATGCGCGCCATAGTGTTATCGATGATCAGTTCTGCAAAGTAGGTAGAAGCGATCAGGAGTACGCAACCCACGAGGCTTGTGTGCCAGAACAGGGCGCAGATACCGAGGATGAAGATGGTCTCGTACCAGTGGCCGATTTCGATGATGCCGAGATACGGACCGGAGAACTCGGTAAGCAGACCCTTGACGATCTCCTGGTGCCCGTGATGGGAGGTGGAGAAGTCAAAGGGTGATTTTCTCAGTTTGATGGTCAAAGCATAGCCGAGCACAATAAACATGAGCGGCAGCTGCACGAGCAGGGGTTGTTCGTAGGCGAGGATCTCGTCAACTCTGAAGCTTCCGGTTACCATGAAGATGGATGCGAAAACGAGGATGAGAAGAGGCTCATAAGTAAGGACCTGAATCAGCTCGCGCTGGGAACCCACCTGACTGTATGGGGAAGGGGTGGAAAGACCACCCATGACCAGGAATACAGCTCCGATGGCCTGAACAAAGAAGATCAGGAGCAGGTCACTGCCTGCGAAGAGCAGACCTACGGACAGGGCTGCGGCAATGACATAAATCCATGCGCAGAAAACCTGCCAGAAGTTGCTGACAACTTTTTCTTTACCAAACAGTTTGGCAACATCGTAGAAAGGCTGCATGAGCGGAGGACCGAACCGGGACTGCAAACGCGCGGTTAGGCGTCTGTCCAGACCGGCGATAAGGCCACCCAGCACAGGCGCAATAACGATGCCGAGTATCATGAGAATTATTGTTTTCATTACAGAGCCCCTCCCAGCATAAGAACGATGAGAGCAAGTGCAACGAAGTTGACCCACAGAGTGAGTTTTTCTTCGCCGAAGAACTCGGTCATGTAGTAGTTGCTTGCCTTGAGCTCCACAGGTCCGTTCATGGGTCCGATAAAGGACTGAACACCTGCTTCAGGAACGTTGGCACCACACATGTAAGTCTGGGAAGTCTTATCGGTTGCAGACTTCTTGGTCTCAATCCATGAGTAGATGAACGCGGCGGCGAGTACTATGAAAATGGGGTATACAGCAAAAACACCCATGGGTGATGTGAATACTCCAGCAGTTACTTCATAGGATTTGCCAACCATAGGCTCAATGAGCTTGGTGTAGATCACAGGGGAGAAGAAAGACAGAATCACAGCAATACCGGCAAGAGCGGTAAGCGAGAGTCTGGTCAGGATTGCCTGTGATTCCGCAGGAACCTTGTCGCGCAGGGGGGCTGTAAGCAGGATCCCTGCCCATCTGGCCCAGAAGACCAGAGAAACGGCACTACCCATAGCGAGCATGGTGATAACGAACATGTCTCCGGATGCGGATTCGATAGCCATCCACTTACCTAGCAGAACACCGAATGGGGGCAGTAGCATGGTCAGGACGCCTACGATGGTGATAACCGCAGTGCGGGGCATCTTGAGGTACAGACCGTGCATGTCTTCGATGTCGCGGCTGCCGATACCGTGCTCGATTGTGCCGACGCACAGAAAGAGCAGGGCCTTGGAGGCTGCGTGGAAGATAATCAGGATGATAGCTGCGGTGATAGCCCAAGTAGTATTGAGGCCGGCACAGCAGATAATCAGACCGAGGTTACTGATAGTGGAATAGGCAAGAATTTTCTTACCGTTGCTCTGGCTGACCGCAATAGCGGCGCAGGCCAGAAAAGTGAATGCACCACAGAGAGCCACCCCTTGGCTAAGGAAAGTCCCTGCGTAAGCGGGAGCCAGTCTGAGCACGATGTAAACACCGGCTTTAACCATGGTTGAGGAGTGGAGTAATGCGGAAACCGGAGTAGGCGCCACCATCGCACCGAGCAGCCAGCTCTGGAAAGGAACCTGAGCCGCTTTGGTGAATCCGGCGAGACAGAGCAGGCCCAGAGGAGCAAGCATGAGGCCGCCCATGGGACCGGCCTGAATAATGACCTGCAGATCAAGGGTTCCGGTTTCAGCATAGGCCCAGATCATACCGAAGACGAAAGCAACTCCGCCAAGTGCATTGAGCAGCAGGGCGCGGGTGGCGTTCTTGACCGCAATCTGGGTCTGGTCATGCCCGATGAGCATGAAAGAACAGAAAGTGGTGACTTCGAAGAAGAAGTAGAGCCAGAGAATGTTGTTGGACAGGACCAGCCCGTTCATAGCTCCGAGGAACAGAACGAGAAAGAAAAAGAATTGCGGTTGGCGTGACTTTACCAAGTGCAGATGTTCTTCATGCTCTTTCATGTACGGAATCGCGAAGAAACAGATCAGCGACCCGATGATTGAGATGATGGCAACCATTATCAGGGAGAGGCTGTCCGCAAAAATAGCGGGAGTCTCAACTGCATGGTCGATGAAGAACAGTTCAAACGCAGCCAGCGGGATGATCTGTAAGATCACAAGGATCTTGATCAGCTGGTTTTTGAGTTTGAACGCGTAATAAAGCATTACGAAAAGCAGGGCAAAATCCGCCAGGGTTACGAGGGAATCCCAGCTGATTCCAATAATTGTACCTGGAGAATAGGTAAAAGACCCTTGACCGAGCAGGGCAAGGGAAACCGCGGCAAGAACTACACCTGTGCCGAGAACGATCATTGTTCTGATCGCACTTATGCGCAGAAAATAGCAGCCGACAGCAGCCACCAAGGGCAACAAGATGGCCATAACTAACATCATGGGCAACATACGGACCTCACTGTAACGCGATGTTGTACCAGATTTCGAAAAGAATACCTCAGCCGTGTTATCTATTTAGATTTTGTGTAACTCTCGAAAATGTTTCACAAATAACACCTAAACAGTAAAAATTTGTCTTCAAAATTTGAAGAAAAGTCAACAGCTATTTGAGATTGGATGGGTTTATCTGCCTATAGAAATTACTGATAATTGCAAATTATATTGTGAAAAATTTAACCAGGACTTTGGATGATAGTGGTAAAATCTATTGTTAATGTCGATTATTCGGGATAGAAACTATGCTATGAGTACTTGGGGAGTAGATATAAAACGTATCTTTCAGCTTTTATTTGTTTTTTGCCTTGTGGTTTTGATTTCTGGATGCGGTAAAAAAGTAATCGGTTCCTCTGCAGCCCCTCCCGGAAGAGGCAGCAGTATGGCGGTCAAAAGGTCGATAGTACAGACTGCACGGGCCCAGATCGGCAAGACATATAAGTGGGGCGGTGCTTCGCCGTCGGAGGGGTTTGATTGCTCAGGTCTTGTCTGGTGGGTTTACCGGAGGCATGGGATCGATGTCCCACGTGTTTCATGGCAACAGAACAGAGTTGGGGTTCCGGTGGTACGCAGCAGGATTCAGGCCGGGGATATTGTGATTTTTAAAATTCCGGGTCAGGGCAAGACACTTCATACCGGGGTCTATTCCGGTAACGGGTACTCGTTTATTCACAGTCCCAAGAGCGGGCACAGTGTTCGTGAAGAATCCATGGAAAAGAATTACTGGCGCAAATATTACATAGGCGCGCGAAGGGTTATCAAATAAAATAAAAAAGGAGAGCTGCTCTACGCGGCTCTCCTTTTTTTGTAGTAACTGAAATCTTGTTTACTGAACGGTGGAGCATGTCGGAGGCTGGATATGTGAACCGCCTTGAGCGTTACCCAGTCGTTCAATGTAATTTTTCACTTCGTCCTGGTCCCGCCATCCTGCGTAGAGTTCTTTCCAATCATCAAAAGTCATTACTTCGGACTCGAGATAGGATTCGTGCCCTTTGATCCAGAGATTAAAAATGTACATTTCCATTTTGAAGTCTTTGGAGTCGAAAACTTTAGGTACTATCTTGTCGTTGTATTTGGTGCCGTCGAATCGTGCGCCGATGAAGGAACAAACAGTATTCATGGATTTCTGCTGGTCGATTTCCTCGTTGTTCATCAGGTCGAGCAATCCTTTCAGGTTGGGGTAATCCTTTTCAATCTGGGTGCAGACTTCGTCAGGCACTTTGACCATCAGCTTCTTGCCCTCTTCAAAGATGAAATAAAATCTCACCCAGTGGTCGAACATGAATACTTCGGATATATCTTCGACGGCTCTGTTAAATGCTTTATTCGGCTTTGTTTTTTTCATGGTTTTCTCCTCACAGGCTTTTGGCCGGGAAGTTTGTACTCCACTCCGGCAGGGAATGTTTTATATGTTCATGATACGGCTTGTAGTCAAGTACCAAAATAAACCATTAAAAAATTTGTATTTATATATTGGCATGTTAGTTTGTGAAAAAAATATTTTGCGATTGTTTTGAAAAAGGATTGCGAATTGTGTTAGCTTAAGTTCTTTACAATTGTCCGTCTTTTAGGGTAATGACACCTTCTTTGCAGCATTCAATCGTGCAGCAAGTACGACAAAAAATATTCAGGAGGTCCTCCAAATGGGTAGGCACAAAAAGATCGAAAGAAAGAAAGAACTTGAGCGTAAACGTCATCGTAGAGCCAAAAGAATTAAAGCTCGCATCGCAGAAGCAAAGGCTGCAGCAGCCAGCTAAGTTATTTTACTGATCTGTTTCAGTTCCCGCTTTGGCTCTGCCTGTAAATGCGGGGCTGATCCGGTTCAGCTCCTCCCCTTATTAGCAGGGATAGGTCCGCCAACTTCTTTAACGAGGTGTGGCGTGCCTTTTTTATTGGAGGGTATTATGCCGATTTATGAATACCAATGTCATGAATGTCAGCAGATATTTGAAGAATGGCAGACAAGCTTTAAAGATCAGGAGCTGGAATGTCCGGTCTGCGGTGGTGTTGCCACCAAGGTCCTTTCTCATTCCACTTTTGTTCTGAAGGGCGGAGGCTGGTATTCTTCAGGGTACTGCAAAACCGATTCGGCTGCCGGAAAAACCGGCAACTCCAGTCCGGCAGGAAGCGGTGCCAGTGCATCTACATCCTCGGACTCTTCCGCAAAGAGTTCCGACAGCGCATCAAGCTAGCTGATCAGAGGCCAGACGGCCCGGTGTATTCCGGGCCGTCTGTTTTTTTGTCCGCTGCCCTCTTTAAAAATCCCTGCGTCTTGTCCAGACCTGCTGTTTATAATATGGTTGGTCAGAACGTTTTCGAACATATTCCCGTATTCTCAACAATTAACCGGAATTGGTAAAATGATTGAAAGATATACCCGTCCCGCAATGGGTGAACTGTGGACTCTGGAAAACCGTTTCAGAGTTTGGCTTGAAGTTGAAATCGCTGTTTGCGAAGCATGGCACAAACTTGGCCGTATTCCCTCGAAAGATATGGAAATTATCCGTGAAAAAGCTGATTTTGAGCTGGATCGTATCCTTGAAATAGAGGAAAAAACCAAGCACGACGTCATCGCTTTTCTGACTGCTGTGGAAGAGAAGGTCGGTCCTTCTTCCCGTTTCATTCATCTCGGTTGCACTTCTTCCGACATTGTGGATACCGCTAACGGTGTTATGCTCAGCCGTGCGGGTAAGATGATTCTTGACGATCTTGATGAATTCCTTGAAGCCCTCAAAGATATGGCGCACGCCAACAAGGGCCGCATGTGCATTGGCCGTACCCACGGTATTCACGCCGAGCCTACCAGCTTCGGTCTGAAAATGGCCGGGTTCTACGCTGAGTTTTCCCGTCATCGTGAGCGCATTGCCGATGCACTGAAGAGCGTAAGCGTTGGTAAAATATCCGGTGCTGTCGGAACTTATGCCATGCTCGATCCCGAAGTGGAGCGTATCACCTGCGAACTTCTCGGGCTTGGTGTTGACCCTATCTCCACCCAGATTGTCCAGCGTGACCGGCATGCTGATTTTTTTACTGCCCTCGGCCTGCTCGGCGGTGGTATCGAACGTCTTGGTGTAGAACTGCGTCACCTGCAGCGTACTGAGGTGCTGGAAGTAGAGGAAGGTTTCAGCAAGGGCCAGAAAGGTTCTTCCGCCATGCCTCACAAAAAGAACCCCATTTCCGCAGAGAACCTTTGCGGCCTTTCCCGTCTGCTGCGTACCAATGGCCTTGTCGCCATGGAAAATATGCCCCTTTGGCACGAACGTGACATCAGCCATTCCTCCGTGGAAAGGGTTATCATGCCTGATTCCACCATTCTTGCCGACTACATTCTCGGCCGCATGACCGGAGTGATAAAAAGGTTGAAGATCAACGGTGACAACATGGATCGCAACTTGATGGCATCTTATGGCCTGTTTTATTCCCAGCGGGTGCTTATTGCTCTGGTTGAGACCGGTCTTGAGCGTCAGAAGGCATATGAGATGGTTCAGAAAGTCGCCATGCATTGCTGGGAAAACAAAGTCTTTTTCCCTGATGAAGTCCGCAAAGATGAAACAATCAGTTCCCACCTTGATAGCGGAGCGCTGGGTGAAGCCTTTGATATGGGCTACTACACTCGCTATGAAGATATGATTTTCAAAAGAGTGTTCGCTTAAACGCTCAGTCTGGGTGTTTATAATTGCATATGACCCGGTGTTGCATTTAATACAGCACCGGGTTTTTTATACTTTTTTTTGTCATGATATCAATGCCTTAAAAAGGTTCTTTTTTATATTTAAAAAATGCTATATGATATCTGATTGAAATAACATTTCGTTGTAATGCAATTGGTCTGATTTGATTGGTGAATCAAACTTGGCGGTTCGGTCGGTTTGTTCTGATTTGGTTAATATTTAAGTTAAGTCTTCTGCCGTTGCTGGTGATGGGGTATCGGGCTCGTATGATAGATGTTTTTAGATTTTTTATTGCAGTGTGTTTTCTGCTGATGTGTTCTACGGCCACTGTGCATGCGCATGGGTGGGATTCTGTAATAGAGCCGACCCCGCTGGTCCCTGATTACATTCTTGCCGTTGATAAGGAATCACAGAAACTGCATCTGTTGGTTCACCAAAGTCCGTTGCATGCTGAAACCAGCTTCTCATGCGCAACCGGACAGGCTCCCGGTGATAAGGAAGTCGAGGGTGATCTGAAAACACCTGAGGGTGTTTATTTCACAACAGGCAAAAGAATCGGTCTCAAGGATTACGAATTATACGGGAAGATGGCTTTTCCGCTCGATTTCCCGAATCCTGTCGATCGCATCAAAGGTAAGACCGGTTATGGCATCTGGATTCATGGTCGAGGTAAGAAACTTGTGCCAATGGATACCAAGGGATGCGTGGCGCTGGCTAATGATGATATTAATTACCTTGATGAAACTATCAAGCCTGGAGCTCCTGTAATTATCGGCCAGAAGGTAAGCTGGGAGAAGAGCAGTGACGTGCAGTCCTCTGATTCCCTTGAACTCGAAGGTCTTGTTCATAAATGGGCTTCTGACTGGGAGAACCGTGATAATGGTTTTTTCGAGGCTTATTCACCAGATCTGTTTGCCAAGTCGGAGAATCGGTCATTTTCAGCATTCAAAAATAGAAAAAAAAGAATATTTTCCCAGACAGAATGGATTGATATTGAAATCTATAACCTGCATGCCCTTCGCGGTCCCGATTACTGGGTTACATGGTTTGACCAGTACTACCGGTCAGGCAGACTTTCTTCTTCATCCTCGAAGCGGCTTTACTGGCAGAAAGTAGATGGCCGTTGGAAGATTGTAGGGCGTGAATACGGGCCGTCTATCAATTCCTTAAAAAATAAATACCTCGCGACCAAACAGTCCGGAGTTGAAAAATTCCTTGATAAATGGAAACAAAGCTGGCTTTCGGCTGATCTGGATAGCTATATTTCACTATACGATCCCGGCGCACGGCAGGGCCGTTTGAAAGGCGCTGATTCCATCAGGGATAATAAGATTTCCATATGGAAAGATCGCAGTCCTACGGCTGTAAATTTTGGTAAGATTTCTCTGCATGAACATCCGAATGGGTTGGAGGCTGTTTTCAGGCAGGAATATTCAGATTCTTCCGGATATAGTGATATGGGTTTGAAAAAAATGGTTCTTCGTCCGCACCTGGACGGCTGGCTGATCGTTGATGAACAATGGAGAAAGCTCTAATGGGCAACACCAAGTACAATGTTCTTTTCATGCGAGATGACGACACCGTCAAGCGTTACCGTCTAAGCCCTTTCTGGGTGAATGTTCTTGTCTGGCTTATTCTTCTGCTTGCGGCCTGCGCCGGAATAGGGTCCTGGGCAGGATATATTTTCTGGACGGAAAATGGTGACTTGAAACAGGAAAAGATAGAATTGCAGAAGGCCCTGAATGATGCGTCGGTTCAATTGGAGCGTCTGGAGAATGTGAATAAAATTCTTGATTCCTATGATCCGAACGAGTTGCAGTCACTGCTTGCTGCTGTTCCCATGGAGGAAAAGAAGGTTGAGTCCGCTCAGGTTATGGATTTAAGGAAACTCCTTTTTTATAAGAACCTGATGCGTGCAGGGGTAGAGAATGTGAAGCTGCGCAAATCCGGAAGCAGCCTTGCCCTGAGCTTCGACCTGAACAATCTACAGACATCATCCGCCCTTAGCGGCCTGGCCAAAGTTCAGCTGATTGAAAATGACGGCCAAAGCGTTGAAATCAAAGCCAACCAGAATGATATGTCATTTCATATCCAGAGGTTCAAAGTGGTCAGAACCCGGTTCGGTTTTCCTTCAGGTGCTGAGCTTGATGACATTTATGGAATCAGGCTGATGATCACTACAAACAAGGGTGAGTTGATTTTCAGTGAAGTATATCCTTTGTCGCGCGTTCTTAATTAGTGTTTTTATCTTCTGTCTTGCTTTTCCGGCAACTGCGCAGCAGGTAAAGAATTACACCTTTTTCGAAGGTACACAGTATCCTTTACGGGTGACCTGGGTCTTCGGTGATGAACCGGGACCTACAATCATGGTTCAGGGCGGTATTCAGGGAGATGAGCTTTCCGGTTTCTTTACAGCCCAGCTGCTGACCCGGTGCAAAGTCCGCAAAGGTAGTCTTATCATTGTTCCGCGGGCCAACGAGCCGTCTATTCTTAGACGTGCCCGCCAGATTAATGTCGATCTTAACCGCCGTTTCGATAAGGAATACAACAGTTTTTATGAGGATCGCCTCGCACGGGCTATTCGTTTTCTGATTTCCGGTGCCGAAGGTTTTATCCACCTTCATGAGGGCAGCGGATTCTACAATCCCAAATACGTTAACAGTTTGCGCAATCCCAAGCGTTACGGACAGTCGCTCATAATTGATGCCGCAGTATACAAGGACATCAAGTTGGCAGATATGTGTGACCGGGCTATCGCTATGTTGAATACGCAGATAAAGAACCCGTCATATTATTTTACTCTTTTTAATACCGATACTTTTGCCAAAGCTACGCAGTACCCGGAAATGCTGAAGTCTTTGACCTGTTATGCCTTGCATGAGCGTGGTATTCCGGCCATGGCTGTTGAAGTAAGTAAAGATATCAATGATCTCGGCTGGAAAGTAAATCAGCAGCTGCGGGCTACAGTTTACCTGCTGCGGGAGTTCGGTATCGAGTTGGATGTTCCCGATTTTACTTTTCCCAACTCCCCCACCGGAAAAGGTTTTGAAATACTGATCAACGGCAGACCGTTGCGTGGCAATAGTATTGAGCTTGTGCGCGGTGCTCCGGTCTCCACTTCCGGAAAAGCTGTTGCCGAATCAGGTCTTGATCCTGCGGTTGCGGTTTTTGCCAGTGACCGTCCCAACCTCAATCTGCTTACTGCCCCGCGCATGGCTTTGTCCCAGTTTCCTGCTCTGGAAGTACGCATTGACGGCAGCAGACAAGCCAAGACCAATGTTAACTGGAAAGGCAGCAAGCCGGATCTTCCGGAAGTAAACGGTCCTGTTTTTCTCTGTTGGCTTAATGGGCAGCCGCAGTTCATCAGTGCTGGTGGCACTCTGAAAGTCGTAGAAGGTGATCAGATTATTCTGGAGGGTATCCTTGGCAGCAGCAGGGAGGAGATTCTGAACCTCAAGGGTTTTGTTGCTTCCGTCACGGTAAATAGCGGACAGGATGTCGGGTATGAGATTATCGCCGATCCTTCCAATTTTATGGAAAAATACATGCTTGAAGGACAGGACGGTATTTCCAGGTACCGCGTTGTGCGTGAAACTCCCGGCAAAAAACGTTCAGAATTCTATTTGGTTATTTCGCCTCGTGAAATTAAGGCGCTTGAATTAAAGGACGAGGGCGGCAATCACGACTTTGTTAATTGGGAAAGCGGACAACAGAAGCTTATCCGCCCGGATTCCTACGCACTTGCTGATGTGTGGAGTAACGGGGACCGTTGCAAAATACAGGCTTTTGTTGATAATATCCCAATCTCATGGGGTGAAACATTTTCAGTACGTCCCGGAAAAGAAACTGTGCTGACCATGCGTCATGCCACTACCTTTGTTCCGGTGGGACAAATGGTTTTTAAAGGCACGGATTATCTACAATCTCAGCTTGATCAGTAGTGCTATGTCCTTAAAATTAAGAATTTTATTCTGATGATACGAACAGTCAATGTTGATTTATCCAACAAATTCAAGACCATTAACCTGCGGGATACCTTACTGACAGGTCCAGCCCGGAAGGGATACCTGATATGAAGCCTGAGTTTGAAACCTGCTATGTAAATCTGCCATTACGATATATTTACAATACTCCAGAGTATCTGGATTTTTTTATTGAAAATTCCATTCAGCCGGAATTGGGACTGGATTGCCTTGGTGATGAGTGTCTGAGCATGGATTGGCTGCTGACTATCCGGGATCGCCTTACTGAGGCTGAGCTTGGTTGTACAGTGCATCTTCCTTTTCTGGACCTGAAGCCGTCCAGTCTTAATCCTGCCATCCGCAATGCCTCTATCGACACCCTGAATACTGCATTTGAACTGGCAAAACTCTTTTCCCCGAAACGGATGGTCATGCATCCTTCATTCACTTCTTGGCTGGAGTTACCGTTGTTTGAAAGGTCCTACGCCCATTGTGTTGAAGGAATTCGGCGCCTGAGCAGCTTCTGGCCGGATCATCCTCCGCTTTGCCTTGAAAATACATATGAATTTACCCCGGATGCCATTGTGCGGCTGGTTAAGGATCTGGATCGCGATAACATCGGTATCTGTTTTGATCTCGGTCACTGGCACTCATTCTCAAAAGGCTGTGAAAATGGTGATTTTGATATGTGGTTCGATGCATTTGCTCCGTATATCAAACATATGCATCTGCACGATAATAACGGCAGCAAAGATGAACACCTCGCTCTTGGACGGGGAAGCATTGACTGGGCGCACATAGTGGCACGTATTGGTGAACTTGATCCTTTGCCGACATTCACGCTCGAACCCCATAACCGGGATGATTTTATCGTGACCTATGCTTATTTCAAGGAGCACGTGGCAGCTAGGTTGTTTTAAGAGGTGCACGATGGGATCTTTTAGTGAGATCAAATAAATTTTTTTTATTCACTGCCTTGTGAGCCTTACTCTTCGCCGTGTAGAGCATAATGATTGTTACAAATACAAAGCGGGTCGACATTTCTGGAGATGCCGGCCCGCTTTTTGGGTGATTGTTCCAGCAGGGAACAAAATTTATTTCTGAAAGTATTTAAAAATCATACAGCAAAGCATGCTTACATTTTGAATAATTCAGGGAAAATTTTTCAAACAGTTTCTCTGGTTTCTCTTAAGGCGATTCGCAGTAAAACCGCTGCAATCCCAATTATTCTAAACCGACTTCAGGCGCGATTTTGGTTACGGCTCCGATGGATAAGGCGAAGAAGTCCCCGAGTTCGAGTCCTATTTTGTCACATTCCTTAATTATCTCACGGTCGACACTGGCGGCGAAAGCTTTGGCTTTCATCTTTTTCTTAAGACTCTTTGGTTGCATACCGTTCATTTTCTCAGGACGCATGAGCGCGTTTGCGTGGATAAGTCCGGTTACGGTTTCGCCGCAACGCAGGGCAAAGTCAAAATCAGACTGCGGTGTTACTCCGGTCATGTCGCCGTTGTGGGCACGGATGGCTTGGATCGCTTCTTCGGGTAGTTTACCTTCAAGCATCTCAGCCGCTACCAGTCCGTGCTTTTCCGGGGTGTTAGCGGTCTGGCTGTAGTCGAGATCGTGCAGCAGGCCGGTCATGGACCAGAGTTCAACATCCTGTCCAAGTTTTTCAGCCAGCGCGCCAAGTACCGCCTCGGATTCAAGGGAGTGCTGGATCAGGTTTTCTTCAGTTACATTCGATTTGAGAAGTTCAAGGGCTTCATCGCGTGAAATCATTTTGGTATCCTTTTGTTGCTGAAATTACAGGAAATATCTGGCAGCAGCCACCAGTCCCATGCCGACAGCTACTGTACCGAAAAAGTTGCGGGTGAACATGGCCACCGCAAATGTAGGCACTGCTACCCAGAAGTAAAGGTTGCCGAAGCTGATATCTATAACCCCTTCGGGCGCCAGCAGTGACGGGGCCAGCAGGGCCGAGAGCACCGCAGTGGGGACGTAGGACAGCCATTTTACCACCAGCGGGGGCAGGTCGCGGGAACTCAGGGCCATAGCCGGAAGCATGCGCGGGATGTAAGTCACGGCCATCATGCCGAAAAGGGTGAAGAGTATTGTCTGTTGGTCCATTATTTATTCCCCCATTTTACTGCCGCGCCGAGTGTTGCGCCGATCAGTGTGGCGATAATTACATTCCACTGTCCTGCGCCGCCAAGAGCCAGTGCAGTAGAGAGCAGTCCGGTGATGAGTCCTACGATTATGTGGCTTTTATCCTTGATCTGGAAAATGAGTAGCGCGATGAACATGGCCGGAAGAGCGTAATCAAGGCCCATGGGCTTAACATCGTTTATGAGCGTGCTGGAAAAAATACCCAGTACAGTCCCACCTACCCATGCTGCTTGGGCGATAGAGTTGATAAGAAAACTTTCTCCCTTATGCGTATCTCCATTGGCGAAGCGGGTGGAGTGAACAGCAAAACTTTCGTCTGTGAGCTGGAAAGTAAAACCGGCCAGTTCCAGTTTGGTCCATTTTCGCAGGTAAGGGGAAAGAGCCGCGGACATAAGCATGTGGCGCAGGTTTACGATAAATGTCGTTATGATGACAGATAGGGCGGATGCCCCGGAGGCAATGAGTCCAACTGCAATAAACTGCGCTGATCCGGCAAAAACGATCAGGGACATAAGCACTGTGTTATCGATGGAAATCCCTGATTTACGAGCCAGAACACCGTAGGCAAAGCCCACAGGCAGATAACCCAGAACGATGGGCAGAGCCTGTTTAAATGCTGAACCCAGTACACTGTTTCGTTTTATCTTTGAGGAATTCATAACTGATTCCATGTTTACCTCTCTCGGTAAAAAGTTCAAATGTGCTATTTCGATCTTCTTGCCAGTCTACATAAAATCTGACATCAGTACAGATACAGATATTAAACAATTGGACCATAACAGTTTTGCGGTGCAGGAGGAAAATTATGAATCTGGACAGTTCAGAGAATCAGTACAGATATAAAAAAGTAGAACAGGAACTCTCAAAGCATATTGAAGCCGGGGATCTGGTTCCCGGTGACAAGCTGCCGTCCCTGCGCCAGATGAGCAAAACACTTAAAGTTTCAATTTCAACTGTTTCCCATGCCTACGAAGAGCTTGAAAAGCGTGGACTT
Organism: Maridesulfovibrio sp.; assembly: GCF_963667685.1. Taxonomy (NCBI): domain Bacteria; kingdom Pseudomonadati; phylum Thermodesulfobacteriota; class Desulfovibrionia; order Desulfovibrionales; family Desulfovibrionaceae; genus Maridesulfovibrio; species Maridesulfovibrio sp. Next base: position 759,901 of record NZ_OY763930.1, on the reverse strand, counting down.
ATCGAATCGAGACCCCGTTCGGGATATTACGTTCGCAGCGAATTCCGCACTATCCCCACTCCCCAGATCAAAACTACCCAGAAGCTTGAGCCGCATCTGGCGACCAAAAACAAGCTTATCCGCACCGCCCTTGAAACTGTCGGCAATAAGGACCTATTGCCGCTGGGAGTAGTTTGTCCCAGCAATGACCTGTTACCTACCCGCCAACTGGCCAAGATAATGAACAGTGTCATTCGTGAAAATCCGCTTGATACCGCTGGGTATGAGATGATTCCCGGCAATCTTGATCTACGCCGACAGATAGCTTTCCGCTCGGTGGATTGCGGCTCAAACGCCACAGCTGATGAGTTGCTCATCACTACCGGGGCTATGGAAGCTCTTTATATTTCCCTGCGGACCCTGACCCGTCCCGGTGATCTGGTTCTGATTCAGTCTCCTTCCTACTATTGCTTTCTGCAATTGGTGGAAAATCTGGGACTGCGGGCTATTGAGATCCCTTCCTGCCCTGAAAAGGGGATTAATCCGGACAGGGTGGAGGACATCACCCGCACCTTTGACATCAAAGCCTGCATCTTTGCGGCAAATTTTAACAATCCTGACGGCGGGCTAACCTCGAATTCCCGTAAAAAGGAAATTGTTAAAATATTGGCGAAGCGCAGAATTCCTCTGGTCGAAGACGATGTGTACGGGGAAATTTATTTCGGCGAATCACGCCCGCGCACTTTCAAATCTTATGACCGTGATGGTGGCGTACTGCTTTGTTCGTCTTTTTCCAAGACTATCGCTCCCGGGTACCGGGTAGGCTGGCTGGCACCGGGACGTTATCTGGAAAAGGCTCTGGAGATCAAAGCTACAACTAACGTATCATGTGTGTCCGCCACCCAGATGGCCATCGCCCGCTATCTGCGCGAAACCCTTTACGAACGCCATTTAAAGAAGCTCCGTGCTGCAATGAAAGATCAGATGCAGAAAATGCGTACCGAGATCGGTTTATCCTTTCCTGAAGGCACCAAAGTTACAAATCCCAAGGGCGGGTCTGTTCTTTGGGTCGAGCTGCCGGAAGGAAAGGACGGGGTTGAGCTTTTCTTCAAGGCCCGGGAAGAGGGGATCGGTATTGTTCCCGGAACGGTGTTCTCCCCGCAGGATATATTTTCAAATTATATCCGGCTCTCCAGCGGCTCGCTTTGGAGTGATGAAATACAGGCCGGAGTTCGCAGGCTCGGCGAACTTGCGGCGGAATAGCTTTGCCTCCGGCGGCCTTAACCCCTTTTGGAAAAGTGGTTAAGAATTCCAAAACTTTTTTTAGGGCTTCGCCGCTTAGTCAGGAAAGCTGTAACAGATCAAAGAGAGTGCAGACTTGTACAATATTGCTGTTTTAAGCTTTCATGGCAGTTTCTTCGATGACCCGCTCGACCATGTTGGCAGCATCTTCAAAAGATGCCTCTGGATCAGATTCAATAAGGGCTAGCTGAAGATTGATTTCGCGTTGCAGGGTGATGTTATCCGGGTCAAAATACAGTTTCCAGACCGGAATTGCTTTTTTGCCTGCTCCCGCTCGGCAGAGTAGAAGTCCCAAATACAGGTAGGAGAAGTTATCCTTTCCTAAAATTCTGATTGCCCGTTCAAATTCAACTTTGGCCTGAATGTATTTACCAATCTTGTAGAGGCAGTGACCGAGCCTTTTGCGGGCATCAGCGTTCTGCGGTTCAGTCTTGATGAAATCTTTGTATTTCTCGGCCGCTTCTTCAAACCGCCCGTTCTCGTATGCAACGTTGGCCTCGGCTAAGGTATCGAGATTGACCTCTTTGGCTGCAATTGGTTTCGCAGCACTCCGGGCCTGTTCACGGTCTTCTTTTTTTCTGAAGCCGCCGAAAAGGAATCCTCTTCGGGAAAGTTTTTGGGCCTTTTTTTTATCGGACATATTCTCCTCCACATTGAAAACTGCCGGAGTGTAACGGCAAACTGCCCGGACGCCAAGCATATTTCGATTCTATGGACATACGGCGACGCTCGATATAAAATGGGGCATTCTTAAAAAAATATGAGGTTGTCATGAAAAAAATACTGCTGCTTCTGGTGCTTTGTTTTGTCTGTGCTTCCTGTGCAATGACGGACCCGTACCACACTCCCTTTGACACGGGCGGGAAAGAGTACAAGGTTGCGTTGCTCCCGTGGCAGACTTCGAGTATGGACTTTGACTACAAGTACCGTTGGCGTATGACCCAGTCACTGCGCAATGCCTGTAAGGAATCAGGAGCATTTACGCTGGACTGGTCTGCTTATCCTGTAAACGGCAGTGATGTTGATATTCTGGAAAATGTCCGTAAATCCGGCTTGTGGGAACGCCGCAAGTATGGAAAGTATTATCCGGTAGTGGCGGAAGTCCAGTCTGCGCTTGCAGGAGTCGATGCCGACCTTGCGTTGCTATATGATATTTCTGCGGATAATGCGGTAGGTTACAGTGACCCCGGTGATATTGCCATGCCTGATTACGTCCGGCTTTTTTTGGTGGACGTAAAAAGCGGGGATGTTGTTGTTGAGTTCGTTCGGACTGATTTTCTTGGAAAAAAAGCCGGGCCTGATGTAAAGCAGGTCACTTTGCGTGCATTTAATGAGTGGCTTAGCCGTTAAGCTCTTATCTTTAAAAGGAGTTTTATAGTGGTCAGAAATTTAATTCAGGTAGCTGCGTCCTTAATCATCATGATGATTCTTTCCTCGACTGTTTTTGCCGGGGCGATGAATATTAAGGGCTGGGAAAAAGGCGGAAAATACGATTCCCTTTATGATAACACCGACCGTGACGTGTTTAAAGGAACACTCCTTGAGATTAAGGAGATAAAACCTATGGCGGACATGGCTGAGGGAATCGCTCTTCTGGTTAAAGATAAGGAAGACGGTGAAGAAGTTCTCGTTCATCTAGGCCCCAAAGATTTTGTCGAGCCGCGTATAAAAGACCTGCGTCCCGGTATAAGTGTTAAAGTTTACGGAGTATTGGTCGAGCTTGATGGCGAATTCGGGTACATGGCTGCCAAACTCAAGGCAGGAGAAGGGCGTAACTATAAGTTTCGCCTGACCAAAGACGGGAGTCCTTTCTGGTCTCTGTCTCCAGAAGAATTGAAAAAAGAAGAATCCGGTTTGTAATTTTTATACCGCTGGCGTAAATCATTTTACGAAATGGTTTACGCCGGTGGTAGCTAAATCTTTTATCCAAAGCGCGAAGCGCATCAAAGTATCTCCCTTTTATGAATTCCAAAAATATTTCCCGCATTTCATCCGAACTTGGTATCCCGTCTAAAAACGTGAAAGCAGTGGTTGATCTCCTTGATGAAGGAGCGACTATTCCTTTTATTTCCCGTTATCGTAAGGAAGCAACCGGAAGCCTTGATGAGGTCGCAGTTGCTGCGGTCAACGATCTTTTCGATAAATTGAAGGAGCTGGATAAGCGGCGCGAAACCGTGCTCAAGTCCATTGAGGAGCAGGGTAAGCTTGATGACGCCCTGCGTAATAAAATTGATGCTGCCGAGAACATGCGCCAGCTTGAAGATTTATACCTGCCGTATAAGCCCAAGCGCAAAACCAAGGGGCAGGCTGCAATAGAGAAGGGACTGGAGCCTCTGGCTTATAAAATTTTTGCTCAGAAATGCGATCCTGTTAAGGAAGCTGAAGCCTTTGTCTCTGCTGCAGATGGTGTTGATTCCGTGGATGATGCTCTGGCTGGTGCGCGGGATATTATCGCTGAAAAGATCGCTGAGAATATGGTCTGCCGGGAGGCGGTGCGTTCTTTTTTTGAACGCAAAGCCATGATTGAATCCAAGCCGACCAAAGCCGCTCAGGCAGAAGAGAACAAAGACAAGGCTTCTAAATTCCGGGACTGGTTTGATTGGCGGGAGCCGGCTAAAAAAGCAGCCGGACACCGCATCCTTGCCTTGTTTCGCGGTGAGCGTGATAAATTTTTAAAGGTTTCCATCCGCCCGGAAGAAGCGGAAGGTTTGGAGGTTCTGCACCGCAAACTGGTCCGCTCCGATTCTGCCGCATCCAGGCAGGTTGAGCATGCCGCCACAGATAGTTACAAGCGTTTACTGGCTCCACAGATGGAAACAGAATTACGCAGCCTTCTGCTGGAAAAGGCTGAAGCCGAGGCGATTAATATTTTTGCAGCCAACCTGCGGGAAATCCTGCTTGCTCCTCCATTGGGCGGCAAGCGGGTGCTGGCGCTTGACCCGGGTTTTAGAACAGGCGCTAAACTGGTCTGCCTTGATGCGCAGGGAACTCTGCTGCACAATGATACCATTTATCCTGTAACTTCCGAAGGCAAGAAGAAGGAAGCAGCGCGTATTGTCACTGCGTTGGTGGATAAATATTCCATCGAAGCAATAGCCATCGGTAACGGTACCGCCGGACGCGAAACAGAACTGTTTGTAAAAGAACTCGGGCTTGATCCGTCTATTCAGGTGATTATGGTCAATGAGTCCGGAGCGTCTGTTTATTCCGCCTCCGAAATTGCCCGCGAAGAGTTTCCGGATTATGATATTACTGTGCGCGGGGCGGTATCCATCGGGCGCAGGCTCATGGACCCTTTGGCCGAGCTGGTCAAGATTGATCCGAAATCCATAGGTGTCGGCCAATATCAGCACGATGTGGACCAGAAAGGTCTGGCAGAGAGCCTTGGACGTGTTGTCGAATCATGCGTGAACATGGTTGGGGTGGAGTTGAATACTGCCAGTGCAAGACTGTTGCAATCTGTCTCCGGTCTGGGGCCGGTGCTGGCAGCCAATGTAATTAAATTTCGTAATGAGAACGGTCCGTTCGGTTCACGGCGTGAATTGCTCAAGGTCCCCCGGCTAGGTCCCAAAGCTTTTGAGCAGTGCGCAGGTTTTTTACGTATCCGCGGGGCCAAGAATCCTCTGGACGGCACAGCCGTTCACCCGGAACGCTACAAAGCTGTAGCCGAAATCGCCAAAGATCTCGGCGCGGATGTGGCGGAGTTGATCAAATCCGCAGAGTTGCGGTCCAAGATCAGGCTTGAAGATTATGTTACCGATGATCTCGGGCTGCCGACCCTAAAAGATATAATCAAGGAACTGGAAAAGCCGGGGCGCGACCCGCGTAAGCAGTTCGAAGCCGTCGAATTTGATGATTCAGTGAAAGAAGTTTCTGATCTGTGTGAAGGCATGATCCTGAACGGGATTGTCACCAACGTTACTGCTTTCGGGGCTTTTGTGGATATCGGAGTGCATCAGGACGGTCTGGTTCATATCAGCCGTCTGGCTGATGATTTCGTGCGTGATCCCGCAACTGTCGTGCATCCCGGACAACCACTAAAAGTGAAAGTGCTCGAAGTGGATATCCAGCGCAAAAGAATATCTCTGAGTATGCGCCCTTCGGATTTGTGATGCCTCAGCCGTCCATACCCTTTTCCCAAAAGACGTTTTAGTTATACTTCGCAGATAAATTTGTTAAATTGAACCATAAATAAAGCCCACAATATCTCGTGAGATATTGTGGGCTGATTTTTTGCACAAACTTTAATGCTAAGCGGCGAAGCCTTAATAAAAGGTTTTGGGAGAGTCCAGAGTCCCCTTTTGCAAAAGGGGGGCTTTGGTCCCGCTGAAAGCGCCTGCCGGGAGGCTCCCAGAAGGGCCGCCGGAGGCTTAAAGACCGGGCAGCATCAAATGGCTTTTTTCAATCTGGCGTTTGCGGCGTTTCTGCATAGTCTTGGGGTGCACACCGAAGCGGTAGCGGCGCAGCACGCATTCTTTTTCTTTGCAATCGCGGATAGCTTGTCGGTCGCCGACTGTGCAGGCTAGGCAGTGCCTTCGGATAGCGCGGATGCAGGTCCGTTGTGTCTCTTCTGTCTTGGGGCCCCGCAAATCATAAAGAGAGCAATCAATGTCCTCACATTCCCTGACAAGTTGGGGGCTGCCACCCATGCACCACAGGCAGTAGGCTCGTATTGACTGATGAGGATTTCTTTTCCGTTCGCTCAATTTGTTCTCCGTTTGATGCGGCGTTAATTTAATGAACAACATGCCCATCCGTAGCCGCGAAAGCCCATCTTTACGTAAATCGGAAACAAAAATAAAGGGTGGATCAATGCATGCGACAAATAATTTTATAAGTGTTTTTAATGTATGAAAAAGAAGGCGTATCCTGTCGCCGGGATACGCCTTTATATATCTTTTTTAAAGTAGAGAAACTTAATCTGATTTTTTCTCGAAAGTAATTGTCACTTCTCGTTTGCCCCACTCTTTAGCCGCTTCTTTATCGAGGCCCATGTAAATGTCGATTTTATTAGTCCAGCGCTTGTTCATTTTATCTTTGACCAAATACTCTCCCTGAAGCCCTTCAATTTTAACCTTGGTGTTATGAGTCAGGCCCTTGGGAATCAGGTCTCGAGATACGGCAATGGATTTAATTCCCGGCTTAAGCTCATCCCCCCATGCTCCTAAAAAGGGATGCTCTGATGTTTGCGATACCTGCGAGGTGTAAGCTGTGGACGCAACTTTCATAGTGATGGTTTTGTCTTCTCCGAGACAGCCTGAAACAATGAAAACAGCGGCAATAATTAATACGAGATTACGAAAACTGGTCATGATGCCTCCTCTTACTGGTTCCGGTTAAAGTTCACATTTGCCGTAGTTATGGTTGTCGTTGAAATTTGAAGCCCCGTGGATGATTTTTCCTTTGCTGCAGGAATATTCCTTGTCGGTAATCCTTACCAGAAAATCAAGATCGTGTGAAACCACCAGCATTGCGATATCAAGTGAGTTGAGAATTTTGATCAATCTTTCACGCATGGTCGGGTCAAGGTCGTTTGTCGGCTCGTCCAGCACCAGAGCCTGCGGTTCCATAGCCAGTACCGTGGCCAGTGAAACCAGTTTCTTCTCGCCCCCTGAGAGGCGATAGGAAACCCGGTCTCCGTACCCTGAGAGTCCGAGCGTGCAGAGAGTGAATTCTGAGATTTTGCGGGCTTCTTCAGGTGATTTTCCCAGATTGAGAGGTCCGAAAGCGACATCTTCCAGCACCGTGGGGCAGAACAGCTGATCGTCTGCCTGCTGAAAGAGCAGGCCAACGCCTTTGCGCAATTCCATAAAATCATCTTCTGTTTTCAGTTCCCGGCCCATGTAGTGGATTTGACCGCTTTGCGGCTTAAGCAGACCCATGATGATATGCAGTAAGGTCGTTTTGCCGGAGCCGTTGTGTCCGGTAAGGCCGATCTTCTGGCCTTTCAGCAGTTCAAAATCTACGTTTTTGAGCACATCATTTCCGGGATATGAAAAACATATATTATTAAGGGAAAATACAGGAAAGCTCACAGTGAAACCTCAATAAGGTTGAATTCAAAGGAAATAAAAATTGCGACCCAAGCGATGGTGACAGCCAGCAGCGCCAGATCGCGTTTACCTGTTCTGTAGCTGGTCAGGGTATGGAATGTGCCGTTGAATCCGCGGCAGATCATGGCCTGCCAGACTCTCTGGGCACGGTCCATGCTGCGTACAAGCAGCATGCCGAGGAGCCATGCGTATGTGCGGTAGGTAAGCAGGTTGCTGCGCGGTTTGAAGGCACGCATGGCGGCTGCACGGCGCATTCTGGTGTATTCAGAGATCATTACATGCACATAGCGCCAGCTGAAAAGCAGCAGCCGGCAGAGTTTATCCGGTATTTTCAACGCCTGCATGCCGGAACCAAGTGTTTGTACCGGCATGGTAGCTATCAGCGCGGTTATGGCCAGAATTATGCCGTTTGATTTCAGGGTAATGATCGCAGTGTAAATTATCCCTTCAAGTGTGGCGCTGAATGGTCCGACATTGATTACAGGTGTACCCGGTTTTGAAAAAGGAAGGAAAAACCAGAGGAAGAGAATAAAAAAATTGACGATAAGCAGTCGCTTAAGCAGGTGTTTTAAATCCAGACGGGCAGCAATGGTAAAGATAATCCCGGCGACAAAAACACTTCCGGCTGCAGTGATGTTTGTCAGCAGTGCTCCGGCTATAGAAAAAATAAAAGCGCAGGCTAACCTGAATCCGGGATGCATAGAGTGAATAATTGAGGTGCCGTGGGCAAATGGTTCGCTTATCTGCTGCAAAAGAATCTCCTGATTTCGGCTTATTGGAGTAGCACGCATCCAGATTCCACGCAAACTTAAACAACCCTTGAGCTGGCAGCGTAATGCGGCTATATCCCTGTCGTTAACTTTGAATATTAACGATTTCCCGGAAGGTATGCATGGGCAAAAACTCTGAATTGAAAAAAATTGTTGCCGAAGTAGGCGAAGGCCTGATCTGGCGGCCTCTTTATGATTTTGAGCAGACACGTCTCGCCAGTGGTGTGGGGGAGAATATCGATGGTATTGACCCTGAGTTCAAGGATCTTGATTTTACAGGCAAGAGCGTTTGTGATCTGGGCTGCAATATGGGACATTTCTCTTTTTATGCCTGTGATCGAGGTGCGAGGGACGTTGTCGGCTATGATGTTGAACCTAAAGTGATTGCCGGGGCTAAGAAACTGGCAGCTCTTTACTCTGTTAAGCATGTCGACTTTAAGGTTTGTGATTTTACCAAGGAACGCCCTGAAAGAACTTTTGATATGGGCATGCTCATAGACATTATCGGAAAAGACGGAATCAGGAAGGGAAAACTTGAGCGTATGCTCCGGGGCCTTGAACAAAGGGCGGAGTCGGAAATGCTGCTTACCTTTCGTCCTGAATATTACGTTAACAAGCATCTTGGTCTTAAGTCGGAAAAGTTTTTGGAAATGTATCCGCAGGCAGAAATTAAAGACGGCTTATTCAGCGTACTTGATTTTGCGGTCAAAATTTTTGCTGAACACTGGGAGATGACCTACCTTTCCAAACCGCACCCAGAATGTAAACAGTACAAGCGCACTGTGTTTTTTAAGCGTAAGTAGTCTTGCTCTCCAAATTTGAATGATTAATTTTCCTGTTCAGGTTTTAGAATGTTTGAAAGATAAGGATTTGATATGGCTAAAGAATATATTGAGATGACAGATATTGAGTATGTTGTGGATGAGCAGGAAAAGAAAAATGTTTACGTACCGGGTATGGCTAAAGATATGCTTATCGGCGGCCGGGATTCCGGTAATGTATTTATTTTCTGCCTGAATGACGAACTGCGTAAATCAATAGCGGCAAAGGTAGCTGAAAAACTTGGCCGGAAATATGTGGTTGTCACCCGTAAGGATGGTAATCCGGTACTCGAAGAGCTTGCCGTTGGTGATAATCAGATTGTCAGCCTGCCGCGCGGGGCCGCCAAGTCCGAGAAAATACGCAAGTTGCTGAAGGATAACGGAAAGGTCATTTTTATCATGTGTGATTTCATGACCTTGCTGGCATCTTCCGACGGTTCCGATGATGCTCGTGAACAGATTTCTCTCATGCTGAACCGTTTTGAACCGAGTTTTATGGAGGCCGCGCATCATATTGTGCGCTCTGATCAAAGCGAAGATGAAATTTTGCAGGATGTTTTAGATAAGATTGCAATTTAAGAAATAGGGGATGCTGATCAAGGTCAGCATCCCCTATTTCTTATTACCATCTCAAAGACAGGCAGGTCAGGCCGCCGTCCATTTTGCGAAATTCGGACATGTTGATGAAATCAGGCTTGAAGCCGTTTTTTTCAAGCAGTTCGGCGGTTCTGGGAAATCCTTCCGGCGCGAGAAGCCTGTCACCCATAAACAGGCAGTTGGCTGAGTATTCCTCGCCTTCCGGTACTATTAGCTTTTTGAATCCGCTGAACTCTTCACGTTCTGCAAAGCGTGCGCTCATGATCAGGGTTTCTTCGTCCAGAGCGGAAAGTTCGGTCTTCAGGTGCGGCATGCCGTTGGTAAACGGCACGGGTACTGTCTTGTAACCGAATTGGGCGGCAGCCTTGGTGAATTGTTTGCAGCCTTCGGCATTGGTTCTGGTGTCAATGCCGACATAAAAGGTCTTGCCCATGAGCAGCACATCTCCGCCTTCCATGAGTCCGCTGCCTTCCATGCGGATTATTTCATCTGCCCGGGATGCTATTGCGGCCTGAATCTCATCCACTTCGCCTCTTCTGGACTCCGCTCCCGGACAGGTCAGGAAGGCTGCTGTCCCGTTTGTATGGGGGATCATCACGGCGGTATCTTCTACAAAAACAGAATCAGGATATTCCTCAACCGCAGGAAGCACGGTAACTTTGATCCCGGCCTGTTCGAAATATTTAATGTAGTCTCGGTGCTGGGCAAGGGTCAGGGGGATGTCCGGGCAGCCGAGTCCCGCCTCGGTCAACCCTTGTCCAAGATTTTCAGCCGGGGTTCTGACAATGATATTGCTGAACATTTTAAATCTCCTTACTGGATGGTAGCGTCTTTCATTTTCTGCTCTTCGGCGATAATTGTCAGCTTGGAGCGGATGTATGCACTTGCTATGTTTCCCGCTTCGTCATCCTGCGTGGGGGCGAAAGAGGTGATGTCTTCAGCTACCTGTTTTTCCATACGCTCGGATTCCATGAACATGATGTAAACCAGAATCAGAGCGGAATCGTTATCGGCAGTTCCGCTGCAAAGTTCTTCAATCTGATTGCGGGGCACGGTTTCGAGCAGACGTTCGACGAACATGTTCGCCCATTTGTCGTAAAGCTCGGTGATGGGAGGAATCATGGACTTAATATTTCGGACCGCTCCTTCATCGATGTTGGGCATTGTCATGGCGATGAATTCACCAATGGCATCCTGACGGGCTTCTTCATCCTCAGTACATTTGTCCATGATGATTTTATAGATGTATTCCCTTATTTCGGTTTCCTGCATTTTAAATATCCCTGTCTGCTAGATTTTATAAGAAAGTTGCTGCTTGATTACTAAAAAGCGGAAGCACAGGCAACAGCCGTACTTTACTCAACTTGATTCGCTTACAGGTTTGGTGGTAAGCCTGCATTCGTATCTGAATAAGAAAATTTAATGAAATAAAAATATATTTTGGCAGTGAATTTCAGGAGAATATTTATATATGGTTAATGGTAAAAAAGTTGTAATGGTAATGCCTGCTTATAATGCGGCATCCACGTTGAAAAAGACTCTGGACGAACTGCCTGCCGATATAGTGGATGAGATTTTGCTGGTTGATGACTGTAGCCGCGATGACACTGTTTCACAGGCCAAAAGTCTGGGGATCAAGACCGTGGTTCATGCCTGCAATACGGGCTATGGCGGAAACCAGAAAACCTGCTATCGCACCGCCATTGATATGGGCGCGGATGTTGTGGTCATGGTCCACCCTGATTACCAGTACACCCCGCTGATTATCTCAGCCATGATTTCGCCCATAGCTAACGGTGTGTTTGATTGCATGCTCGGTTCAAGGATTCTCGGAACAGGTGCCCGCAGGGGTGGAATGCCGCTTTATAAATATATTTCCAACCGCGTTTTGACATGGTTTCAGAACCTGCTGGTCGGTTATCACCTCTCGGAATATCATACCGGATACCGGGCATTCTCGCGTGAACTTCTGGAGAACATTCCGTTTGAAGAAAACAGCGATGATTTCATTTTTGATAACCAGATGCTCTGCCAGATTATTTTTTCCGGTTACGACATTGGCGAAGTGACCTGCCCGACTCGTTATATGGACGATTCTTCTTCAATAAGTTTTGCCCGCTCAGTGCGTTACGGGCTGGGGGTTCTGCGCTGTTCCTGTGAAACCATGGCACACAGACTTGGCTGGTTCGAGAGTGATTTTCTGAAAAATGTGCCCCAGAGGGCACAGGCGGATGAGTTATGAGTGTTTCTCAGGCTGAAACCGGATTAAAGAAAAGCCTGTTTGCTGCGGCAATCCTCTCTGTGCTGGTCCTCATTATCTACTCGCAGTGCGGCGGTTTCGAGTTGGTTACTTACGATGACGGCAGTTACGTAACAAACAACCAGCGGGTCATGCAGGGGATTTCAGCCGAAAATATAGGTTGGGCGTTCAGCACATTTCAGCTTTCCAACTACCATCCGCTGACAGTGGTTTCGCATATGGCCGATACTACCTTGTTCGGAAATTCGGACGGGGCGCGCCATCTGGTCAACGTCTTTTTTCATCTCTGCAACGTGTTGTTGCTTTTTTTCTTTCTGGTCAAGGCGACATCAGGATTTAAAGAAGGCGGATTGGTTCCGTCATTTTTTGTGGCCGCGCTTTTTGCCGTTCACCCGATTCATGTGGAATCCGTGGCCTGGGTTGCCGAGCGCAAGGATGTGCTGTCCACCTTCTTCTGGCTCTGTGCCATGCACAGCTGGCTGGGCTGGGGTAAGGACAGGAATGCGGCCGCCTATGGGCTGACTTTTTTCTTTACCGGGCTGGGGATTCTGGCAAAGCCCATGGTCGTAACCCTGCCTGCGGCACTGGTCCTGCTGGATGTCTGGCCGCTGAACCGTGTTGATTTTGCGAAAAACACCGTTGTGCAGTTTGGTAAATTGATACTGGAAAAGCTGCCCTTATTCGGGCTTTCCGTGCTTTCTTCCGTGCTGACCGTCATGGCCCAGCATGGCGGGGGGGCAATGCAGAGTGTGGATTCCTTCCCCCTAAGTCTGCGCCTTTCAAATGCCCTTGTTTCTTGGGTTGCTTACCTTGGCAAAATGATTGCCCCGTTCGACCTTGCTGTCTTTTATCCTTATCCGCACGAAATTCCGTTTTGGAAGCCCGTTCTGGCTGCTGTCTTTCTCATTGCAGTCTCAGCCGTTGCGGTCCGCTTTGTTAAGAAATTCCCTCTCGGTGCAGTGAGCTGGTTCTGGTATCTGGGAACTCTTGTTCCGGTTATCGGATTGGTTCAGGTCGGGGATCAGTCCATGGCTGACCGCTATGCCTACATTCCTTTTATGGGAATTTATATGGTTATTGTTTTTGGTGCGGCCCGGCTTGTTAATTCCAAACGAGTGCCGGGGAAAGCAGCTGTTGCACTGGGGGCGTTTGCCATTGTTTCATTATTGGCTGCGGCTTATACCCAGACCGAATACTGGAAGGACAGCAGGACGCTCTATACTCGTGCACTGGCTGTGACTGCAAATAACCACCACATGCACTACAATTACGGTAACCTGCTGGAGCGGGAAAAGAATTTCAACGAAGCTGCAAAACATTTTAAGGCAGCTTTCAAAGCTGACCCTTCCCATTATAAAGCTATGAGCAGCCTTGCAGCAATTCTTAGCCGAAAAGGTGATTCTTATTCGGCATTGGAGCTCTACCGCAAGGCTTTACAGCTGAATCCTGATTATGCCGTGGCGCTGGGAAACAGGGGTATAGTGTATATGCAGCAGGGCGATTTAGATGCTGCCCTGTCCGATCTGCGCAGAGCCAGTGAACTTGAGCCGCTGAATGTAAACCATATAATCAACATGGGCTTGCTTTATTACATGCGTGGTGAGAATGCTCAGGCCAAGGAATGGCTGCTCAAGGCTTTGCAGATAGACCCGCAGAACAAAATCGCGCGTAAAAATTTGGTTTTGATTCCCTAACCTTTTTTCCTCCCTCGGGGTATAGTATGGATTTCCTTCAAAGTCTTTTGCCTTTGTTTAAGATTATTTTTGTTTTTGTATGCATGCTTGCCGGGATCCGGCTCAAACTTGGTGTCGGCCTTTCCATTCTGGTCGGGGGCGGTGTGCTGGCCGTGCTTACCTCCATGAATATGGAAACTGTGCTTAAAGTCAGCGCGGATGCTCTGCTGGATGAGAAAACCATTTTTCTGGCTTTGATTGTGGCCCTGATTATGATCCTATCCGGTTTGCTTGAAAAAACAGGGCAAGCGGGAAGGATTATGAATTCCATGACCGGATACTTGCGAAGTCCGCGTTTGCGGCTTGTTTTCTTTCCAGCGCTTATCGGTCTTCTGCCTATGCCGGGTGGGGCAATCTTTTCCGCACCCATGATTCAGGAGGCGGCGAGCGGTCTTGATGTATCCGGAAAGGACAAGGTTATCGTCAACTATTGGTTCCGCCATGTATGGGAGCTTGCATGGCCTCTTTATCCGGGTATGATTCTCGCCTCATCATTGTGCGGGATGACTATTTTCGAATTTATCGGCTACACTTTTCCGGGATTTTTTGCCTGCATAGGTCTGGGATATCTTTTCTATCTCAGGCCTTCGGTTCTGCCCATAAAAGAGGATGGAACCGGCACTTATGTTTCAGCCGGCAGCCGTGATATCTGGGTTGTCTTAAAGGAAGGCCTTCCGCTGATTGTTGCTATTGCGGGAGCCTTTGTTTTTGAAAGCGTACTGAGCTTCTTTTTTCCCGGAATACCTTTTGAGATGGGCATTGTCCTTGCGTTGCTGGGCGCGGTCTTCTGCTCCATGTTCGCAAATGCCGGATCAATGGTGATTATTCGGGGACTGCTGGTGGAAAAACGGTTTCTGAATATGATCTTCTTGATTGTCTGCGTGTTTGTTTTCAAAGATATTCTCGGGTCTTGCGGGGTTGTTGATGAGCTGGCCCGCTTAGCAGGCGGGGAGGCAGCACTAATTGCTGCGGCAGTGTTTGTTCCTTTTCTTGTCGGTTTCATTGCCGGGATAACTCTGGCATTTGTTGGCGCAGCCATGCCGCTTGTGGTCGGATTGGTACAGGCTTCAGGCCTGCAGGATCAGCTGCCTGCATGGGCAGTGTTATGCATGTTCTGCGGGTTTTCAGGGATTATGGCTTCGCCGTTGCATATTTGCTTTCTGCTGACCTGCGAATACTTCAAAGTTGACATGGTGGCTGCATGGAAAAAGGTTGTCATCCCCAGTTTGATGCTTATGATGCTCGGAGTAGCGTACTTTTTTGTTTTAATGTAGATCAGAAATCCCCATAGCGGGTAAGATAAAAAATCGGAGGAATTAAATATGTCCAATCCCTTGGTATTGATGGAAACACCTGAAGGTGAAGTCCTGATTGAACTTTTCGAGAAAGAAGCTCCCAAAACCGTAGAAAACTTTCTGCGTTACGTTGACGAAGGTTTTTATGAAGGAACCCTTTTTCACCGCGTTATCAATAATTTTATGATTCAGGGCGGCGGATTTGACTTCTCTATGAAACAGAAAGAAACCCACGATCCTGTTGAAAACGAAGCTGACAACGGGCTTAAAAACGAACTGGGTACCCTGGCCATGGCCCGTACTATGGACCCCCACTCCGCAACCGCGCAGTTCTTCATCAACGTTAAGGACAACGGTTTCCTCGACCACACTGGAAAGAACCCTCAGGGCTGGGGTTACTGCGTATTTGGTAAGGTTGTTGACGGTATGGAAGCTGTCGAAAAGATTAAGAAAGTAAAAACAAAGTCTTACGGACCCATGGATGATGTTCCGGTTGATCCCATCAGCATAATTTCCATGAAGCGTTTCGAAGATTAATTTTTATAACGATCATTACGTAGGCAAGGCACTGGAAAATTATTTTCCAGTGCCTTTTTTTGTTTATTGCAGATGTTATACTTTTAGAATAACAGTTTTAAATAGAAGCTTTTTTTGCTATGTCTGTAATCAAATGGTGGATATTGATACTTAAGAGTATAAATGATCAGAGGTAACAATTGGATAATTCTGAATTAACTCTCCTTGTAATCGATGATGAAGACTTTGTGCGGGAAACAATCTGCGACTATCTTAGTGATTCCGGTTTCAACACTATTGATGCCTGTGATGGTCAGGAAGGGATTGAGATTTTTCAGCGAGAAAAGCCGGATGCAGTTCTTGTAGACCTGAATATGCCCAAGGTTGATGGGTTCGGGGTCCTTGAATATGTGAAAGCTGAAAGTCCTGATACCCCGATCATCGTAGTTTCCGGTGCAGGGCTTATTCAGGATGCCATCAAAGCGGTCAGGCTTGGAGCCTGGGATTTCGTGACCAAGCCCATAGTTGATCTTAACATTCTGGAGCATGCTTTGGGACAGGGCCTTGAAAGGGCCAGCCTGATCAAAGAAAACCGCCGTTACAAAGAACATCTTGAAGCTGAAGTTGAGAGAAGGACTAAGGACCTGCGTCATGAGATCAAGGTGCGCCGTGAAGCTCAGGACGCACTGATGGCTATTCAGGATGAAGTTATTGAAACCCAGAAGGAAGTTATTCTTACTCTTGGCGAAGTTGTGGAGACCCGTTCCAATGAAACTGCGAACCATGTGCGCAGGGTTGCCGAGCTTGCTTATATTCTTGCCCGCCGTTACGGCCTGAGCGAAGAAGAAGCTGACCTTCTGCGTCTTGCCTCTCCCATGCACGATGTCGGTAAAATCGGGATTCCTGACACTGTGTTGAACAAACCGGGACGGCTTACTCCCGAAGAATTTGAAATCATCAAAACCCATACCACCATTGGACATGAAATTTTAAAACATTCCGAGCGGCCCATCATTAAGGCCGCTGCCATTGTTGCTTATGAGCACCATGAGTGGTGGAACGGGCAAGGCTATCCGCGTGCGCTCGCCGGGGAAGAAATTCATATTTACGGGCGTATTATCGGAATTGTGGATGTCTTTGACGCACTTGGCAGTGAACGGGTTTACAAAAAGGCTTGGCCGATCGAAGAAATTATTGATTATTTCGAGATGGGCAAGGGTAAACATTTTGATCCGCACTTGACCGATTTGTTTTTTGAAAATCTGGATGAGATTTTGGAGTTGCGGCGTACTTTTCCTGACGGCTAGCCATGGCAGCGGGCCTGCGAATGCTCTGATCTTTTTTTATTCTTTAAATTTATCCGTAAGGAAAGGCTCGGGATGTTTTTTATTGCGTGCAAGACGAAGCGCATCTTTGCGGCATTTGTTGGTGCACACTCCGCATCCCATGCATCGTTCGGGATCTATGCGCATCCGTTTGTTGCGCAGGTTCATTGCTCCGAAGGGGCAGTATTCCATACATTGCCCGCATCCTATGCATTTTCGCGGGTTAACAACGGCGATATAACCGGAAGGAACAAGCAAGGGGACTTTGCTTTTCCCGGACTTGAGCGGTCCGCAGCAACCGGGGCAGCAATTGCAAATGGCGCAGAATTCACCATCTGAACTTTTCTTGAAACAAATATAATGAACATGGCCTTTTGCGTTTTTGGTTTCAAGAATTCTTACAAACTCTTCCTCACTTATTTCCCTTTCATTTTTTAAGTTTTTTTCGGCTATAAAAGATTCTGACGGCCTTTCCGCAAAAATACAAACTTCTGCCAAAGATGGAGATTTCTCTTCAGTGTCAGGACAGGGAGACTCAAAAAGTACAAATGTTCTTTGAGCTGAGGGCGAGTCCTTACCTGATGATACCCATGTTCCGGGCATCATTGCTATGAGCAACTTTATCGCCTCTTTTGTGGGGATGAGCTTACCGTTATATTTTTCGGTGAAATCATCCGTGAAATAAAAGTTCTTTTTCATAGTTCTCCCTCTTATAAACATAATTATCAGAGCCACAAAAAATAGTACAGTTTTTCCAGAAGCAACTTCACAACCCACAGTGCTTATGGCTATGCTGTTTCTGTACCTGATAGCATATTACGTGGTTGAGTTGAACAGGAGCAAGGAATGGATATAAAAGTTCGCAGACATGGAGATACTGTTGTGGTCTCAATGGGAGGAAGGGTGGACGCTTATGGTGCTGGAGAGCTGGACACTACCTTGAAAGAGCTTCTTGCTGATGAGAATCTTGCATGCATGGCTTTTGATATGGCTGAGGTCCGGTATTTGAGCAGTGCCGGCATCCGCTTTATTGTGCGGACCATGAAGATCCTGCGCAGCCGTAATGGAGCGCTTGCCATCTGTGGGCTATGCCAATACTGTCGCAATGTGCTTGATACTGCCGGAATGACCCGTTCCCTTAATATTTTTCCAACCCGTAGTGAGGCTATGGAATTTCTACAGTCCGTACAATGGGAACATCAGGCTCTGGAGAACTGGGATCGCATGGAGTCAGCCGACTCTCCCATAGGCAGTTTCAGGTTTGTACCTGGTGAAAACTCGCATTCCGACTTGAAAGTTACAGGTTCTCTTGCAGAGATCTTTCATTCGCGTGTCGATGAGGGGCATATTTTTTCTCGTGGTTTTTCGCAGACTGAGTATTCCATAGGTGTTGGCGGGCTCGGTGATGCTGCAGCTGATTATATGAAAGTGCTGGGTTCTATGCTTACCATCGGTGGAACCATGGCATGGCTTCCCACGGACGGGCATGATCTCGCAGATTTTCTGGTTCCGCGCAACGATACAGGGTCGGTCCTGATCCGCACTCCTTTTAATCTTACCCTTCCCGGAAATTTTAATGAGTACATAATGTTCGACTCCAGTGAAGAGGGTGGAACCACACTGGACCGCCTCTACCGAGGTCTGTTTCTTCTGGCCCGGAGACGTCGCAGGGATTTTAAGGGAGTGCTTGGTGTTGCTGCATGGATGCAGACCAGTGAACTGCTGGCAGGAACAATGATGCGTTCTCCGATCCGAGAATTTGCACCGGAGAATAAAAGAACCATTACCGATCCTTCCAACAGCGAAGAATGGTTCAAGAGGGATGTTCTACCCCGGTACCGCGATGTTACCTGCTTGACTTGCGGAGTTGGAGTTGATCTTTCATCTGATCTTTCTGTTTACGATCAGTCAGGGCTTTACGCAGCATTTTATATTGACCCTGCCACTGCCGGCGAACGGGGGCATATATTGAACAACCACGCGGCAGTTTTTGAGCAGGCACGCATGCCGGAGAAAATGGTTTGTCTTGATAAAATGGTCCGTGAGGTTTCGTCCAAAGCAGAGTTTAAGGACATGCGTAAGTTACGTGACAATACCAGAGTTACACGTGCTTTTCTTGGCGTAAGTTATATTCAGAGACTGGTTAGGGACAGCTCAGGATGGCTTGGTACTGAAATGCCGGCCAGCCGGACTATTGCCGAAAAGCGCTACCGGGAAGAAGCTGATTTTCCACTGGTGCCGGAAAAGCGTGAGGCTGAAATTCATAAATTTCAGCGATTTCTAGAGGCCCAGCAGGCCAAGCTTTCCGCACAGGGGAAATAGATTTTCTGCTAGCCGGATTTGCGGATAAAATTTAAAGTTGACCAAATCAAATGTATTTTAGTTTCAGGAGGATATATGTGTTTACGTTTAGCATTCTGTCTGCTTTTTATGCTTATTTTATCCCCTTCGGCTTTTGCCGGCGATAAAACAATCAAAGTTGGAGTGCTTTATAACCTTACCGGGGAAATGGCCGCCATTGATCGACCCGGCATGCAGGGAATGGAGATGGCAAAGGATATAATCAATTCCGGCGGCGGCATCTTGGGCAGGAAGCTCAGTCTTGTTATTTCCGATTGTCGCTCAAATCTTGATTCTACGGCCATGGCCGCTGAAGCTCTGGCCGGACAGGATGATATAGTAGCTGTGATCGGATTGAATGATACTGATTATGTCATGTCTGCGGCTCCACCGGTTACAGCGAATGACGTTATTTTCATAACCGCAGGGGCAACCATGCAGAACCTGCCTTACATGTACGGCAAATATTTTTTCATGACCGCTTTCGGTGATAACATGCAGGCCCGTGCAGTTGCAAAGTTTTCCAAACGCAGGTTGAACACTTCCCACAGCTTTGTAGGAACGGATATTTCAAATGAATTCACCAAGACTTTGTCAAAGTATTTCAAGCGCCGTTACCGCAAGTATGGCGGAAATGTTGAGGAAGAGGTCTGGTATAATTCCGGTACAGATGAATACCCCCGCCCTCAGAATAAATCCAAGGATATGGATCTGATTTTTATCTCATCCATTCCCCCGGATGCTCCTAAATATATAACCGAATTACGCAAAGCCGGGTTCAATCAGCCAATAGTTTCCGGTGATGGATTTGATACTCCATGTTTGCGTGATATCCCGGAGGAGTACTCACATTCCATCTATTTTGCCACACATGTTGCATATGATAATCCGGAACCAATGGTTCAGGAATTTGTGGATAGCTATACACGTATGTTCGGAAAGGAACCCGAATCAGGCTTTGCCGCCCTTGGCTATGATACGGTCATGCTTCTGGCACAGGCCATCGAACGTGCCGGGGTTGCCGATCCCGAGAAGGTCCGCGTAGCCTTGGCCGAAACAGTGGGTTTCAAAGGAGTGACCGGGTATTTCGATTATCCTGAAGGAGTAAGGGTCCCCATGAAAACTGTGGATATCGTCAAATACGAAAACGGCACATTTTCTTTTGTTGAACAGATCAGCCCTAACTAATTTTATGGGATAATTATATTTAATTTCTTCTTTAAAATACGGTAATCTTGTTTCGAAGAACTTAAACATGTTTTACTTCAGCACTTGATACGGAGCAGTATATGGAATTCAGCATTGTCAATGAGCCTGCCTCTGCATGGTCTGCGGACGCGGTAATCTTTTTTGCGTTTAAAGGTGCCGACGAGTATCTTTCCGGGTTTTCTTCATGGATGGCTGCTGAAGCGGATTGGGTTGCCGGATCTCCTGCTCTTGGGGATTTTTCCGGTGAACTTGGCGGATCAGCTGTCGTTTATGGTTCCGGAACTTCCGTACAGCGTGTGCTGTTGGTCGGCCTCGGTGAAGAAAAAGAATTCGGCGTGGAGCAGTTTTTACAGGCTGTTGGTTCTGCCATGCATAAATGCCGGGAGCTTAAATTCCGCACTGTTGGAGTGCCGCTTGTGGCTTTTGAGGGACTGGGACTTGAAGATAAGCTGCAGCATTTTGTTATTGCTGTCATGGAAGGTCTGTATTCCTTTGACCAGTTCAAATCAAAGAAAGACGAGACCAAGGATCTGCCGGAAACAATTCGTTTTCTGACAGAAGAAGAACCCCCGGGCCATCTGGATGAAATGCTCTCAAGGGGACTCGCGATAGGGCAGGGCCTCATCTATGCCCGCGATCTGGTCAATCTTCCACCAAATGTTGCTACTCCTGTTTATCTAGCTGATGAAGCAAAGAAAATGGCCAAGCAGTTTGGATTTAAATTCAAGGCCATGAAACGTAAAGAAATTATTGATAAGGGCATGGGCGCTTATGCATCGGTCTTTCGTGGTTCCAATGAAGAACCGCGCATGATTACCCTCGAATACTGCCCTAAGGATCGTGAAGGGCAAAAGCCGCTGGTGCTGATAGGTAAGGGGGTGACTTTCGATACCGGAGGGATTTCATTGAAGCCGACCGGATTCATCGAAGATATGAAGTGTGATATGGCCGGAGCTGCGGCGATTCTCGGTTTTTTCCGGGCGATCGGTGAGATAAAGCCTGATCTGCCAATTGTAGGCATTCTGCCTTGCGCAGATAACATGCCGGATGCCAATGCGACCCGTCCGGGCGAGGTTGTTACTTCTTTTTCAGGTAAGACAATCGAGATTTTGAATACCGATGCCGAAGGACGTTTGCTGCTTTGTGATGCCATAGCGTATTCAGCGCAGTACGAACCAGCGGCGATCATCGATCTGGCTACACTGACCGGTGGATGCATTGTGGCCTTTGGATGGAATGTTGCGGCGGTTATGGATAACTCCTCGCTTATGCAGAATCTGGTCATTGATGCCGGAATGAGCGTGGGAGAGCGGTTTTGGCCTATGCCGCTCTGGGATATCTATAAAGAAGAGCTTAAGAGCGAGGTTGCAGACTTGAAAAATGTGGGCTCCCGCGAAGGCATGACCATTCATGCCGGGATGTTTCTCAAGGAATTCGTTCCCGAAGATACTCCTTGGGCGCATCTTGATATTGCAGGACCTGCCTGGAGAAAGAAAAAGACTCCTGCAGGGTCTGCCGGAGGGACCGGGTTCGGTGTACGCACGCTGGTGGAGATTGCGGAGCGCATTGATCTCGAAGACATGTAGTCAGAAGGAAAAAATCCGGTTTACCCAAGAAGTTATGCATAAATGTTTAAGAAAACGCATTGATCGAATCATTCCCCCTGTTCTACTTGTAGAACAGGGGGATTTTTTTGAGTGAAATATATTTCCGTGTTTTTGAATCAGGGAGGTATTCCCCTAATTAGGGTGTAGCATTTCACCTTGCAGTTCACGTGTATTCATGCAAGTTTTATTATTTGCGATGTAGTAAATCGCAACGGCAAGATTACATGGTTTATTAAAAATCTTATATTTAAGCTTGTAGGAGTACACACATGGCAAAAGCATCTGCCCGCCATCTTTTGGTTAGTGATGAACAAACCTGTCTGGACCTGAAAAAACAAATTCAGGACGGCGCAGATTTTGGTGAACTGGCAAAAAAGCATTCTAGCTGCCCTTCTGGACAGCAAGGCGGCAATTTGGGTGAGTTCCGTCCCGGACAGATGGTCCCGGAATTTGATACCGTTGTGTTCAATGAAGCCGTTGGCGAAGTTCATGGCCCGGTAAAAACACAATTCGGTTATCACCTGCTGATAATTGATAGTCGCGAAGACTAAACAAATCTTCATTCTTGTAATAAAAAATCCCCGACTAAGTCGGGGATTTTTTATTACACACTTTCTTCAGCAAAAATTTCTTCAATACTGCTGCATGGACAGCCCGACCCCAGCAGCATTTGCAGGAGCAGGGTTGCTTTAAGGGCCGACAGACCGCCTGCAATTATAACCCCTTTCTGCTTAAGATTGGCGGCTCCGCCCGGATAGGCATAGATAGGCCAAACCCCGCCTTCAACGCATCGGGTACAGAGTACTACCGGGATTCCTGCTGCAATGCATTTTTCTATTCCGGGTACTATTCCGGGAGGAGTGTTCCCGGCTCCGAATCCTTCCAGCACTACACCCTTTGCTCCGCTTTCCAAAAGCTTTTCAAGTACGGTGGAATCCATTCCCGGATGGCAGCCAACAAGGTAAACTTTATCGGCCATAGCTGTTACCGGGAAGTTCAGCCGTGGTCTGCGGCCCGGTTTGGCGCGGGTAAGAATAACTGATTCCCCGGCAATGAAACCGATTCTACCTGTATTCTGGCCGATGAATGGGTCGACGTTTAGGGAGCTTGATTTGATGGCGTTCTTTGCGGAGAAGAGTTTGTCTGCCATCTGAATGATGACATCTGTTCCTTCCGGCGGAGGCAGCAGGCAGGTGCGGATGGCATCAACAAGGTTGCGTATGCCGTCGTAGCCTGATTCATTGAAATAGCGCATGGCTCCTGTTAGGACGACCGGTTTCGGCGAACAGACGGTCATGTCCAGCACGTATGCCGTCTCTGCCATAAGATCTGTTCCATGCAGGATGACTGCGCCAAGCACCTGCTCCTCGGCAAGAAGATTTTCCACGTCATGGGCCAGATTGAGCATCTTTTCCGGGCACATGTGCGGACTGGGGATATCAGACCAGAGTATCGGCCGTATTTTTATGTCGTGACCGTCAGGGGTGATTTCGTTAAGCAGTTTTGTGAAATTATCATCCGGTACTACTCCCCCGGCATCAGGCTTTTCACTCATGCCGATGGTTCCACCAGTAAAGATCAGGATCACTTCTCCAGAAATATTATTTGAACCCATTTTAAATTCTCCGTGAAAGTAGAGTATGCGAATCTGGTAGCGCATGAAGTCTGTGAAGGCAACAACTGTGAACAGCTGGACCAGAATAAATAAAATGATCTGTTATTATGTGTAGGGTGTGATATGGTGGAACTGTGTTTGTGCATCAATTGCTTTGGAGGGTGCTTCGAACATGGTTATATTAGAAGGATATATAATGCAGGGGCTTGAGTTTCTGGCTCAGGATTATCCCGGAGTCGTGGTCGGCCTTGATGATAATAAACGGGTTGTCTTTGTTGGCGGGGAAAAAGCTGCGGCTGTTTCCGGCTATCTGACCGCCGGGGAGTATCTTGGGGTACAAAACGGCAGGCTGCTAAGTAATCTGAGTGCATTTGTCGATAGGGTCATAGAGGAAGATCCCTTGCCGGCCGGTCATTTTGAATCAACATGTGAGGAAGGTGTTATCTGTTGGAAGGGCATTTTCCATGAAGATTCCGGACTGATTATTCTTAAAGGCAGGATGGAGGTCAGCGCTAAATCTTTAGTTTTGAATATCTCTGATGAGAACGAGAATTTTCTGTCAACTCTGCTGGGTAATTTGCCAGGTATGGTTTACCGCTGCCGTAATGATGTAAATTGGACTATGGATTTTATTAGTCATGGCTGTTTTGAATTGACCGGTTATGAAGTTGATTCGCTATTGGATAATAGTGAACTTTCCTATTCTGATATCATTCTGCCCCAATACCGGGCACATGTCTGGGAGTGCGTACAGGAAGCCGTACATGACAGAGAACCATTTGAAATGATTTATAAGATCAGGACTGCTTCCGGTGATGAGAAGTGGGTCTGGGAGAAGGGAGTGGAGACCACCGGTGATGATGGGGAAGGGTTTCTTGAAGGTTTTATTACTGACGTTACTCCGCTTATGCTGGCTGAGCAGGCTCTGCATCAGAGTGAGGACCGCTACCGTTTGATGGCTGAGAAAACCGGACAGCTTGTTTATGATTTGGATATTGCAAGCGGTAAACTGGTCTGGTCCGGGGCTGTCCGGGAAATCACCGGGTATGAGGAATCAGAATTTCAGTCTGTGGACCTGCAGGGCTGGGAGGATGGTATTCACCTTGACGATCGCAATTCCGTTATTTCAGAGTTGCAGGATTGTCTCAGTAAAGGACGACCGTTTGTTTCCGTTTACAGATTCAAGCGTAAGGATGGCAGTTATCTTTATGTTGAGGATGAAGGCAGCTTTGTGCTCAACGCCAGCGGCAGGCCTGTGCGCATGGTCGGTGTGCTGCGAGATTATTCCCATAAAATGAAAATTCAGGAGCTGATGATCCAGTCCGAGAAGATGACAACAGTGGCCAGTCTTTCTGCAAGCATGAGCCATGAAATAAATAATCCGTTAGGTATTATCATTCAGTCGGCCCAGAATATAGAACGCAGAATTTCTCCGGATTTGCCTGCAAACATTGAAACCGCAGAAAAGATGGGTGTTCCGCTTGAGTCTGTCCGCAGGTATCTTCGGGAACGCAAGATTCTGACCCTGGTTGAAGAGATAAAAGAGGCTGGTGGCCGCGCGGCTAAAGTAATTGTGAACATGCTTAATTTTAGTCGCAGGTCAGAGAATAAAAAGGATTATTGCTGCATAGCGAGTATTGTAGATCAGGTCATTGAACTTGCCGATAAAGAGCTTTGCAATGGTGAAGGGTGTGATTTTCGGAAAATAAAATTTGTTTTGGATATTCAGGACGAACTGCCTAAAGTCCTTTGTTTTGCAGCTGAGTTGGAGCAGGTTCTGCTAAACTTGATCAATAATTCAGCTCAGTCCATGATCGATGCCGGTGTTTCGGGTAAAGAACCGCAAATCGTGATAAGGTGTTCTTCAAACAGTGCTTATCTGAATATTGAAGTGGAGGACAACGGTCCGGGAATGGATGCGTATGCTCGCAAAAGAGCATTTGAGCCGTTTTTCAGTTCAGGTGGACGTGGAAGGAGCGGTTTAGGACTATCCGTGGCGTATTTCATTATCACCCGCAATCATGGTGGAACCATTAGAATTGATTCCGAGCCGGGTAGGGGAACAAGGTTTATTATTCAGATTCCCCGTGGATCTGTTCCAGACATATTTTCTCTGGAGCAGGTTTAGTCTCTCGCAAATATGGCCAAAGGGAAGTTGGCAAAATAGGGAAAGCCGGGGAAAGTCATAAGTAAGACTTTCCCCGGCTTATTGAATTTGTATGGAAGTAGTTTATTTCTGGCCGGAGGCTTTAAGCTGTTTACCACGGCTCATGTGGCGCTTGGCAGCGGAAAGCTCGACTTTGCGCAGACGGATGGATTCCGGTGTGACTTCGATCAGTTCATCGTCGCGGATGAAGTGCATGGCCCGTTCAAGGGTCATTGGACGTATCGGGGTCAGTATAACAGCCTCGTCCTTACCGGAAGCTCGCATGTTGGTGAGTTTTTTCTCTTTGGTAGGGTTGATGTTGATATCATTATCCCTGTTGTGCTCACCTACGATCATACCTTCATAAACAGGATCACCCGGCTCGATGAACATTTCACCGCGCGGCTCAAGGTTGAAGATGGCGTAAGGTACGCCTTTACCAGCACGGTCGGAAACGAGGGAACCTGTATAACGTGAAGGGAAATCTCCACGGTAAGGTTCGTAACCGGCGAAAAGGGAGTTCAGGATACCGGTACCTTTGGTGTCGGTCAGGAACTCGTCACGGTAGCCGATAAGAGCGCGTGAAGGCGCGGAAAATTCCATACGCACACGGCCTTTACCGTTATTGACCAGGTTGGTCATTTTGCCCTTGCGGGTGGAAAGCTTTTCAGTAACCACGCCGAGGAATGCTTCTTCACAATCAATGAAGACCTGTTCCATAGGCTCAAGCTTCTGTCCGTTTTCTTCTTTAAAGATTACTTCAGGACGTCCTACGGAAAGTTCAAATCCTTCACGGCGCATGGTCTCGATGAGGATCGCCAACTGGAATTCACCGCGTCCCTTAACGATGAAACTGTCTTTTTCTTCGCTCTCTTCAACTTTTACGGCAACGTTGAGCAGAGTTTCCTTATGCAGTCTTTCGCGGATTCTGGAGGACTGGACCAGCTTGCCTTCAAGTCCTGCCATAGGCGAGGTGTTGATGGTGAAGCGCATGGAAACGGTAGGTTCATCAACGGTAATACGGGGCAGTGCTTTCGGCGCTTCCTTTGTGCAGATGGTGTCACCGATGGTGATGGCCTCAATACCGGAAACAACTACAATATCACCGGGGTTGGCGATATTTGTTTCAGCAAATGAGGGACCGTCGTAAGTCTGGATTTTGGTCAGGCGCAGGGAAACGTGCTCACCTTTTTCATTGATGCAGAGCAGGGGCTCGTTCTGTTTGGCTTCCCCGTGGATGACTTTACCGATGGCCAGACGGCCGAGGTAGTCGGAGTAACCAAGGTCGGATACGAGCATCTGGAAAGGTTCATCTTCATTGTAAGAAGGACCGGGAACCTGTGCAAGAACGAGGTCCATGAGCGGGTGCAGGTTTTCACCTTTTTCTTCGAGGGTTTCCTGCGCGATTCCGTCGCGGCCGATTGCGTAAAGCAGGGGAAATTCGAGCTGTTCTTCGTTGGCGTCGAGATCGATGAAGAGGTCGTATACTTCGTCGAGGACCTCGCCCGGGCGGGCGTCAGCACGGTCAATCTTGTTGATGACAACGATGATTTTCAGGCCGGCTTCGAGTGCTTTTTTGAGTACGAAACGGGTCTGGGGCAGGGGACCCTCGGAAGCGTCAACAAGCAGGATTGCACCGTCGGCCATGGACAGGGAGCGTTCAACTTCACCACCGAAGTCGGCGTGGCCGGGGGTGTCGATGATGTTGATTTTTACGCCTTTCCAGTCAACAGCACAGTTTTTGGCAGCGATGGTAATCCCGCGTTCACGTTCAAGGTCCATGCTGTCCATGAGGCGGTCGTCAACTTCCTGCCCTTCGCGGAACAGACCGCTTTGTTTGAACATTCCGTCAACCAGGGTTGTCTTGCCATGGTCAACGTGTGCTATGATAGCTATATTTCGTATTTTTTCGTTTTGGATAAGTTTAGTCACGGATTCCTCCGGCGCCGGATATTTGCCAAAAAAAATCCCCTGCACGGGGGTACAGTATAAATTTGGGACAAATTCTCAGCGGCTGGTTAAAGTAGAGATAAGGAAGACGTTAGTTAGGGTATATTAGGACGGCTGGCAAGGGAAAAAATGTGATTTCAAGTGACATTCAGGCGAATTTTAATCGGTATACCATGCGGGCTTGCTTTTCAGGCTCTCTGCCTATATCAAGTTGCGCCCCGGTATTAATTACTTTATGTAGTCATAAATTCAAGGAGCGCATATGCCTGAGAAAGATTTACGAGTGGAACTTCTGTCCATGACCCCCAACAGCCTTGAGCTGCTTTATGCCGCTTTCCGCCAGTGTTACCACGCCGGATTTGTGGCTGACATGTGGCCCCGACTTATTAACGGGGAAGTAGATAAAGAGAAGCAGGCCGAATTTGTATCCAAAATTCTTGAGTCCGGCCATACAAGCCCCATTGAGCACGTCAGCTTTACTTTTGCCGTCGAAGGCATTTCCCGGGCTTGCTCACATCAGGTAGTGCGCCACCGTCTAGCTTCATACTCCCAGCAGAGCCAGCGCTATGTGACTGAAAGTGATATGGATTACATTCTTCCCCCTGCAATCGCCAAGATTCCGGAAGCCAGGGAACGTTTTGAGAGATTCATGGAAGAAGTAGGCAGTGCTTACAAAGATCTTCGCGAAATACTTGTGAATGCCGGTCGTGAAGACAAGGCCAACGAAGATGCCCGTTTCGTCCTTCCGCAGGCCGCTGAAACTAAAATCGTGATAACCATGAACTGTCGCTCCCTGATACATTTCTTCAACCTGCGCTGCTGCCAGCGCGCGCAGTGGGAAGTCCGCAAGATGGCCGATGAGATGCTTAAAATCTGTAAGGATAATTTCCCGGCCATTTTCCGTTATGCGGGTGCCAGCTGTGAACAGCTCGGTTATTGCCCGGAAGCTGAACGTTTTGCCTGCGGTCGTTATCCTACACTTAAACAGTTGACTGCCAAGTGAGTGGTCAAATCTATTATATTATAATGTAGCATGTGCTCAGCGCTTCGAATGAGCATTTTTATATAGCTTACTTCATGAAACAAAGAAAAAGCCCGTCCTTTTTAAGGACGGGCTTTTTTCTTTGTCCTAAATTTACCAAAAACCGTCTGAAATTGGCTGAAATCGGAAATAAGGTCAGTTCAGGTTGATTTGTCACTGGGTTAGTCCATATTAGTGCTGATAGGTACTTTGTAATAGTTCTGTAATGTGAGTGAGTGCTGTATTAAGAGTTGTTGTCGAGCGTTCAACATTTCACATAAAGACCGGTTCTTATTTGATAGGTAGTTATATTGTCAGTAATTTTAGCTGTTCAGCCGTCCTAAAGACTCTTTGGTTGATTATTCGATCAATCTTTGCATTTATCATGACGGCCCTGTTTGTAATTCCGTTGGCTACGAACCCTTTGTTTGTAAGGACTTAGGTCTGTCAATAAAATTAAAAGTTAATAGTTTCATACGTTTATGTTTTGTTCTAAAGTATGGCCCTGCTCAGCCCTTTGTTTTACAGGGTTTATGGCAATTGTGTTTCAAAAAAGAAAACTATAAAAAAAATATATATATGGCGTTATTTCTAAAAAACATAAATAAAACAAAGACTTGTTTGCTATTAAAGGGTAAATATCAAATAAGTTACTAAAAGAAATAATGAGTAAGAATAAGTGAAACAATGAGAGAAATGACGTAATTTTGTGTAATTTAGAGTTTTCGTAAATCATAGTTGTGGAAAAAGTTTTCAACATATGTTGATAAAAAATATTATGAAATGGATTAAGCCTGATTCTACGGTACTCGACAGGGTCAGAGAGGATGAGCCATGTTTGCAAGCTTAATAAGAAAATATATTAATATTAGATACTTAAGCTGTAGAAAACAAATTGGAAAACATCGGGTGTCCATACCCGTATCGCGAGTTGATAGTATCGTTCAATATGCAGTAGGTATCCACCCATGATGAGAGACAGCTGGAATAAAATTTTAAAAGTTCTTGAGAAGGGTTTGAACCCCGGTCTGTACAAAGTATGGATCAAGCCTCTGAAAGCAGAAGTGAGCAACAGTACAATCAAATTGTTTGCTCCCAATGATTTCGTGGCTGCCTGGGTTAGGGACCGCCTCATGGACAACATTAAAGAAGCAGGCGAGCAGGTTCTCGGTACCAGCCCCAAGGTGGAGATTGGGGTCAGGAAATCCGTGGAACGGCCCGCTTTCAAGGCTACGGCCGCGCCTGCTGTAGCACGACCGGTTCAGACAAGCTTGGGCTTGCCCATGATGTCTTCTGCCGTGGTT
Source organism: Maridesulfovibrio sp. (assembly GCF_963667685.1). Lineage (NCBI taxonomy): Bacteria > Pseudomonadati > Thermodesulfobacteriota > Desulfovibrionia > Desulfovibrionales > Desulfovibrionaceae > Maridesulfovibrio > Maridesulfovibrio sp. The sequence continues at coordinate 730,058 of NZ_OY763930.1, read as the reverse complement.
AATACTCGTATTCCCCGCTGGCGTTTTTCTTTTGATGATTTCATAATCGGCGAGTCCAACAGACTTGCCTGTGCTGCATCCAGAAGTCTCTGCGACAACTCCCTGCCAGGTGACCAGCTCTTCCTGAGTTCTGCGCCCGGGCTTGGAAAAACCCATCTGCTGCATTCTATCGGCAAGAATTTATGTGCTTCCAGTAACAAGAAGCATATTTCCATTGCCTGCCTTACAGCAGAAGAGTTTGCGAACAGAATGGTTCTGGCTTTGAAAGCGGGCGAAATCTCCCGTTTCAAGTCTGAATTCAGGGACAATGTAGACTGCCTGCTTCTGGAAGATATCCATTTCTTTCAGGGTAAGCAGAAGATGCAGGATGAAATTCTGGAAACACTGAAGAGCCTGCAATTGCGTGGCTCTAAAGTTGTTATGACCAGTTCGTTTTTGCCCCGTGATCTGGAAAAGATTGATCAGCAGCTGGTATCCCGTTTCAGTTCGGGGCTGCTGGCACTCATTTCCACTCCGGACTTCGAAACCAGAAAACGAATCGTTGAAAGTAAGGCCATACGTTTGGGTACCCGGGTGCCGGAATCCATTTCCGAGCTTCTGGCAGACCGTATTACCACTGATGTAAGACAACTGGAAAGCTGCCTGCAGAACCTCGTGCTTAAGGCAAGACTTTTAAACCGTGATGTTTCGCAGGAACTCGCATGGCAGGTACTGGAGAACTACTCCATTGCCAAGGCCGCGCCCAGCTATGATTCCATTGTGGATCATATCTGTCGTTCCTATGAACTCACTCCCGATCAACTGCGTTCGAAAAGCCGTAAACGCCAGGTTGTACTGGCCAGAAACACCGCTTTCTTCCTCGCCCGTAAACACACCGAACTTTCTCTGAAAGATATCGGTACCCGACTGGGCCGCAGACATTCCACCGTAATTAAAGGTATCACCAATATTGAACGCGAAATTTCCCTGCAGACTCCTCTTGGTAGACAGCTGCAGGATACGATAGACCGCCTTACTCCATAGTCCGGCAGTCTGTTAGGTTCCATCATTTCTGCCACTGATATTTCGACATGATGCATGTTGCCTGCTGTTGTGGCGGGTAGAAGTTCAGTGGTGTTTGATGGTCAGCGTTTTTCCCCGAGAAAGAGTGACAGCTTTATGCTGTTTGCTCTTTTTCGGGTTTGGGGATACTCATAATTCCGGTTTGTGAATGTTTTAGACGGCCCTTTGTTTTGAGGGTAATTCTAGAGGTAGGAAATGAATTCCAATGTATGGAACTCCATAAAGAAGAAACTTCTTGTACGCATTAATCCGGTACTGGTCAGGGTTTGGGTGGAACCTTTATCAGCACGATATGAAGATGGTGTTGTGCAGCTGACTGCGCCCAATGAGTTTGTTATGAACTGGGTTCAGGAGCATCTGCTAGACCGCATTAAGGATGCGGCTCAGGAAGTGCTTGAGGCTAAGGTCGGGGTTACCATTGATCTGGAAAGCGGCAAAGAGGACAAACCTCGTGAGTTTATTTCCGATGTTTCCGCCTACTATGCCGTTGATGAAATTTTAACCAGCATTAACAGGCTGACCGGAATTGTGCGTAGTGCAGCTCCGGTTGATTTCGACAAAAATAATGTCGAATCAGAGCAGGTGATGCCGCAACTTGAAGAACAGACTTTCGACTCCATTCTCGATGCTGTGCTTGAAGCTTTCGGGGTCAGTTTCAGGGAACTGATGATGCAGGAGAATGAGCACGCCGTTTTGGCTAGACGTGCTCTTTATTATCTTTGCTTCCGCTACGGCATACCTGCCGAAGAAGTGGCCCTGAACATGGACTGTACTGTCTCCGAAATACGTAACGGAGCCAGAATACTGGAAAGAGAAATCTCCGAAGCCATTGATAATGGTGAAGATCTGGATGATTTGTTATTGAGAATTTTTCAGAAGTAATAAATTTTAATAAAAGTAAAACGCCCGGTTGTGCAGACAACCGGGCGTTTTACTTTTATAAACCTGTCTTCAAAACAATATCCGTGATCGGTCCTCTGGAGCGCTCTCCCTTAAGCACCATATGTGCATATTCTTTGTTGTTACGCAGCTTCTTTACAACCCAGTTCAGGCCGTTGTTGCTTTCATTTAGATACGGATTATCCACCTGCCGGGTGTCACCAAGGCAGATGCATTTTACCCCTTCACCCATACGCGTTAGCAGTGAGCGCACCTCAGAGCGGGACATGTTCTGCATTTCATCAATAATGACCACACAATTCTCTAGGTTCATGCCTCTGATATAGGCTATGGGCAGAATTTCGAATTTCTTGTGATTGAAGCGGAATTTGTCTGAATCTGTATCCATGAATATGCGGTTGGCCGGGCGCTGTTCATGAAGTTTTACGGTCAGGTCGCGGACATAACGCACATAGGGCTGCATTTTTTCTTCCACTGTTCCGGGCAGGTAACCCATTTTGGCTCCGATTTCCCAGATGGGTTTAACCAGATATACTTTCTCGAAGGGATTGTCTTTTTTTTCAAGAGCCAGATACAGGGCTGAGGCCAGAGCAAGAAATGTTTTGCCGTATCCGGCCTCGGACTGGATGGAGACGAGATTTATATCCTGATTAAGCATCAGCTCTAAGGCGAGGTTCTGGTAGATGTTGCGAGGTTTAACTCCCCATACTTCGTGGGTGTAGGAAATGGGCTTGCTACCCTTGTCGCCGTAAAACACAGGAGTTCCATTTTCCCAGCGGAAGCTGTTCAGGTAGGGTGCATGGTTTTCTTCCACGAATCCGGTGTACAGCTGCGAATCGGAACGGAAAGGATCGGAGTCTTTATATCCTTCGCACTTGAGATTGTAGATGCCGGCTTTGATTTGCAGGATACGGTCGTTGGTAACCAGTATGGGGTCTTCGATTGTTGCGTTGAGGGCTTCTTTGAGAATACGGTCATCCGGGCTTAGTTCTCCAAGTTTCTCTGCAAATTCCGGTGAAAGGAAAGTCAGTTTGTCGTCCTGGAGGATTGAGTGGACAGCCTGGGCGACAATGTGGCCGATGCGTGAATCACGTTTTAGTTTGTCGAGCTCAGTCAGCACTGTGTAGGGAATGTGAACCTTGTTCTCAATCCCGTTTCGAAGGGCTGTGATACACTTCGGGTTTTCAATGAGTACGTTGGTGTCCAAAACAAAATTTTTCTGTCCCATAATTCCTCAACTCTTTTTGCGGTTGTACAAAAGAGAAAAGGCGACCCGTAAGTCAGGTCGCCTTGGCTATGAAAAATACATCCGTGATGTTCTGGTAATTATGCAGGAGATACCCCTGTAGTTTTTCATTCGCATAATTACAAAGTACACATGATGGCTGTTTTGGAAAACTTAATTTTATCCCGGTTGGGTTAAGTTTTTGTAACAGCCGTATTCCCTGTTTAACGAATAGTCTTTCAGAACCTAATTTACGAGATTTTTTTATCTGAAATACTCAGCTGATCCTTAGAACCTGAACGATTGCGTCTTTAGGTACAAGGCCGCAGTCGGCCGGAAGGATGATAATTCCGTTGCTTAAGCTCATTACCCTGCGTGGCGAAAGAGTTCTATCCAGCAGCGGGTCGGCGAGGATTTTTCCTTCTCTTTCGCTGATCAGGCAGGGGCGTAACTTTTCACGCTCCCGTCCGCCTTTAAGTTCTTCGGTAAGAATTGCAGATACGGTACTGGAAATTTCCGATTTTGCCTGTAACATGGAAAGTACCGGATTAATGATAGTGTGAAATGCGAGGTTCACGGCATTCGGCGGTCCCGGTAAGCCGATGACTACGGAATTTCCCAGTTTGCAGGCGAAAATTGATTTTGCCGGATGCATGGCCAGACCTTTGAAAATGGGACTACCACCAGCCTGCCGCACGGAATTGAATACAAAGTCCCGATTGCCTGGCCCTGTTCCCCCGGTTGTGACAATGAGCCCGCAATCGTTATTGGCCTGTACTGCTTCAGAAATCGATTCCGGCGAGTTGGCGCAGGGAGCTATGCGGATATCTTTGACTCCGTAGCGGGCGCAGAGTGATTTCATAAGAATGAGGTTATCCGCCGGGATCAGGCCGGATTCTGTTTCCTTTGCCGGATCGCAGAGTTCGTTGCCAACAGCCAGCACCGCCACGGATGGTAGCGGGCTGACGGGAACGGTTCGTATCCCGGCATAGGCGAGCAGGGCGGCGTCACATGGAGAGATCACAGACCCTTTCTTGACGATGGTTTCCCCTTTCAGGATATCGGACCCTGCCCTGCGTATAAAATCTCCTTCCCGCACCGGTCTGCTGATACTGATAGAGCATTTATCGGCGGTAACTTTTTCAAAAGGGATAACAGCGTCAGTTCCCTGTGGAATTATTCCCCCGGTTAAAACGCGTACGGCCTCTCCTGACCTGTTTTTCTCTGAAACAGGGCATGAGGGGCGGACCTCGCCTGAAAAAGCCAGAATAACCGGATTCTCATTCGAAGCATTCTCAGTCAGCCTGCTTTGTATTGCGAAACCGTCCATGGCTGAGCGGTCGTGTTCCGGCAGTGAAATTTTTGAGCAGACGGTGTCGGTGGCCACTTGCCCGGCGCAATCACTTACCTCCGTATAAGAACTTTGGACCGGACGCAGGGATTTGCGGATAAGCTTTAGCGCAGCACTGCGTGGAATTGATAGCGGGAAGTCGTCAGTGTCTGTTTTTGTACCGTCCACGGTTTCCTGCACCCTGACCAGCTGGTCCGGAGTATTTATGTTAACGAAGGTCTCCAGTGCTTTGTCTTTTAGTTTCAGGACCTCTGTTTCAACCGCGCGAACCCTCACCTCCGGAAAAAAGCGGATGATCTGAAAAATATTATCCTGCAGGTTTTGTTCAATGAAAGGCAGGCAGCGTTTTGAATAGACCGCACAGAGAGGTTCATAGAATCCGTCGCAGTGCATAGGGATGATAACGTCATCGTCAGCTTCAACCCGGCTGAGCAGCTCTGCGATTAGCTCCCGGTTCAGGAAAGGAGAATCGCAGGCAGTGACGAAGACATGCTCTGTCCGCGAATGGTGCAGCGCAGAGTGAATTCCGGTCAGGGAACTGCGCGCCGCAAAAATATCTCCCACCAGTCTGACATTAAGCTCAGGGTGGTTTTCCGGTGTACGGGTGATTACAAATGTTTCCGCGAAAATTCCTTCAAGTGAGCGGATAATTCTGCTGATCAGTTTTTCACCGGAAATCTCCAGACAGGATTTATCGGTCCTGCCCATGCGGCGCCCTTCGCCTCCGGCCAGGATTGCAGCGCTGATCTGTAAGTTTCGTGTCTTGTTTCCGGTCATGCACGTTATATCGCATAAAAGGTTATACAGTTCCATAACCTTTTTATTATGCTGAAAAAAGCCTGATGGCTGCATGGGAGCGGCAAAACGGTTTACAAGCTTACCTTTTCGCCTGTACTTATGTTTTCAGAAAGTAAAGTAACCTGGCGGATGCCTTGCTTGTATAATCTGACATGGAGTTTGTTATGCCCTGCAATAAATTGAAAATGATCTGTTTTTCCCCGACTCGGACCACCCGCCGCATCCTTGATGCAATTGCGGAAGGAATAGGAGCGGAGCAGCTTGAAGTAATTGACGTCACCCGTGCTGACCGTGTTCCCGAGACCTGTGAATGTCTTGATGATGATCTGGTGATAATTGGTGCTCCTGTCTACGGTGGTCGTATTCCCCTGACTGCTGTTGAACGTTTTAAAGTTTTGAATTCTTGTGGCACTCCTGCTGTTCCGGTGGTCGTTTACGGTAACCGAGCTTATGAAGATGCTCTGATCGAGCTTAGTGATATCGCAGTAGAGTCAGGATTCAAGCCCGTTGCCGGGGCTGCGTTTATCGGTGAACATTCATTTTCCACCGATAAAACTCCCATAGCTGTCAGCCGTCCTGATGAGGATGATCTGAACATGGCCCGCGAATTCGGTAAGTCTCTTGCTGCGAAGTTTACAGAAGCTTCTTTTGATACTTCCGTGGAAGTTCCGGGTGACCGCCCTTACAAAGAGCGTTCGCCTAAAGTTTCTGCATCCCCTATTACTACTGATCAGTGTGAGCTTTGCGGGGCTTGTGAACGTGTTTGTCCTACAGCCGCTATTTCAGTTGGGGCCGTGGTTGAGACTGATCCCGATAAATGTACTTTTTGCTGTGCTTGTATCAAGGTCTGTGCTTTCGAAGCCCGTAAGCTTGAAGTGCCCCGTCTGCTAGAAATTTCGCAGTGGTTGACTGATAATTTCAGTGAACGCCGTGAACCTGAGATTTTTATATAGTTGATACGTGTTTGCCTCCGGTGGTTCTCCGAGGGGCTTCCGGTTTGTTCTTCAGCAGGACCAAAGGAGCTAAGCCACTTTGGAATCCTAATTAGTCGGATGATAGTTTTGGGTTGGAGCTTTGTCGTAGATTTCGAGGAGTTGTTTTATGCGTAATTCTGTTCGGATTTCTGCTGTCGCTATTTTACTGCTGGCTTTGTGTTTGCCCGGCTGCGTGGGCAGTAAATGGAGTCGCTACGAGCTTTACATGGGCCAGACCTATAACGATGGCAAGAAGCGGGTGACTGCTAAAAGATGGCAGGGCTTTCTCAATTCCGAAGTCACTCCCAAGTTCAAGGATGGCTACACCGTCTACGATGCCTACGGATACTGGTCCGGTAAAATGTTTACCTATTCTGAAAGAAGCAAGGTTATCATGATTGTCTCGCAGGATAAAGATGCCGAAAAGCGGGTGGACGAAATTGCCGAGGCTTACAAAGAAGAATTTCAGCAGGAATCGGTGCTTAAAATTGTCAGCCCGGTTGAAGTTGAGTTTAAGTAGCGGGAGTTTTTCAGCCAATGGATAATGGGTCATTGTTCGCAGTTGCTTTGTCAGCTGCTGTTGGTTATTTAGGCGCATACGTCACACAAAGACATAAGGATCAGTCTAATGTGACTAACGAGCGTAAAGAGTGGCGGGATGCTATACGCAAACTTGCTCTTAAAATAACAACGATTACTGAAGGCGGAGCGGCTACTGATTTGGACAGAAATTCTATTGTGGTTTTGATGAAAATTCATACTGCGCTGGCAGTACGTTTGAACCCAATAGACAAAGAAGATGATGGCGTGTTGGAATCTATGCGTAACCTTATAGAATATTTTGAAAATGGCGAATCGAGTGGTGCAGTAGATTTACATAATGACGTTGTTTGGCGTTTGGCTCAGCTGTTAAAACATGATTGGGAAAGGGTAAAATGCCAAAGTTCGCATCTCTCAATAGAAAAAATGTCTAATTGGATACGTGGCTTTTTTTCTCAAGATAAGGAGTATGATAGAAGCAAAAAGGATTTTAAAAAGAAAGCCAAGGAATATTCTTTTTGGGGGCATTTTTGTTTAGTCGTAGTTTTTGCTCTTTGTGTCTCAATCTCTGTTCGATTTATTTGGCATTATGATAGCGGGCTTTTTAAGACAATTTTTGCTGCCATTGATAAATTGTTTGAGTGGTTTTAATATTATTGATGTAATAAAAAAACTCCCCAGCATGTATGCCGGGGGAGTCTTTATATTTTATATCTTTTCAAACCATCCCTATAAACTGATCCACTCATTGCGCCTATCTGCCAGGTGGCAGCAGATGCGGTGGCCGGGGGAAAGTTCTTTATTCTGCGGTGCCTTTTCCCGGCAGATGTCCATGGCATGGGCACAGCGGGGATGGAAGTGGCAGCCTTTCGGCGGATCGAGCGGAGAGGGGATTTCTCCTTTGAGCTGGGCAAAGTCCACGTCGCGCTTATCCAGTCTGGGGACTTCATTGAGCAGTGCCTGAGTGTATGGATGGAACGGCTTGCTGAAGAGTTTTTCAACGGTTCCGACTTCAACAACACGGCCTAAGTACATTACTGCAATACGATCCGAGATGTGCTCGACCACGCCAAGGTCGTGGCTGATGAACAGACAGGTCAGGTTCAGTTCCTTGCGCAGGTTCATGAATAAATTCAGAATCTGGGCTTGAATGGAGACATCCAGAGCTGCTACAGACTCATCACAGATCAGGCATTCCGGCTGCATGGCCATGGCCCTTGCGATACCTATTCTTTGCCGCTGACCTCCGGAGAACTGATGCGGGTAGCGGTTCTTGTAGCTGGGGTCCAGCCCGCAGCGCAGCATGACGTCCGCAAGATACTTATTAAATCCTGATTTGTCTGTCAGGCCGTGATAGAGCGGAGCTTCACCGATAATCTGAGCGACCCTTTTCCGCGGGTTCAGTGATGCAAACGGGTCCTGAAAAATCATTTGCACATTGCGTGCATAGTCCATGTGCTCAGCGGAATTCATGTCTTTTACATTCTGCCCTTTGTAGAAAATATCCCCGCCGGACGGACTGAGTATTTCACAGAGCATGCGGCCCAGTGTGGATTTACCGCAACCTGATTCTCCTACCAGCCCCAGCACTTCGCCGGGCATAATGTCCAGATTGACGCTGTCCACAGCCTGAACTCGCTCTTCGCGCATATTCGAACCAAGCTTCTGGGCGATTTTACCTGCAAAGTCGAGTTTCTTAACAAAAACCCGGCTAAGATTATCGCAACTAAGAAATGGCGTATTATTATTCATAGTTATGATCCTTTTTTGCCTCCGGCGGCTAGGGAAGGGGAGAAACCCTTTTGCTAACGCCCAAAATGGTTTCTCCCCTTCCCCAGACCCTATCCCCTCTTCCCAAAAGACGTTTTAGTTATGCTTCGCAAGCAGCTTACTGTGACGTACTTTGAAGTTGAACTTAGTGAAACCTAATAAAAGGGTTTAAGGCTCCCGGCAGGGTCGCCGAAGGCAAAATATTTTTATCAAAAAGCGCGATAGCGCATCAAAACAAAGCGTCGCAGACTCGCCGAAGGCATAGTCTACAATGGATGATGACAGCGAACTAAGCGTCCGTCTCCCATATCGACTCTTTCCGGGGCGAGCAAACACTGATCATCTGCGTAGGGGCAGCGCATCCTGAAGGAACAGCCTTCGGGAATGTTGACCAGCGACGGGGTCATGCCAGGAATCTGGAACAGCGGCTCGCCGCGCTTGTTGCGGCTTGGCACTGAACCAATTAAACCGTGGGTGTACGGATGCATGGGGTGATCGAGGATTTCCTGAACATTACCCTGCTCGATAATTCGTCCAGCATACATAACAGCCACTTTGTGAGCCAGACCTGCTACTACTGTGAGGTCGTGGGTGATCCAGATCAGGGCCATTCCTGTTTTGCGGCAGAGTGCCTGCATTTCGGAAAGAATCTGGCTCTGAATGGTTACATCCAGTGCGGTGGTCGGTTCGTCGGCAATGATCAGATCCGGCTTGTTAAGCAGTCCGATGGCAATGGCCACGCGCTGGCGCATGCCGCCGGAGAACTGGTGCGGGTAAGCCTTGATGCGCTTTTCCGGTGAGGGTATACCGACCATGGTCAGAGCCTCGATGGAACGGCGGCGGGCTTCGTTTTTGCTGACTTTTTCGTGCGCGGTAATGGCTTCCATCATCTGGGTATCGATGCGCAGTACCGGGTTCAGGGTCATCATGGGATCCTGAAAGATCATTGAGACCTTGGCACCTCTGAATTTACGCCATTCCTGCTCGGACTGGCCGATAATTTCCTGCCCTTTGAATTTGACAGAGCCGCCTGCAATTTCTCCCGGAGGGTCCACCAGCCCCATGATCGAGAAGCCTGTTACGGATTTACCGGAACCGGATTCGCCCACAATACCGACTATTTCTCCTTTGTCGATGTCGAGACTGATGTCGTCAACGGCCTTGGCTATACCGGCGCGGGTGTAAAAGTAGGTCTTAAGATTTTGGATGCTGAGAATGTTTTCACTCATTTTTTCAACCTCGGGTTCAGAACGTCACGCAACCTGTCACCAACAAGGTTGATGGATACGATGAGGACGAGCAGGGCCACACCGGGATAGAAACTGATCCAGTAGTATCCGGATTGCAGATACTTGAAACCGTTGGCAATGAGCAGTCCCAGTGAAGGCTGGGTGATGGGCATACCCAGTCCAAGAAAGGAAAGGGTGGCTTCGAGGGCTATAGCCCCTGCCACTTTAACGGTGGAGATAACGATCAGCTCCGGGGTACAGTTGGGCAGGACGTGTCCGAACATGATGCGGCTTTGGGGCAGGGCAAGACATTTGGCTGCTTCCACGTATTCTTTTTTGCGTTCCACCAGCACGTTACTGCGGATGGCACGTGCGTAGTATGCCCACTGGACAATAACCAGTGAAAGGATGATTTTATCCACCCCCTTACCGAGAATCGCCAGTAGAATCAGGGCAACCAGAATCGCCGGGAAACTTAGTTGCAGGTCAACCACCCTCATGATGAACGAGTCAGTTCGTCCGCCGATAAATGAGGACCAGAGGCCTATTATGGAGCCGAGAACCAGCGCGATTATCGTACTGACAACACCGACTCCGAGACTGATACGCAGGCCGTAAAGTATGGCACTAAGCATATCGCGGCCCTGACTGTCTGTTCCCAGCCAGTAGGTGATGGATTCATCCATTGATTTCTGGCCCGGTTCAAGCTTGGAATCCATGACATCGATGGTCATCAGGTCGTACGGGTTTTGAGGCGAGATGTACGGAGCCATAAGCGCCACAACAACCATCAGGGTCAGAACTATCAGACCGATGGTTGCGGTTTTGCTTTCAAAGTATTCTTTCAGCGATTGCAGGAGCAGGGATTCATCCTTTTCCGGCTGCTGTATTTCTTGTGTTTCTGCCATATTTTCTGCCTTCGGCGGCCCTGCCGGGGGCTCAAGCCCTTTTGCAAAAGGGTTTAAGAATCCCAAAACCTTGTAGTAAGGATTTGCCGCTTTGGTTATGAATTAATTCTGGTCTCCGAGTCTTACACGGGGATCAAGAATTGAATAAATAATGTCTACTATTAAATTGATGATGATAAACATGGTCACGGTGATCAGCAGGTAAGCAACGATAACCGGGCGGTCGAGAACTCCGATGGAATCGATGACCAGTTTACCCATGCCGGGCCATGAGAATATTGTCTCGGTTACAACCGCGAATGCGATCAGTCCGCCGAACTCCATACCCAGCACGGTTACAACAGGGATCATGATATTTTTCATGACGTGCAGCCCTATTATGCGGGTGTTGCTGAGTCCTTTGGCGCGGGCGAACTTAACGTAATCCATTTGCAGGTTTTCCTGCACCCCGGCCCGGCTGAGCCTTATGGCCAGCGAGGTTTTGAACAAGGCGAGGTTCATGGCCGGGAGGATAAGATGACGTATACCATCCCATGTCAGGAAACTTACCGGTACTCCAAGAAGTTCCACTGTTTCTCCACGTCCCCCGGAAGGCAGCCAGCCCAGATAGACCGAGAAAATAATTATGAACATCAGCCCGACCCAGAAGGTTGGCAGGCTGAAGCCCAGTATGGAGAAACGCATTATACTTCGCCCGAGTAATGTCTCCGATTTTATCCCGGCGAGCATGCCTAAGGGGATGCCCAGAAACACTGCCATGAGCATGGCGGTTACTGCCAATTCCATGGTCGCCGGCATGCGTTGCATGATCAGCGTGAGGGCCGGCTCGTTGTAGACAAATGAATTGCCTAAGTCTCCGTGTATGGCGTCCTTGAGAAAGCGCATGTACTGTTCTGGTAACGTCTTGTCCAGACCAAGTTCTTTGATGGCACGGTCCCTTTCCGCCGGGGTGGCGTCAGGAGCGATGAGAATATCTACCGGGTTCCCGATGCAGAATACACCGCCGAACACCAGAACGGACATGACCAGCAGGACGGCGACGGATTGAGAAATTCTTCGAATCAAAAATGCGAGCATCTATTTTTTGCTCCAGTTAAAAAGGGGCGCACAGTGTACGCCCCTTTTGATTAGTCGATTAAGCAGGCGTTCTATTTAACAACTTTGATTTCGCGGGGCAGAGTGTAACCGTCAGTACGGCCATTGTACTCAAGACCTTTTCTGGAAGCCCAGACATTCACCTGATAGTGGATGGGAATAATTCCCAGATCGCCGATACCCATTTCAGTAGCCTTGATGATCAGCTCGTTGTGTTCTTCAGGATTAACGGTGACAAGAGCTTTCTCCAGGGTGGCGTCAAGTTCTGGGTTGGAATAACGGCCGCGGTTGGAGGAGCCGAAACCCTTTTCTTTATCATAGGTGTGCAGCAGGGCGCCGATGCAGTTGGACTGTTCACCGGTATCAGTGGACCAGCCAACAAGCATGAAGCTGAACTCAAGGTTGGATGCGCGTCCGAAGTATACACTCTTAGGCATTGTGTTTACTTCAGTTTTGATACCGACCTTGGTCAGCATCTGGGCGATAGCCTGAGCGATGTCAGCATCGTTGACGTAACGGTCGTTTGGGCCGTGTATGACCAGTTTGAAACCTTCAGGGTATCCGGCGTCTGCAAGCAGGGCCTTTGCACCTTTGGGATCGTAGTCTTCGGGCTTAAGGCGCTTACTGGTACCTTCATATCCATCGGGAACCATCTGGCTTGCGGGTATTGCGAGACCATCCATAATGCGGCCTGCAATAGCGCGGCGGTTGATGGCTTTTGAAATTGCTTTACGTACTCGGAAATCTTTCAGCGGGTTTTTGATCTTTTCACCGTTGTTACCGAAAACTGAGGGGGAATCATCGCGGTTTGTATCGAGGTGCAGATAGATAAGGCGGGTGGAAGGTGATTCAGACAGGGTGATTTTTTTGTTTTCACCAAGATTATCAACGTCTGCCGGGGGCACGAAGTTGATCATGTCCACATCGCCGGATTTGAGTGCTGCAACGCGGGTACCATCATTGGTAATGGGGCGGACAATAATTTCTTCCCAGGGGAGTTTCTCACCCCAGTAGTCGTCATTGCGCTTGTAGATAATTTTGTCACCGCGTTCCCATTTGACCAGTACGTAAGGTCCGGTACCGATGCATGCTTTGCCGGAGTTGAAATCTTCAGTGGTTGCACCCTCAGCATTTTTCTTGGAAACGATGACGAAAGCGGCCATCTGGCGTGGCAGAAGCGGTGCGGGAGCTTCAGTGGTGAAGCGGATAGTCAGGGGATCTACGATGTCTATTTTTTTTATGTCGGAAATAAAACCGGTAAAGGAAGAGGGACTGTTTGGTACATTGGGAATGCGTTCGATGGTGAACTTCACATCTTCAGCGGTGAAGGGAGAACCATCATGAAATTTTACACCATCACGAAGTTTGAATTCCCATACATTATCGGAAACCGGTTTCCAGGAAAGAGCAAGGCCGGGCTGAAGTTTCTGTCTGTTGTCCTGCCGTACCAGCTTGTCGAAAGCATACAGGGACTGCATGTTATTAGCTGCTACGTTGTGAAAGTGGGGATCGAGAGAGGTTGGTTCACCTTTCAGGCCGAGGGTCAGTGTTTCGGCATGAGCCATGGTTGCCCCGAAGGCAAAGCAGGCCACCATAGCGAGCACAATCATTAGTTTTTGGCGCATTCAATACTCCTTTTTACAGTCTTATAAAACCAAATGTACCTTACATAAATATTGCCTGAAATCAAGGTTTAGGACATTGCGTGATTAATGAATGCGGAATAAAAGCGGTGTATTTTTAATATTTAGCTTTGTTATGGTCTGTTTTTGATCAATCAATCAACATTGGCGATGGTGTGTAACATAACGGTATGGTTATGATTTGCTTAATGCCGCATTAATAAGGCGTGTGGCTTCAGCGGTTCTGCTACCGATATCTCCTTTAATGCTGTGAAAAGAAACATTGAGTTCCCGCAGTTCCTTTACAAAAAGATTCTGCATGTATTCCCGGCCCTCGGGCATATCCCGCTGGCCGTCAGCCTGCCACTCAATGTCAATGTCGCAGAGCAGGTATATACTGGGTGGAAGTTGGTTAAACCTATCGTTAAGGAGTGGCGGACATCGTCCGAAATAATGTTTGGCGTAAACCATAGACGAGACAATATCAGTATCACAGATCAGCGGATTAAATCCGCGGGCAGCGGCTTCGGATTCAAGGCGCAACTGGCCTTCGGCGATGGGAATGGCGTCGTCAATGGTCAGGATGCCGTTCTTGAGAGCAAAGTATTCACGCAGATACTCGGGAACCGGTTCAACTCCATAGTGAGCAGCAAGTGTGGCAGCGAGGGTGGATTTCCCTGTACATTCAGAGCCGCTGAGTACTACGCGGAGCATTCAAGCCCCCTGTCAGCACGGTAAGATTTAAGCCAGCTGAGGAAGCCGATTACAGCCATGGTTGTGTATACAGCCATGAGTCCGCTGTATCCGGTCCATCCTTTGGCGTAATAGATCCCGATGTACATGGCATCGGCAGTTATCCAGAGCAGCCAGTTTTCCATGTATTTCCTGGCCAGCAGATATTGCGCGATGAGCGAGAGCACGGTGGTCAGTGCGTCCCACCAGGGGAAGGAAGCTTCAAGATAATTTTCCATAATGTATCCGGTGGGCAGAAAAGCGGCAATACCGATGAGGGTTAAACGCAAGCCCAGTTTGAAGTCTACTCGCTGGACCTTGAGCGGGGAATTATCTGTGCCGCCTCGCAGCCATTGATACCAGCCGTAAAATCCGAGTACGACATAGACTAATTGCAGGAAGGCATCAGAATATAGTTTGCCCTGAAAGACGATAACCATCCAGATTCCCACACTGACAATACCAAAAGGCCAGCAGAGCGGATTCTGGCGCACACTTAAAAAAATATAAATAAGTCCGGTTGCTATGGAAAGCTGTTCGCCAATGCTCATGGCTGATATGAAATTGATTATAAAGCTGATTGGTTCCATGGTTACCTGCAATTGGTGTTCGTTTAAGTTGCGGATTGATCCCGGGATGTTATCAATTTTCGTAATAAAGTCCATTTCACAAATTAAGTGCGTATGCAAATTTTCAATCTGTACCTATAATTTTTCACTTTGCTGTCTGTTTTTCAGTGCAGGAGTTTTGTTGTACAGATTATAGGTATTGCATCCAAGGAGGAGCTTATGAAGACTTTAGGAATTCTCGGTGGTATGAGCTGGGAGTCTACCATATCATACTACAAATTGTTGAATGAAGGTGTGCGCGATGCTCTCGGTGGGCTGCATTCCTGTCGCGTGGTTATGCACAGTGTTGATTTTGCCCCCTTTGCGGATCAGATGGGTAAAAATGACTGGAAAAGTGTGACTGCCGGATTGATTGAGGGAGCAAAGAGCGTTGAGGCAGGTGGAGCGGATGCGCTGATCATTGCCACCAATACTATGCACAAGGTCGCCGATGAGATTCAGTCTGCGGTAAATATTCCACTGTTGCATATGGCAGACGCAATTGCTGGCGGAGCTAAAAAGACCGGATCTTCAAAGCTAGGTCTGCTTGGAACTGCCTTTACTATGGAGCAGGATTTTCTGTCCCGCCCACTAAAGGAAAAGTATGGGCTTGATGTGATCATCCCGGACAGTGAGAAGCGGTCCATGGTTCATTGTTCTATTTTTGACGAGCTCTGCTGCGGGAAGATTCTGGATAAGACCAGAGCTGGGTATGTGAAAATTATTGAAGATATGGCCGCGCAGGGGGCTGAGGCAATTGTCCTTGGATGTACCGAGATCGGATTGCTGGTCAAGCCGGATGATGTTTCCGTGCCGCTTATCGATACTGTTCAGGCACATGTGGAACTGGCACTGGATTATGTGTTGTAGTTAAAAAAGGGGGGATGTCATGTTGCATCTCCTTTTTTACTACTCCGTAGCTATTACCACACCCGAGCCGATCAGGACTGAGCCGGCGCAACGGTTTGCTATTTTCCATATTCTGGGGCTGCGGATAGCTGCGCGGCTGCGGTTGCCGAGCCATGCATAGACCAACAGAACGGATAAAATTGTGGGAATGACAGAGCAGATAACAATAATTATATCAAAGGTACCAAGTGCCTGTAAATCCATAAAGCCTGGTAGGAATCCGCAATAGAAAGCAATTAATTTGGGATTTCCAAGTGATACGCAGAGCCCTGCAAGATATGTCCTGCCTATGCTCTTGGCTGCTGGCTGAATTTCATAATCAGCACACGGAGCTATTGCCGTCCAACTTTTGATACCAAGATAGACAAGGTAAGCCGCACCAGCCCATTTTAAAATCATGAATCCGGCCCCAAGTTTCTGAGCCATAAAGCCCATGCCGAATATGGCTAAAAGAAGATAACATAGATCACCGCTGACAATGCCGAGACAATACAAAGCTGTAGACTTAAATCCGCGGGATACAGATTGCGCTATGATGGAGATCACTCCCGGGCCGGGGATTATTGCAAAAATTAAAACTGCAAAGATCAGCGCAATTGTGGATGTAATAGTCATTGTTTTACTCCATGGTTCTGTGTATCGATTACTCCCCTGTCTCTGCACGGTCCAGCGAATTCTACATTCGCGGTACGGGCTGAGTTAGTATGTCATATGACGATAACCCACAACCGGAACCGGTAAATGGCTGAAAAAAAGTCCCTCCCTATTATTGAATTTGTCACCCTATGCAGCGTGGTCTTTTTGGCCGTGTGCAACATCTCAGTTTATTACAGCCTGAATGTTTATCTGCAAGGTCTTGGTTTCAGCAAAATTCTTTCTGGATTACTGATAAGTGTCTATTCGCTTTCTGGAATGTTTATGTATCTTGCGGTCAGTAACAGTATCAACTTAAATAACGCTTACCGATTCATGTTTACTGGCATGCTGGTAGTGGGAGTATGCGGCTTTGGATATGTTTATACTAATGAATTTTGGCCGTTGCTTTTTCTGCGTATAGGTCAGGGAGTGGGAATTTTTATGATTCTGGCACCTTGCGTGGCAATCCTTGTTTCCATGACCTGTGCGGAGAATGCGGGTTCGGCGTTTAGTCTTTACTCAACTGCACTGCTGCTGCCGTATGCGGTGATGCCTCATGTTTCGGAACAAATAGGTCCATTGGTTGCCGGACCCGAGTGGATTTACGCAGGAACAGCGGGGCTGATTCCTCTAGCCTTTTTGCTTACCGTATTCCTTAAATTTCGCACTCCCAAGATGGAGCAGCACGGTGGTGGGCATAAGGACTCTGTCTCCATGAAGGAGTCGTACTCCAATCTGTTCCGCTTGAAAATTATATCCGTGCTGGCGGTAAACGGCGTATACTTCATGATATTTACCGGGTTGTTCTTTTTGTTTCAGGATTTTGCTCTATCAAGGGGAGTCGTCAAAGCCGGGTATTTCTTTTCGTTGCAGATGGGAGTTATGATAGCTATCCGTTTTTTCGGCGGGATTGTTTTTGACCGCTTTTCCAAACGGGGGCTGATCGTAACTGCATTTATTTTCACCTCTGTTGGGTTTGTTTTGCTTAATGGCTTGCATGATGCCTCAATGCTTCTACCTACTGCGGTTATTTTTGGTACAGGGATGGGGCTGAGCGCTCCGGCTCTTAATTCACTTATGTTTGTCGTCAGTGAGCCGCGTTACCGCAGTTTTAATGTCAATATGATGATGTTTACCGTGCATCTGGGGTCTTTCCTCGGTCCTCTGTTGGGTGGAATGGCAGTTGATTTTATAGGCTATGGTGGTTTTCTGTGGGCAGCCGCTTTGGGCACAGCCGGGACAGCCCTGCTTTTCCTGATGGCTGGAAAATACACTGCGAAGTAATGATTCAGTCACCCCGGCATAGTACTGTATTATGTCTATCTTTGTATAAATCAGATTTTCATTAAAATTACGTTAGGTAAATTTCGTCCTTTAGCTGCTGTTTTTATATATTCTCTACCATGTTTAAATTAAAATTTGTTTAAGCTAAATTTGATGTGTATAGTTTAGTAAAAAGTTTTTGTTTGAAGATGACACATATAGGGACTAATGATTTATGCGTATTGCTTTGTTTGTCGTGCTTTTCTTATTGATACAATACCATCCGGTAATCGCGGGGCGTATTGTTGCCGCAACAATAGACTATTGTCCTTATCAGTGTGTTCCGGAGAAGGAAGAGGGCAAGGTCGGGTATGTAACAGAGATTTTAAAGGTTATATATGAACGTGCCGGATATGAGATAACATTTCAGCTTACTCCATACAAACGTGGAGTTCAGGGAGTAGAAAGGGGTGAATATGATCTCATTCCCAATGTGAATAGTGGACATTCAAAAAAGATGATATTTTCCAAGCGCCGAAACGGTGTTTTGCGGCAGAATTTTTATGTCAGAAAAGGTGAGACGTGGAAATATGACGGAGTAGAATCTTTGCAGGGGATAACGGTAGGGTCTGTGATAGGGTATGACTATTCCTCGTTCTCTCCTGAATATGAAGCATATTTGCAGAAATATAAAAACACCCCGTCAGTTCAATATGTTGGTGGCGCTTACGGACCCATGATTAATTTGAAGAAAATATTAAAGGGTCGGATAACAACTTTTAATGAAGATAAATACTTGTTCGAATATCTTGCTGGAAAGAGCGGAATTAAAAACGAATTTGAACTTGCGGGGACTCTTGGAGAAAATATGCAGTATGTAGGTTTTGCTCCCGGAAATTCCCGGTCAGTGCGCCTTGCTGAAATTTTTGATGAAGGAATTTTACAACTGCGCGAGAGTGGGGAACTAAAGCGGATTTTGACTAAATACGATCTTAAGGATTGGGAGTGTGAGTAAACAAATCAAGAAATTCTCCATGAAAGCAAAAGCCCAGCTTTATTTCTAAAGCTGGGCTTTTTATTCGCTGTGGAGCTTCCGAGCAGGATTGAACTGCTGACCTCGTCCTTACCAAGGACGCGCTCTACCGACTGAGCCACGGAAGCACCTTTATATGGTGGCTTTCTTTAGCGATTCTGCCATATCCGGCATGCTCGACCGCGGTGCGCGGGAGCTCGTCGAAAGCCTTAGAGACCATTTTTTAAAAGATCGTAGTGTCAAAAGAAGAGGGTCGTAAATTTTGGTCTTACGACCCTCGGGGGTATCTTTTTGACGTGGTCGGGATGAGAGGATTTGAACCTCCGACCCCTTGAACCCCATTCAAGTGCGCTCCCAGGCTGCGCTACATCCCGACGTCACGAAGAGAGGTTCTATGGAAAACTCACGGACAAGTCAACAGGTTTTTTTAAAAAAAATTAAAAAAGTTAAAAATAAGGAAAATTGGTAGGTTAATTGGTTTAGCTATAAGCTGCTCTTTCAGTTAAAACAGATGAAAATAGACATGCTCATGGAGGTTCTGCCAAAGGCTCTCTTTCGGGATATATGTTCCTTTTCCCTTCCGCTTTTGATTGCGGTCCCGGACAGTTAAGGGGTACACTGACAGCAGGAATAACTATGGACTTTATTGTGCAGTGTTTCGTTAACTTTTTGTAACCAGAGGGCCTTTGTCTATGAGTTTGTTGGATTGGTTGCCATTTTTCAAGCCCCGAGAACCGCAGCTGGACCCTGAAGAAGCGCGAAAATTACTTACAACGCGTTACAATCAGTTTCGGTTGCTGATTCAAGCCAATACAAAGACACATGAGCTTATTGCTGAGCTTGAGGAGGCTCTGCGCGGATTTCATCCATACGGTATTCACTATGTCCGTGCCTTGTGCACCCGTATTTCCGTTACCGTCTATCAGATGATCCGGCAGCTGAATGAGCTTAACCCGGAAGCCTATTCAGCGCTTTTCGACCGTTTTAAGGAAATACAGGAGCAAATATCAGCCCAATTGGAGCCGGTATCTTTTTCAGGTGAAGGAGCGTTGGTATTGGACTTTGCGCATGTGGGCCGGGATCAGGCCGATCTGTGCGGACCGAAGATGGCTATGCTGGGTGAGGCTGCAAAGAGTCTCGGTTTACGTATTCCTGCCGGCTTCGTTGTGACTACCGCAGCATTCCGCTGCTTCATGCATAAAGACGGTCTTCAGGATGAGATTGACCGCATCATTCAGGCTACTGATTTTGAAAACCGGGATGAGGTCTTTCA
Source organism: Maridesulfovibrio sp. (assembly GCF_963667685.1). NCBI lineage: Bacteria > Pseudomonadati > Thermodesulfobacteriota > Desulfovibrionia > Desulfovibrionales > Desulfovibrionaceae > Maridesulfovibrio > Maridesulfovibrio sp. The sequence continues at coordinate 710,130 of NZ_OY763930.1, read as the reverse complement.
GGTTTCATCAAGAGTGATGCAGTTGATAATTAAATCTGACTTATCTGATGAAATTTCTTCCGCCATCATGGACGGATACGTCCGCTTGAAGAAGGCTTTGGGGCATGAGGTTAACCTTGCGGTGCGCTCCAGTGCTTTGGGCGAAGATATGGAAGGCTCCGCTTTTGCAGGACAGTACAGCTCCATCCTGAATGTGGATTCCGACTCTCTGCTACTGGCTGTTAAAGAAGTTATGGCCTCTAAATATTCAATGCAGGCTATGGCTTACCGCAGCAGCCGTGGATTGAAGGATGAAGACGTGGCAATGAGCGTGGGCTGTATTGAAATGGTGGACCCGGTCGCATCCGGTGTTGCGTATTCGCGAAATCCGGTGAATGTACGTGATGAAAATATTTCAATTTATTCTGTCTGGGGGTTGCCACGGGCTGTAGTTGACGGCTCCACCGAGACAGATGAGTTCGCGGTCAGCCGAGGTCCTTCTCCCCAGGTGGTGGAACGGCGTGTCGCTGAAAAGTGTGAAAAATATATCTGTGATGTCGGTGAAGGAGTCTGCCGTACTGAGCTGCTGGACAGTTGCCGCAACGATCCATCTTTGACTGATGAACAGGCTTTGCTGGTGTCAGATGTGGCCGTGCGCATCGAAGAGCATTTCGGACCGCCTCAGGATATTGAATGGGCTTTAACCGAGTCCGGAGAATTTTATCTGTTGCAGTGCCGCCCGCTGATGTTGCTGAATGAACATTCAGGTCAGATTAACAATACACTGGATCTGCCTGATGCTCTGTTTTCCGGGGGCCGCACAGCCAGTCCCGGAGTAGGTGTGGGGCCTATTGTGCCTATTCGTAAGAGCGCGGAAGCTCTTTCGTTCCCAGATGGCGGTGTTATGGTCATTAAGCAGGCTCTCCCTGAATACGCAGCGTTACTTAACCGTTGCAGTGCTGTTATTTCCGAGCATGGCGGAATGGCCGGACATCTGGCTAACGTTGCCCGGGAATTCGGGGTCGCTGCTTTGTTCGGAGTGAACGGGGCCATGGATTTGTTCTCTGAAGGACAGATAGTGACCGTTGATGCTGACGGGCACGGCGTGTATTCAGGCCCGGTGGAAGTTCTGCTCACGGAGAAACCGCGTCGGCGGCTCATGAAGGGCAGTCCGGTACAGGCGGTTTTGCGTAAGGCTGCGCGTCATATCGTCCGTTTGAACCTGACCGATCCAGATGGTCCGAATTTCAAACCTTCCAAGTGCAGGACGTATCACGATATCATGCGTTTCTGCCATGAGATGGGTGTGAGAGAAATGTTTGGGTTCGGTATTAGTGACAAATATATTATGGCTGCGTCCAAACAGTTGATCTGCAATGTCCCAAAGCAGTTCTGGGTTCTGGATCTGGGCAATGGCGTGAGTCCTGAAGGTGAGGATGATGACCGTTGCGTGCTTATGGAGCATATTGAGTGCATACCCATGCGCGCGATATGGGCCGGGATGCAGGCAGTGCCGTGGGATGGACCGCCGGCTATCCATGGAAAGGGGCTGATGTCGGTGATGTTTGAGTCTACCATGAATCCTAATCTGAATATTGGAACCCACTCCACTTATACTCATAAAAATTATTTTATGATTTCAAAGAATTATTGTTGTTTGCAGTCCCGTTTCGGTTTCCATTTCTGTGGGGTGGAATCCCTTGTAGGGGACCGTTCTTCAGAAAATTATGCCAGTTTCCAGTTTAAGGGCGGGGCTGCGAATCCGGAACGACGCAGATTGCGGGCCAAGTTTATCGGTTCTATTCTGGATGAATTCGATTTTCGGGTACGTATCCGCGAAGATAACATGCAGGCCCGTCTTGAAGGGTTGGGCCGTGCGGAAATGGAGTACCATCTTAAGATTCTGGGCTATCTGATAACCCACACCCGGCAGTTGGATATGATAATGACCAACCCTGCTCAGGTTGATCTCTACCGAGCCAGATTCTTTAAGGATTTTGAATTGTTCACGGCTTAAAAGTCTTTTGATTTCGGATTATCCGTGTGCGGTCAAAGAAAAGCGGCGGGAGGGTTTTCCGCCGCTTTTCGGGACTCAGGAAAGGATAAACCGTTCCCTGCCTGAGTATGTATGGGTCCTTTGCTTAAGGACTTTGGAAGGTCGGTATTAAACTGTGGGGCCTTGAGGCGGGATGGTGGTTCCGCATTTTCGGCATTTTACGCTCTTATCCTTATTTTTGATCTGGATAATGTTTATCGTTCCGCAGTTCGGACATTTGCGTTTGCGTTTAAAAGCCGCAAGAAGTGATGAGTATATTCCCCACATGCTGATAATTCCTGCATCATATGCTTGTTAAATGTCGGTTCACCTGCCTGTTGCCAATTAGAGCAGATCGTTATCCAGTATAAGTGACTACAGGACGACCATGCCGATTATTTCATTCTGATGTTCTACCGGACCACGGTCTACCCTAATCGGTGGATCGGACGTACAGCATAACGTATATCCATCTGCGCGGGAATGTTAATAATGGGCTTAATCATTATTTCATATGTGCAAACCTTACGGGGGTATCTCCATGCCGCTCCGCCCTGACATCGGGGTAGCCGTTAATGGTTGAGCTGAACTCTATCATGACTGCAAACAGGTCCCCCCGGTGGTATGCAGTCCAGTTTGAAAATTTGGCGACCCCGCCTTCACATATAAGCAGTGAAGGCGCGGAGAGTTGGGTCGCCATGATCCTGCGTTTCTTTGAAATTTATTCTGGAGGGCGGGGGAGGAAGCGCGGGGTGTCTGGTCACGCCTACAGACCCTCCAGATATTAGAAAACGGTTAACCCACATCTCATTACTAAGTCATAGGTGGTAGTGAGGCAAAGGCGATCAGCCCAAATTAGTCTAGCAATGCGCTGTGCCCTTTAATGATTGAAGCCAGTCCGATTCCCAGAGCAGTCACGGGGGGAACAGTCACTTTGGATTTGTGATACCGCCTGCATCGTAAGTTCTACCTACGATTGTTTTGGGAGAGATCAGGGTCATGAGCATAACAACCATATAGTCGCCTATGAGAAAGTAATGCACGGGCCAACCGTATAGTATCTGCAAAAATACTATCAATGCTTTTGTTCATCCTGCCTTATCCATGGTGATGTGACAGCTTTTGGCCGCATCGTATATTCTGTTGGTCAGGATTTCAGTATTCGCAGGTTTAAGTATGAAGTCAAAAGCCCCTGCATTCATTGCGGCGAGAGCACTTTCCATATCAGCATTCCCGGTCAGCAGAATCACTTCCACACCCGGGTGACGGTTTTTAATGGTCTTTAAAACCTGCAATCCGTTCATGCCGGGCATTTTCATATCCAGAATTACTACCTGAAAAAATTCCATATCCAGTTTAAACAACCCGTCTGCACCGTCTTCGGCGGTGATAACTTCAACTCCTCTCCGGGTAAGCCTCTTGGCCAGCACTGAAGAAAAGCCTTTCTCATCATCTATGAGGAGTATTCGAATTTTGCGCATGATCTTCCTCCGTATCCTTGGCTTTATCTGGTCGTTACAATGAGCATGCCAACCAGTAGGAGTCACTTCCTGTCTTGGAGTCTTACTTTTCGTTTGTTTTGTAATTTTATTCAAATATTTCATGTTGTTATGTTTGATATCAGTGTGTGATTCAGTCCTTTTATATGTGTACTGCGGAATAAAATTATATTTTTTTGAAGTCTAATTTTCGCGAGGATGAGGTTTGAAAATGAAAAAACGGGGCGTTTTGTACCGTTGGTCATGGTTGAAATTACAAATCTTTGTGAAAAAGCGCACAGTGTGGTGAGAAAGGTATTAAAAATGAATAGCGGGGTGTTTTGCCCCGCCGGGGTGAAATTACCCGATACGCTTTGGTTGAGTATGAGATTTGATCTAATGTTGGTGTCCTGTACTCTCAACATTACTAATAGGCTTGTTTAGATTCTTTGAAAATAAATCTTAAAAATTAGAGTCTTATATTGATTCAGGACTAAATTGGGTCTGCTCTTGTCCTGCTCAAAGTGGCATACCACTTGCTCAATGCGCTTCAGAAGGCCCGCAGGCTTTGCGGACCTTGAATCACTGAAACCTAAGAACGGTACAGCCATGCAGACTAAATCCAAGAGTACATATGACAAGCTTTCCCGAAAGATCGCTATTACGGTGATTACGGTATCTCTTGCTCCGCTTATTCTTGTTGGTGGTCTCATTTTTGATCAGTTCAGGTCCATCTATAGGGCCAAGGTCTACGCCCATCTCGGTGAGGTAGTTGCCAAGCAGACTGACAATGTAAACAATTTTCTAAGTGAGAAGCTGGCCGAGGTCCAATACCTAAGCCGTGTTTTTACTTATGAGCAGCTTAGTGATTCCCGGATTCTGGAACAGACTTTAAAAGGGATGCAGCAGCAGTACGGACGTATCTTCGTTGATTTTGGAATCATAAATGAGAAAGGGGTGCAAGTCGCCTATGCCGGACCTTTCGAGCTGCTGGGTGCAGATTATTCCAAGGCGGATTGGTACATGAGTTCCCGTAACAAGAGTACCGGGATAAGCGATGTTTTCATGGGGCTGCGCCAGTCTCCGCATTTTATAATCACCATCAATAGTAAGAGCAAAGATGGCCGGCCATGGACTTTGCGGGCAACAATAGATTTTCTGGCATTCTCCAACCTTGTTGAGAATGTGCACATCGGCGAGACCGGGTATGCCTATATTTTGAACAGGAACGGTGTTTTCCAGACCAGGCCGCAGGCCAACCGTAACAGTGAGCTGGTGCTGACTCCTTATAAAACCATACGGCGGCCTTTATACGGTGAAGGCGTAAGCATCCAGCTTTCCAAAGGCAGTGACGGTGAAAAGTATGTGACTGTTTCTTCTCTGCTCAAGGGTGGGGAGTGGAAGCTGGTTTATCAGCAGAATATATCCGATGCCTTTTCGGCCATGATCCGCAGTGAATATATCACTCTGGCCATATTCCTTTCCGGTGGTCTGGCGATCATTATTATGGCGATCTACCTCTCCCGCAAACTGGTTTTACATATCGAATTTATTGATAATGAAAACGAAATGATCAACCGCCAGATGGTTGAGACCGGAAAACTGGCCTCCATTGGAGAGCTGGCGGCGGGCATTGCCCATGAAATAAACAACCCGGTAGCGATTATGATTGAGGAAGCCGGGTGGGTGAGCGATCTGCTGGAAGATGAAGGCATGGAAATGGCTTCTTACGGTGAAATCACCCGCGCACTGGAGCAGGTGCGCACACAAGGCGGACGTTGCAAGGATATCACCCATAAGCTGCTCAGCTTCGCACGTAAGACCGATCCAAGGGTGGCTGAAGTCTCCCTGCCGGACCTCCTCGAGGAAGTTGTAGAAATTTCCATGCAGCAGGCCCGCTATGCTCACGTCAATCTATCTCTCGACCTTGACCGGGATATGCCGCCGGTCTGTGTATCAGAATCCGAATTACAGCAGGTTTTTCTTAACCTTTTCAACAACGCAGTTCAGGCCATGGAAGCTAAGGGTGGAACCCTTAGCGTTACCTGCAGGGCTGAAGGCGGTGAAGCATATATTTCCGTAGCAGATACAGGTCCCGGAATACCCGCCGCGAATCTGGGCAGGATATTTGATCCCTTCTTTACCACCAAGCCGGTGGGCAAGGGTAGCGGATTGGGGCTTTCCATCTGCTTTGGGCTTATTCACCAAATGGGTGGAGAAATTGATGTTGAAAGCGCGGTAGGACATGGAGCCAGATTTAATATCCGGCTGCCTCTGCCCGCGGCTGAAACCGAGCATGAAGTTGAAAAGGAGGAGTGAACCGATGATGGATGCAACCATTCTGTTCGTTGATGATGAAGTAGGGTTTGTTGATGCCATGTCCAAGAGATTGTCCAGAAGAAGCATGATTGTCCACAAAGCGTATGACGGTGAGCAGGCCATGCAGATTCTTGCTGATAATCCCGGAATTGAAGTTGTTATTCTGGACATGAAGATGCCGGGTAAGGACGGCCTGGAAGTGTTGCGCGATATCAAGCGTGATTTCCCCATAGTGGAGGTCATTATGCTTACCGGGCACGCCACAGTTGAGTCCGCAATAGACGGTATGCAGAACGGTGCGTTCGATTACCTGATGAAGCCGTGCAATATTGATGATCTTGCGGACAAATTGCGCAAGGCCGTGGAGCTGCACCGCTCCCATGCAGAGGAAGAAGTTCAGGCACGAATAGATGACATCACGCACCGTATGGTCTGATCCGTGCGGTTAAACCGTATCCGGGGGTTTGAAAATGACCGGCAACGATAAACAGATAAAACTTCTCATAGTCGACGATGAGGTAGGGTTTGCCGAAGTCTTGCGCAAGCGTCTGGAGCGGCGTGGAATTCATGTTGAGACTGCCTACCGTGGACAAGACGCGGTGCGGATGCTTCGTGAAAAGCAATTTGATGTTGCCTTGCTTGATCTCAAACTAGAAGGAATGGATGGCATAGAGATTTTAAAAGTTTTCAAAATGCTGGACCCGGACCTGCCGGTTCTTATGCTCACCGGGCATGGTAGTGAAAAAGCTGTGACGGAAAGTATGAGTCTGGGAGCTGCTGACTATCTTTCCAAACCGGTCGAGTTCAGCCTGCTGCTTGAGAAAGTGCAGCAGGTCTCCATCCGTAAGGAGTTGGACCATGGAAAAGATAAAAGTACTTCTTGTTGATGATGAAGTTGATTTTTCTCTTGTTCTTTCCCGCAGGTTGGAAAAAAGGGGATTTGATGTCGGCATGGCCGGTGGAGCGGCCGAGGCAGTAAAAGCTTTGGCGCAACGCCCGGTGGACGTGGTGCTGCTGGACATCAAGATGCCCGGTAAGGACGGAATACAGCTGCTTGGAGAAATAAAGAGACAGTATCCCGGAATTGCGGTCGTGATGCTCACGGCACATGCGGAATCGGACATTGTGATTTCCAGTCTGGCCATGGGAGCTTGCGATTATCTCCTGAAACCGGCCGATGTGGATGAACTCGTCAATAAACTTCAGGATGCCGTCTTGCAATACAACAAATGACAACGTGAGGATAATCATGAGGTTTTTTAATCAATGGGGTAAGTTTATGATGGCCGGGGCCGGATACATGGCCCGCTGGGAGATAGACAATGCCAAAGCTATTATGGGTAGCGGCAGACTGAGGATGCTCCTCGGGCTGATGCTGATCCCTGTAATTATTGGCGGCATCGCTTTTGCTGATGAGATAGCTCCGATTCTTCCGGACCTGCTCGGCGGGAAAAAGTCTTACAGTCCTGCTTTTTACAGCTTTGGTATTTTCATGGTTTCCATCGCTATCGGTCTGGGAGCCGGGCTTATAACAGGCTGTATCGGGGCCGGTGGTGGTTTTATCATCGCACCCGCACTGATGAGTGCCGGGATCAAAGGTATTCTGGCCGTCGGTACCGACCTCTTCCACATTTTCGCTAAGGCGATCATGGGCAGCGTAATCCACCGTAAGATGGGCAACGTTTCCGTGCCGCTGGCAATGGTTTTTCTGATCGGGGCCGTTTTAGGAGCCACAGCAGGTGGTATTTTCAACCGCGTGCTTTATGAGATCAATCCGGTTCTTTCAGATGCATTCATCACCACCGTGTACTCCCTCATGCTCGGCTTTCTCGGCAGCTATGCCATGATGGACTACCTCAAAGCTCGCAAGTCCGGTATGGGCGGTGATGCTCACGGTGGTAGTGAAGGCGTCGATATCGGTGCGCTCTCCAGATCACTGCAGGGGGTAAATTTTCCGCCTATGGTCAAGTTCGACCATGACCTGATACCAGGAGGACGCCAGATTTCATGGTTGTTTCTCGTGCTTTCCGGTGCGCTGGTCGGTCTCGCCGCCGGGATTATGGGAGTCGGTGGCGGCTTTCTTACCTTCCCTATCTTTGTATATGTACTCGGCGTTTCTTCCATGACGACAGTAGGTACAGATATCTTCCAGATTGTGTTCACTGCGGGATTCGCATCAATCAGCCAGTACGCAATCTACGGGTTCATTTTCTACACTCTGGCCATGGGCATGCTGCTCGGTTCCCTGCTGGGTATCCAGATAGGTGCATTAGTTACCAAGATCGTCCCCGGTATAACCATCCGCGGTTTTTATGCCATGGCGGTTCTGGCAGGATTTGTGAACCGTATCTTCGCTCTTCCCGGGAAGCTCGGCGCAATGGGATATATTCCTATCTCTCCGTCCACCAGCAGCATTTTGGACAGCATCGGCATATGGGCGTTCTTTATAGTTATAGGCGGTTTCTCCATCTGGGTTATCGGGACCTTCCTTATGAATATCAGGAATCTCAAGGTTGAGGAGGCACGTTAAAATGATCGTCAATAAGAAAGAATTCACAGGCGGTTTTGTTCTGCTAGCTCTCTTCTTTATTGTGCTGACAGTAATGTTCCAGCCTATATTTGATGGCAAAAACGCCATGGCCTACCTTGATGCCATGTACAACTCAATTTCCAAGGGATCTGTTAATTACTTTCCCAGCCTGCGTGAGAATGTGAAATCACTCGGGGACAAGGAAGTTGATATCAAACTCAGTTATACCACCGCAGTGCAGGCTGAACAGTCTGAAAAGCTGTTCAGCACTGCCGGGGCACAGGTTGCTTTGAACGGTAAGGAACTGAGTGTCCAAGGCCGTATTTCCAGCATTCTTGACAGCTGTCTTGATGACTCAGATCTCATGTACCACAACAAGGGTGGAGAAGTAGCAGCCAAGTACGGCATTGATCCGCGCCGGACTACTTTTAACTGGTGGACAAGTCTCGGACTCATGGAAAAGTCACTTAACGGGCAGAGTGAATTCAAGGTTGCCAAGGTTGCTTCCACCGTCATGAAGAAAGGTGTGGAAACATCATACAACTATTATGAAATTGAACCCTTGGATATTATGGATGAGCTGTGGCTGGTCATCTTTTCACTGGTGTTCTACGTGGTTTACACTTTGTGGTACGGCTTCGCCATCCTGTTCGTTTTCGAAGGATGGGGACTCAATTTAGGACATTGATCTGACTGCCGGACCCCCTAATTAATGGTGTACGGCCCGGATGCCTCCAGTTCCGGGCCGTATACTTGATTTTAAAATTGCAGCAGTTTTACGTTAAGACTCTGATGCTGAAACGGTTTACTCCAGCCTGATTTCACCTTATCCTTTTAAAGATGAGGGGATTACAATGAATCTGCAGGAATACTACGATACTATAATGCAACTGAGCCACGGCATAGTGGTCACATTGGATTTGAACGGGGAAATCATCCATGGCAATACCCGGCTGGAAGATCTTACCGGCTATTCAATGAAAGAGCTGGCCGGGAAAGACTGGTTTGAAACTTTTGTCGCCCGTGATGAACGCGAAGACGCCCGCAGGGATGTTTTCAACAAGGCGAAAGAAAATAATATTTCAAAGATTTCCGGATACATCCGCACGCGTGGCGGAAGCAAGATATACATAGACTGGAATATCAAGCAGCTTACAGATTCCAGATCCAATGTGGTCAGCATCCTTTGCGTCGGGCAGGATGTAACCAGTCATATGCTTCGGCAGAAAGGCCTGCTTCATGAGCGGTTTACTCTCATAGAACGCAACAAGGAGTTGAATTGTCTTTTCGAAATCTCCAAGCTCGGCGGCGACCTGGAACTGGACCTGAAGGAGACCATGGAATGTATCGTTCAGATGCTGCCTTCCGGATTTCAGAGACCGGAGAGTACCCATGTCAGACTGCGTATCGGAAATCTCAGCTGGGAGACACCGGGGTACCGCAAGACTGACAATTTTCTGGTCGAGCCGGTGGATGCCCACCGGGATATTCGCGGTACCATTACCGTTGCCGTTGAAGTGCCGGAAAATTACGATAAACCTGTTTTTATTGATGACGAAAAAGATCTGCTCATGACTGTTGCACAGCAGATAGCCATCGTTGTGGCCAAAAAGGAGATCAAGTCTGCCAAGAAAGAGTTGGAGCAGCAGCTCCGGCAGGCTGACCGTCTGGCTAAGATCGGTCAGTTTTCAGCCGGAGTGGCTCATGAAATAAACGAACCTCTCTCCAATATTTTAGGATATGCCCAGCTTGCTTTGCAGACTGCGGGGCTGGACGAACAGGTGCGGATGGATTTGGGCAATATTGTTGATTCTTCTTTGCATGCGCGGGAGATCATCAAGAAATTAATGTTTTTCAGCAGACAGCTGCCGCCGCAATTTATCCCGACCGATATCAACGAGACTATTGCCGGAGCCCTGCGTATTACAGAGACCGCCGCTAAGCGGCACCATATTGAGATTAAGTGCGATTTTGAGGATGATCTGCCTCTTGTCCCTGCAGACCCGCAGCACATTAAGCAGGTGATAGTCAACCTTGCCGCCAATGCCATTCAGGCCATGGAAGGTGGGGGAAATCTGACTATCAAAACCCTAAGTGACAAGAGTGACGCTTATATTATAGTTGAAGATAATGGCCCGGGAATTCCCGAAGCGGAGCTTAAACAGATTTTCAATCCCTTTTTTACGACAAAAGATGTTGATAAGGGGACCGGGTTGGGACTTTCCGTTGTGCTTGGTATCGTAAAGGCGCACAAAGGATTTATTCAGGTACACAGTGAAGAGGGCGAGGGAACAAGTTTTGAAATTGTGCTTCCCTGCCAGCAAAAGAATTTAACGGATGACTGATGAGTGGTAAAATTAAGATTCTGGCGGTAGATGATAGTATGAGTACTCTTGAAGTACTCAAGCGAAACCTTGAATCAAACGGTTACGGGGTGCTGACCGCCTTGCGTGTGGATGAAGCCCTGCCGTTGCTTGAAGAGTATGATATTGATGTTGTCATTACCGATTTTAAAATGCCGCAGGCCTCCGGGCTGGACTTGATCCGTCACGTTCGTGAAAACCACCGCGATATCGAAATCATGATGATCACCGGCTATCCTTCTATTTCAGGTGCAGTTGAGGCCATTAAAGACGGAGCCGGAGAATACCTTCCCAAGCCGTTTACAGTGGAGGAACTCCTTACGGCTATGGGCCGCATTATGGAGCGGGTTAATCGGCGTAAGGCTGTCGAGACTGTCGAAGTCCCGTCCGGCAATTATGGTATCTATGGTAATTCTCCCCTGATGCAGCTTGTTTTCAGGAGGATTGGCAAGGCCGCGTCTACCAATGCCAATGTACTGATTTCCGGTGATTCCGGAACAGGTAAAGAACTGGTTGCAAGGGCCGTGCACTACCATAGTGAGCGTCGGGCTGCTCCATTTGTTCCGGTGAACTGTGCTGCTATCCCCGATTCTCTGGTTGAAAGTGAACTTTTTGGTCACGTGAAAGGAGCTTTTACAGGAGCAAAGGAAGCACGGGCCGGTTTTTTTGAGATCGCCAACGGCGGGACTATTTTTCTTGATGAAATTGGTGATGCCAGCCCGAATATGCAGGCCAAGCTTTTGCGCATTCTGCAATCAAAAGAATTCTGCAAGGTCGGTTCGAGCGTGGTCAACACTGTGGACACCCGTATTCTGGCCGCAACCCATAAGGACTTGAAGCGGCTGGTGGATGACGGATCTTTCCGTGAAGATCTCTACTACCGATTGAACGTGGTCGACATTCCTGTCCCGTCTCTTGCTGAACGAGGGGATGATATTTTGATAATGATCAGCAGTTTTCTGGATCGTTTTTCAAAATCCATGCAGCGGCCTACACCGCGAATGACCGATGAGGCTTTGCAGGCTCTCCGCAATTATTCATGGCCCGGAAACGTGCGGGAACTGGAAAATCTGATTCAACGGCTGGTAGTCATAGTAGACCATGATCCCATTGAAGTAACAGACCTTCCTGAGAACATGCGTTTCAGTCTGCAGATGGAAGGCCGGGTCGACCGAAGTCTTGCGGACATGGAAAAAGAGCACATCAAGAATGTGCTGGCCATGACCAGGAATAATAAAACCAGAGCAGCTGAAATTCTGGGCATCAACCGGAAAACCCTGCGTGAAAAGCTCAAACGTATGGAAGGGGCCTAGGGCGAACCTTAATATAAAGTCTCTTATGTCCGCCGGAATCATTTTTATGAATCCGGCGGACTTCTCGTTTAGTTAATTCCACTCACAACGCCAACCAGCGTATCCCTGTTCTGCAAACATGCGAATTTTATAAATGCCGGGTCCGACGGTTATATCTTCGGACATCCCGACCACCTTTTCATCCACTTTCTGTCCCTCTTTGGTCAGGATTACTACCCGGTAACTTTGCTTTCCGCCTTTGTATGGATCGCTGAAGCGCAGGGTTGTACCCGAAACAGTGCTCAGTTCCCATTCGCCCCGACTGTCCGATGTTCCGGCTTTAAGGCTGCCGTGGGCCAGTCTCCAGCTGGCGGCGAGGTTGCCGCGGACCCTTTTTGCGTAATTCATCTTCGGTTTTGGCTGCTGGTGTTGCTGAATCTGCGGCGGAGTTGGCGGTGGTGCTGCGGATATTCTTGTGCCCCAGACCCGGTTTCCGATTTGGTTCTGTCCGTCAAGGCGGCTTCCGTCAGCAGATATGGTCAGGGTGTCCACCCATTTGCCGTTGCTCCAGATGATTTTGACAACTCCGCGTGACGGGTCCACGCATTGCCAGCTGTTTCCATTTCCGGGCATGCGGCCGCCAGCGTGGAATTCAGCTTGCGATCCGGTGAACCAGCGCCATTTACCCACTATGCGATCACATCCGTTAGCTTGGTTTGCATATGGATTTCCCTGTGATCCAGTGTAATTATCGTTGCCCATTCCCGGTGGCGGTGAAAAGCGCAGGCTGTTCAAACATTCGTAGACCAGATTCTGATATCTGCCGGCCAGATCTTCGGCAAAGACCCCGATGGCAACGACGGCCCCCCCTTTGGCATAAGCATAAATCGCGTAGGCATGGAGCTTGTTTCCGTTGTAATATGAACTGTATTCCCTGAATATTGCCGGGTGGTTGTCCTGCATCACATCCCGGCTGGATATCCTGTTTTGAAAATATACTCCCCCCCGGCTGAGGATCGCTTTTTCCATGCCGTCGGCAATAGCCTGAAGGCCGGGATTATTGCCCGGTGCGGCATAGACTTCGATAAATGCGTTGCGGTCCGGTGAGATAACCTGTTTTTTTAAGTCGTTTGTCAAACCCTCGGTATTTTCGGTCCAGTCATCAGGTGTTTGTATCCAGAAATCAGCATCACCGTATGCCTCAGCGTTTTTTGCAATGGACAGAAGAATGAAAACTGCCAGTATGACGGACAAAAAAGTTTTATTGCTTTTAGCCATGATCTGCCTCCTGCGGTGAATAGAGTTCTGTTAGTTTCCTATTATAACCCGTGGCAATGGATTTTGGCAATTGCTAAGGTCTTTTTCTATGCTGTGTGGTGTTCTTGGGTATATTTAGTATGGTATTGATATTTCTGAATATAGTAGGACAACACAGAGTTGCAGCACACCATGTTAGACAAAAGAACAGGCAAAATTTGTACTTCGCAGTGAATAGATCGGGAGGAATAATTATGACCCCGATGCAGGCGGGGCTCCGGACAAAGCAACTTTAGCGTGAACATGGATGTAGAAAAAGGCTTACCGTGATCATGGTAAGCCTTTTCAGTTAAAGGGCCATTTCAAGAATTTCCAGCAGTTCAGCTTCGGTCAGCTCTATGGGATTTCCTTTCATGCTGCTGGCCCGCGCGGCTTTGGCGGCAAGGGATTTGAAATCCTGCTCAGTCACTCCAATATCCCCAAGACCGGGTATGCTCATTTTCCGGCAGATATTTTTTGTCCAGCTAATGCCGTCAGCAGCCTTGGCTGTACTGTCTGCGGTCAGGATTTGTGCTGTTTCATCGTATGCGGTGAGTGCCGGATTATGGGGATCACGTTCTTTAAGGGCACGGATGTTAATTTCCATGACATGGGGCAGCAGTGCGGCGCAGACAGCTCCGTGCGGTGCTTTGAATTCTCCGCCCAGCGGGGCGGCAAAGCCGTGGACCGCACCGAGTTTAGCGTTGGCGAGGGTTATGCCGGAAAATAAACTTGCCAGCGCCATGCCTGTGCGGGCTTCAACATTCTGCCCGTTTTTGTAGGCCGGTAGCATCGATTTTGCGCCATGCTTCAAACCTTCACGGCAGAGCGCATCGGTCATGGGGGATGCAAAGCGGGAGACAAATGATTCCATGAGCTGGGTCAGGGCATCCAGTCCGGTGGACGCGGTTACGGCCGGGGGAGCGGAAAGGGTGAGCAACGGGTCGACAACAGCCATATCAGGAATCATTTCGGTTGAGCGCAGACTGACTTTAACTTTGTGTTCTGCGGAAAGCAGCACTGCGTTGGCGGTGACTTCAGAGCCGGTGCCGGAGGTTGTCGGAGCGGCTATAAGGGGCAGGGGCTTCTCCGTGAGCGGCATGCCTTTGCCTACAACTTCCAGATAATCCAGAACATCCCTTGTGTTGGGAATTAGTGCTGCAATGACTTTGCCTGCGTCGAGAACACTGCCGCCGCCAATGGCTACAACCACGTCGCACCCTTTTGCGCGGGCTTCTACTGCGTGAGCGGCAATAAGCTCTGTGTCCGGTTCTCCCGAAATCGGTACAATATGTAGAGCGGCTATTTTTCTCTGCAAGGCGTCAATGATCCATTGAATCCTTTGCGGTGACTTTCCGGTCACAAGGCAGAGGTTCTTGCCCATCGCTGCTGCATATTCTGGGATGGAGCTGGCGCTCTCCGGGCCGAAGACGATTTTAGGTGCGGTCGAAAATTGAAAATTCATATGCAGAGAATAACGCAGCACCTTTTTGTCTGCAATTTGTTTTATGGACTTTGAATCATCTAAAATGCTGATTGCGCTTAAAATACTCTTTGCTAGAATAACCCCATACAATCTGTGGAGGTCTTCCATGAAAACTGTCAGAGTTACCATATTTTCAGATTACATCTGCCCATTCTGTTATATCGGCAAAGGTATTGTCGAAAAGCTGCAAAAGGAATTTGCCGGAGAATTAGTTATAAATGATGAATGGCTGCCCTATGAAATCCACCCTGAAACACCAGCGGGGGGAGTGCGGCTGGATGAATATTTTTCAGGTATGAATGCCGGTCTCTTCTTTACAGAGATCAACCAGCGCGCAAAGCGTTACGGCCTTTTTTTCGGGCCTCAGGAAGTGCTGAGCAATTCCCGGCTGGCACTCATGGGCGGTGAATTCGCCAAAGAGCATGACCGCTACCACGAATATCATAGTGCGGTTTTTAAAGCTTATTTTACCGATTGTAAAAATATCGGTGAAATGGATGTTCTGCTGAAAGTTCTTAGGGATTGCGGGCTTGAAGAAGAGATTTTCAAGGAAGCGGTGGAGCAGGGTGTGTATCTTGAAAAATTAAAGGAAACCACGCAAAGGGCTCGCGATAATTTTGTAAAAGCCGCGCCTACATTTGCAATAGATGGATACGGCAATGTTACCGGAGCGGCTTCTTTGGACACCTTCCGGGAAATTTTCAGCAATCTTCGTGACGACCATAATTAATTGTTTCGGTCCAAAATAGGCAACACACAGCAGCATCTAATGTCCGTTCCGATCAGGGGCGGACTTTTTTATTGCTGAACAGGAATTATCTAGAACTCCGCCAAAAAGATGTGCAGGCCGCATGCGCTATCTGCGCAGGAACAAACTTGTAATTTAAACTAGTGTTTATCGTAATAATCCTGTCATAATAATCGCGCATAAACTCTGCGTCAGAGGGGTGAATTAAACCTGAATATATGGAGTTTATGTTATGGAAAGACGTGAATTTTTGAAGATGGGTATTGTTGCCGGGGCAGCTGTGGCTGCTTCTGCATTGCCTGCAATGGCTGAGGCTTCCTACACTGAATTTACACTTGAAGATTGCCTGAAGTTGACCCCGCAACAGATGGCTGAAAATTCCGGTGCGGTAATGGCTTCGTGGAAATACATTCAGAATCAGGCTGCCGGAATAAAGAATCCCATGTTGCGTAGAGCAGTACTGGAAATTACAGCTGACCCGGCTCCTAAACTTCTGAATGTTGTGAGCGGACGCAAAAAAGACGTCTATAATGAATTTGAAAAAAACGGCTGGATCACAGATATTTCCTATGATGCCTTCCTGCCTGAAAACGGTTCGGCCAAAAAAGCCAACCAGCCTTTCTATACTGCCCCCGGAAGTGGGTATTCCAGCCATCATTGTTATCCCGGCGGTCTGGCAACCCACACAGCCCTAAACGTTGAGATGTCACTGGCCCTTTACAGTAACTACGGTAAAATTTACGGCTTCAACCTTGACCGAGATGTGGTTGTCGCTGCTCAGATTCTGCACGATCTGCATAAACCATGGGTTTTTCAGTGGCAGCAGGACGGCTCCTGTCGTGGAGAGAACAAACTTGCCGGAACCGGTGAACATCACGTTCTCGGAGTTGCTGAATCCGTTGTTCGAGGTTTGCCTGCCGATGTCTGCGTAGCACAAGCCTGTGCCCATAATCATCCCGGTTTTTCCAAGGACGAAGAAGCTCCTGTCCGCTGGCTCAAGGCTGCGGCCGTTATCGCAGATGTTGATCCGGTTGAGTATGGTCTGCTCGCAAAAGACGGCATGACTCTTCCGCTTCAGCGTAGTATGGAAGCTTTTGTGACCCATCTTGGCGACCACGACTGGATTTTGACTGTTCCAGCGGTAAAGTGGATTATTCCGGTCATGGAAGAGATTGCCATGCAGGATTACGGTATGAACAAAGCGGAACTAAACTCCAAGAAGTTCCATGCGTTCCGCAATGCAGTTTTCAGTCAGGCCACTGTTATGAATCTTTACCATCTGATGCAGAAGGATGGAAAAGCAGCACTGCGCAAGCAGGTTAACGCTATCGTGAAAGCTTAGGCATACACTAAGAAGATAAAGAAAACGGGGCTGTCGAATATTATTCGACAGCCCCGTTTTTCCGTGAGATTAAAAAATATGTTTAGCTATCCATATACTCGTGCAGAGCTTTGCAGAGCTGGTCGGCACAGGATGTATTTTTCTTGCCGCAGGTAATTCCTTCGAGAGTATTGATGATCTGCTCAAGTTCCATGCCTTTCACAAGGGCGGAAACGGCTTTGAGGTTGCCATCGCAGCCTCCGGTGAAGTTTAAGTAGCTGATCCTGTTATTTTCTACTTTAAAACGAATCAGTTTTGCGCAGACTCCTTTAGGGGTGAAAACCTGACTGTCAGCGGGAGCTTCACTTCCTCCCAGAGGGTTGGGCATGGTCGGCTGAAGGGTAATGTTTTCCATTTTATCCTCTATATTTGATTAAGGTCATTTCCGCTTCAATGTGGAGCGGATAGTATTGAATAGATTGTGCTGGAAGTTTTTCATCATGAAATTGATGTGCAGGTCAAGGGACTTCTTTTCGATGGCTTGTCTTTTGACTTTCCGGCCTAATTATGGAATTTCATATATTTGCTGTTTGGCAAAAAAGAAAAGTTGAATTTAACTAATTTCTTATGAAGGATATTTGGCATGCTGAAACCTATTTCAGACGGTCCCCAGAAATCTTTTCCGCTCGCTTTTAAGGAATTCCCTGCAAGACTTCAGGTGGAAGTCACCACCCGGTGCAATATGCATTGTTCCATGTGTGTGAAATATGCACCGGAAAGCGATATTTCTGAAGGTGATCTGAGTTTGGATGATTTCAAGAAGCTCGGTCCGGCTTTGGAGCATTGCGAAAAACTGGTGCTGAATGGGATTGGTGAGCCTTTGCTGCATCCAGATCTTGCGGCCATGGCAACATTTGCCCGTGAGCGCATGCCTGAGAACGGTTCTATCGGTTTTCAGACGAACGGGCTTCTTTTTAATGAGCAGCGGGCACGGGAGTTGGTTGGGGCCGGAGTGGATACCTTTTGTATTTCAGTCGATTCTATTGATCCTTCATTAATAGGAAGGGAGTTGCACGGCCAGTCCAGCACAGACAGGCTGGCCCGGACATTCGGAATTTTGCGTGAAGCCGGGCAGAAGAGCGTTCACAAAGTCCGTTTGGGCGCGGAGTTTGTGCTTATGGCTGAAACTTATGCCCAGCTTCCCGATGTAATCCGTTGGGCAGCGGGGCAGGGTGCGGAATTCATTCTATGTTCCCATGTTTTAGCTTTTCACGAATCCATGCAGGAACAATCGCTATTTAATCCCAATACCTCCGCAGCAGTTGAGCTATACGAAAAATGGAAAGGCATAGCCCATAAGCTGGGCCATGATTTAGAAAACTATTTCAGCTTTGTATGGCATCCCGGCCGGAGTATGAAGCGTGAAAAGCTTTTTGAACTTATCCGCGAAATGCGTGTTGAAGCGGAGTTACGCGGAGTCTGGATCAACCTGCGCAGCCTTGCGGAATGGGACCGGCGCAGCCAGACTGAAGAATTTCAGCAGTTGCACGAAGTTTACGCAAGGTCAAAAATACTTGCAGCTGAGCTGGGGGTTGAGCTTCGTTTGCCGCCTTTGATGGCGGAAAATGAATTGAGTTGCTCGTTTTTGGAAAACGGGACAGCGTTTATCACTTCAAAAGGTGAAGTTTCCCCCTGCCAGTTCCTTTGGCACAGTTGCACTTGCTTTCTTGATGGCAGTGAAAAGCTTCTCCGGCAGAAACAGTTCGGCAATTTAGCGACAGGTGATCTGGCCGCGATCTGGAAGTCAACTGAGTATCAATACTTCCGGTCAGAGGTTCTTGACTATGAATATCCGTATTGCTCCAATTGTCCCATGGTTCCCTGCGATGATATTATTGGGCGGAGCAATGAGTTTGAATGTGACTGTCTTGGAGTTGAAGTTCCCTGTGGACATTGTCCGTGGGCTATGGGCGGTTTGCAGTGCCTGATGTGATCATTGTTAGGTAAATGAACATTTGAATTAAAAAAGCAGAACCCCACGTATGCGGACATACGCGGGGTTCTGCTTTTTTGTGTCTTGTGCCTGATGGTATCTATTCTTCTTCAGAATCAGGCTCGGTCACATAAAGATCCACTTCCTTGCTCTTCATCAGATCGCAGAAAACCTGCGGCGGTCTCTTGTCTGTAAAGATAGCATCAATCTCGCCGAGATCGGCGATGCGGACCATGGCGTTACGGTTGAATTTGGTGTGGTCGGTGACCAGAAAAATATTTCGGGCATTGTTGATGATTTCACGGGCGACACGAACTTCATGGTAGTCGTAATCAAGCAGTGTGCCATCTTCATCTATGCCGGATACACCAATGATACCGTAATCCACCTTGAACTGCTTTATGAATTCAACAGTGGCTTCGCCAGTAATACCTTTATCCCTTTGGCGGACCATGCCCCCGGCCACGATAACTTCGCAATCATTGTTGCTCATGGTCTGGGCTACATTAAGATTGTTAGTGATGATGCGCAGTGATTTGTGGTTGGCGAGAGCTTTAGCAACTTCCTCGGTGGTTGTACCGATGTTTATAAACATGGAAGCATGTTCGGGAATGTGCTTTGCAACCATTTCAGCGATGAGTCTTTTTTCCTGATGAAGGATGTTGCGACGCGCGCTGTAGTCAACATTTTCTACACTTGAGGCCCTGCCTGCTCCGCCGTGGAAACGCTGCAATAGATTGTTTTTACAGAGTTTATTGATGTCCCTTCTGATTGTCTGGGGAGTAACCTCAAAATGTTGAGCAAGGGATTCAATTGGAGTGAAGCCTCTTTCGTTTACAATATTAAAGATTTCCCGTTGTCTTTTAGATAAGGACTCGAGATTGAATTTCATGCCTTTGTTCTTTCTTTTTTGCTTTTCAGTCAAAACGACCGTCTCCTTCCTTTCGCCACCGAACAATTTTTATTTATGTAATGAGAGACTTCGGTATTTTTGGTTGTTTTTCTATCCAAAGGTATTCGTTTCATGTAAAATGAAAATTGTTACGCTTCATTCTGACTCTTAGCAGTAGTCGCACTCACACGCAAGGCAAAGAATTTATTTTTGTCGGACGCAGATTTTGAGTCACGTTTATTTGTTCACATTTGAATGGGAAAGGAACATAGTTTAGTGTTATTGGTGTCTTAAAAGTTATGTTTTTGTGTTTTTTGCAGCAAAAATTGATTCGCTAATCGAAAATTTATTTTTAGTCGTAAGGTGTCGTTTTTATTTCGTTTTTATGTAAATGTCTTGCAAAATGAAAATAAATTCTTGTCATACTGTTTTCAATATGTCACATTTTGTTCAAAAGCGAAACGGAAAGAGGTGGCTAATGAAATTTTCAGCGTTTCGCATTGAAAATATGATGCGTGGGAGGAACCCGTTCCAAGCGTTTTTTTATGAGGAAGCGGGTTCGTATGTTCATTACAATTTTTATCCGGCGTTTGCGGTCGGTTTATAGAGTGGGTGTTGCATGAAACGTTCAGATTTTGTCCAACAGATGGAAGACAGCTCAAAAGTTTGGGACTTCATTATTATAGGTGGTGGTGCTACCGGCCTCGGTTCCGGTCTTGATGCTGCCGCCCGTGGCTATTCTGTGCTTCTTCTTGAACAGGGTGACTTTGCCGAGGCGACTTCAAGCCGTAGTACCAAAATGGTTCACGGTGGTGTTAGATACCTCGCACAGGGTAATATTTCCCTGGTTATGGAAGCTCTGTATGAGCGCGGTATCCTCAAGCAGAATGCACCGCACATGTGCTATAACCAGAAGTTCATCGTCCCCGACTACAAATGGTGGGGCCTTCCCTATTACGGCATCGGCCTTAAGTGCTATGATATGCTGGCTAGAAAATACAGCTTCGGTCCTTCCCAGATTTACTCCAAGGGTTCTGTTATGAAAGAAGTCCCGGGAGTTCTCAGCAAGAAGCTTAAGGGTGGCGTGACCTATCACGACGGTCAATTTGATGATGCCCGTCTGGCCCTGACCCTTGCACGCACTATGGCTGATATGGGCGGCTGTCCCATGAACCACACCAAGGTTACCGACCTCGTTAAAAATTCCACCGGGTATGTCTGCGGTGTTAAGGCCGAAGATAAGCTTTCCGGTAAGAGCTACGAGCTGAAAGCCAAAGCAGTTATCAACGCCACCGGTATTTTCACCGATGACATCATGAACATGGATAACGGCGAACATAAAAAACTTATTGCCCCAAGTCAGGGTATCCATATCGTTATCGACCGTGATTTTCTCGGTGGTGATACAGGGATCATGGTTCCCAAGACTGATGACGGCCGTGTAATATTTTTCGTGCCCTGGCACGGTAAGGTTGTTGTCGGTACTACTGACACCGCCCTTGATTCCGTATGCATGGAGCCCAAACCGCTTGAAGAGGAAATCAACTTCCTCGTTGAGCACTCCGCAAGATATCTCGCCAAAGCACCTACCCGCGCAGATGTTCGCAGTGTATTCACCGGTATCCGTCCCCTTATTGCAGCCGGAGATTCTGAATCCACTTCCGCACTTTCCAGAGATCACTATCTGACCGTGTCTCCCAACAAGCTGCTGACAATTGCCGGCGGTAAATGGACTACTTACAGACACATGGCAGAAGACTGCATTGATAACGCAATCCAGATGGGCAGCCTGCCTTTCCGTCCCTGCGTGACCAAGAACGTAAAGCTCCACGGCTACACCGAAGAGTTTGACCATAATGATCACATGCATGTTTACGGTAGTGAAGCATCTGAAATCATGGCTCTTGCTGAAGAATATCCCGAGCTTGATACCCGCATGCATGAAAGACTTCCTTACTCCTGGCTTGAAGTTGTCTGGGCAGCCCGTCACGAATGGGCACATACTGTCGGTGACGCATTGGCCCGCAGGACCAGAGCGCTGATCATTGATGCTAAGGCTGCCAATGAAGTGGCTCCTAAGGCTGCTGAAATCATGGCAAAAGAGCTTGGCAAAGATGAGGCATGGGTTAAAGAACAGACCGTTGCGTTCCAGGAGCTGGCCAAGAACTATATTGTAGACTAGGTAATTACAGCTATTTTTAGATCCGGGTGTTGATGTATCCCTACTGCATCAACGCCCGACTAGAATGTTGCATTAATATATTTCGCACTGTTTTCAGTGTACTATATTCTCCAAAGAACGATGGAGGGCTTCCCTACCTCCATCACCACTTCCCTTTGCCGTCGGTCGCCTGGGCCGACGGCTTCTTTTTTTCATTTAAATGTAAAAAAAATAGTGTGCCTGTTTTGGAAATTGAGTATATTCGATTTCAATTTCTTTACAGCTATGTTCACTTTCTATGTAAGATTGTGTGCATCTTTCCATTTGTATTGACAGGGATGTTTCATTTTCGTTTCAGATAAATTTGCGGATTATGTTGCTGTGCGTCATAAAGTCCACTTTATTAACAGGAGGTAAGCTGTCGGAATAGAAAACGAGTTTTGAAAATAGGCAATGCAACTGTTTAATATCAAACTAATTTTACCAAACCGAAAGCTTAAAGTGAAAATTTCTTTTCGATTTTGAACATTATGGGGTTGATTTTTTGTTTGTTACAAAATAGTGTTAACCCATAGGAAATGGAAAAGCGTGAGAGATACTCGAGCGCGAGGTGGTATTCGTTTCCGAAAAGAAACGAATTTGTGTTTTAACTGCTTTAAGAGATGTGGGAGTGATTATGAGTCCTTTCTTAGGCGAAGTAATTGGTACAATGATTCTGACACTTTTCGGTTGCGGCGTAGTTGCCAACGTCCTTCTTGAAAAATCCAAGGGTCAAAACGGTGGTTGGATTGTTATCACCATGGGTTGGGGTTTTGCAGTAACATTTGCAGTATATGTTGCCGGTAAATACTCCGGTGCACACGTCAACCCTGCAGTAACAATCGGCCTTGCTGCCGGTGGATATTTTCCCTGGGCACAGGTTCCCATTTATATTGCCGGTCAGATGCTCGGCGCATTCCTTGGTGCGGTACTCTGCTACTTCACTTACAAATGCCACTGGGAGCCCACTACAGACGCAGGCCTTAAACTGGCTGTTTTCTCCACTGGCCCCGCTATCCCCTGCACTGCTGAAAACTTTCTCTGCGAATTTATCGGCACCTTCTTTCTGGTTTTTATTCTCCTTGGAATCGGTGCCAACGAATTCACTCAGGGCCTTAACCCCCTGATCGTCGGTTTCTTCATCGTAGCTATCGGCCTCTCTCTTGGTGGCCCTACCGGTTACGCTATCAACCCTGCTCGTGACCTCGGTCCCCGTATTGCTCACGCTATCCTGCCCATCCCGGGTAAAGGTGATAGTGACTGGGGATACGCCTGGATTCCTGTTGTAGCACCTATTTGCGGTGGTGTTGCAGGTGCTCTGGTATACAAAGCACTCGTAGGCTAAGTTTCACGATTGATAGATAGAAATTAAACGTACGGGGCGGAGTCCGGCTTCGCCCTGATTACAAAAGGGGAATTTTAAAAATGGCTAAAAAATACGTACTTTCAATTGACCAGGGTACTACCAGCTCACGTGCAATCATCTTCGACAAAGCTGGACAGATTAAGAAAGTTACCCAGAAAGAATTCACCCAGATTTTCCCTAATCCGGGCTGGGTTGAGCACGATGCTATGGAAATCTGGTCTTCTGTCCAGTCCGTAGTAGCTGAAGCCCTCTCCGATGTTTCTGCTGAAGAAATCGCAGCTATCGGTATTACCAACCAGCGTGAAACCACTGTTGTTTGGGATAAGAACACCGGTAAACCTGTTTACAACGCAATCGTATGGCAGTCCCGCCAGACCATGGATATCTGCAACGAGCTCAAAGAAAAGGGTCTGGACCCCGTAGTTCGTGAAAAAACCGGTCTGCTCATTGATGCTTACTTCTCCGGTACCAAAGTAAAATGGATCCTCGACAACGTTGAAGGTGCTCGTGAAAAAGCAGAAGCCGGTGATCTCCTTTTCGGTACCATTGATACCTGGCTGGTATGGAAACTCACTGATGGCGCAGTTCACGTAACTGACTATACCAACGCTTCCCGTACTCTGATGTACAACATCCACGAGCTCAAATGGGACGAAGAACTCCTTGAAGCTCTTACCGTTCCCGCTTCCATGCTGCCTGAAGTTAAACCTTCTTCCGAAGTCTACGGCAACACCCACAAAGACAAATTCCAGGGCCTTGAAATCCCCATCTCCGGTATGGCCGGTGACCAGCAGGCTGCTCTGTTCGGTCAGGCATGCTTTGAAAAAGGTATGGCTAAGAACACTTACGGAACCGGTTGCTTCATGCTCATGAACACTGGCGAAAAAGCAGTTCCTTCCAAAAACGGCCTGTTGACCACCATTGCATGGGGTGTTGACGGTAAAGTTGAATACGCTCTTGAAGGATCAATCTTCGTAGCAGGTTCCGCTATCCAGTGGCTGCGCGACGGTATGAGAATGTTCCGTGACGCTAAAGATTCCGAGCTCTACGCCACCCGCGTACAGAGCTCTGAAGGCGTATACATGGTTCCCGCATTCGTAGGTCTCGGCGCTCCTTACTGGAACTCCGAAGTCCGCGGCGCAGTATTCGGCCTGACCCGTGGTACCACTAAAGAACACTTTGTTCGTGCTACCCTCGAATCTCTTTGCTACCAGACCAAAGACGTTCTCTCCGCTATGGAAGCTGATTCCGGCATCAGTCTCGCAAAACTCCGCGTTGACGGTGGTGCAGTTGCAAACGACCTGATGCTCCAGATTCAGTCCAACCTCCTCGGCGTTCCTGTAGAGCGTCCTCTGTGCATTGAAACCACTGCTCTTGGCGCTGCATACCTCGCAGGTCTGGCAGTTGGTTTCTGGGAAGACAAGAACGACATCAAAAAGAACTTTGGTGTTGACCGTGAGTTCGATCCCAAAATGGAAGAAGCAGAAGCTGCTAAGCTTTATGCTGGATGGCAGAAAGCTATTGAAGCTACCATGGCTTTCAAATAGTATAAAAAACGCAGCTCAACCGCTGTATCTTACTGTATATAATAAGGGCACCGCTTGCGGTGCCCTTTACTTTTACGTCTTTACGAAAAAGGGAGTTTGATTGTGAATCGTGTCCATTCGCCCGGGACCGAGTCAACTTCCATGATTCCTTTATGCTGGTTGGTTATGATGAAGTACGAGACAGAAAGACCTAACCCGGTCCCTTTTCCCACTTCTTTTGTAGTGTAGAACGGATCGAAAACAATATTTTTCTGGTCAAGCATAATACCAGGACCATTGTCTTCGATTTCTACGATATACTTGTCATTTTGACGTTTTGTCCGGCATATAAATCTAGGTTCGTCGTTTGTGTAAGTTTTGTCTGTCATCGCTTCTGCACCGTTACGCAGAAGATTCAGGAAGACCTGTTGAATTTCATTCCCATCGCAGAGAACAGGCGGCAAGTCCTCAGCATATTCGCGTATTATTTCTATTTTTCTGAAATCATAGTGTTTTTTGAGGTTATAATCATTTGCTGCAAGTTCTATTGTGTTATCCAAAAGTTCGTTTAGGTGGTGCAGCTTTGTCTTTTGCTCACTTTTACGACTGAAGTTGAGCATGTTGGATACTATCGCAGCTGCCCGTTTTCCTGATTCTTGAATACCATTGATCATTAACGGAATGTTTCGCTTATGCAGATAATCCTGCAATTGTTCAAATGACATGCCGCATTCTTCCGCTGTGGATTTATTTTTTTCCATATCACTCAGCAGTCTTTTCTGCATGTTCTGGGCATGCCCAAGAATACCGGCAAGCGGGTTATTGATTTCATGAGCCATGCCGGCAGCAAGTCCGCCAACAGAAAGCATCTTTTCGGACTGGATCATCATTTGTTCGAGATTGATCCTCTCTGTAACGTCATCAATACGGATTACGGCTCCTTGAATACAGTTGGCAACGAGCGGGAATATTGTAATGTCGTCGTAGCGGGTTGTGTCGCCGTTTGTCCGTGTTTCCATGGATTTGGTCTCAATTGTGCGGGTCCTCATAGCATCAAGCACTTTTCCTAATTCGTTTTGCATCTTGGGCATGGTCTCCGCTAGAGGCCGACCGATAGCTTCACTGGAAGGAATGTTGCTGAATTTCTCAGCTTCGGTATTCCAGTGGGTTACATTGCCTTCCGGATCAACTCCTACCAGAATTGAAGGCATGGAATTAAGTATGTTAGCAAGATATCTTTGAGTGTTCAGAAGCTCTTTTTCCGCGTAGCTGCGAGCTCGGGCATATTTGGCTAAAATATATAAACCAATAAGTAAAAACAGTATTCCGCCGGACCATATAATAGCGAATGAGGCGTTTGCGTGTCTCATGAAGTGGTTAAGATTTTGGTGATATTCTGACATGGGTACAGTTACGCTTATTCCTCCTCGTATGTCACCGAGCTTATAGCCCTGGTACGCATGGCATTTCAGGCATCCTTGCTCGGTGATCATCGGGCGCAAAAAGCGCAGGACCGGCTTACCATTTTCTGTCCCCAGTTCATGATAATCAGCATGAGTGTCAGTGAATGTTTCCAACGCTCTTTTTTCCCAGTCATTGGGTTTGTTGCTTGGGCGTATAGGGTTAAGGCTGGTGATATGACCATGCAAACATGATTTGCTGCCCATGCGCGCATAGACCATGCGCATCATGTATGCGGGATTGATCATGGTTAATTTTTTACCATTCGCTGTTGTTATGTCCCGGTTTGGTACAATCAGGTGTTCGTTTGGCTGGAGGGTAGGTGATACTTCAACATAAATACCTCCGACTTCTGTTATCCAGTGGCGGTAAGTCAGATCCTTTTCGTATGCGACCTCAGCTTCTCTCAAGGCTGTCCTGTAGATATTCTCTTCTTCTGCCTGAATTACTCCTGAATAAAAGTAATATATGGTAGCAGTCCAGAAACAAGCCCAAAGAAGCCCGAAGAGGAATAATTTGTGGCTATATTTCACTTCTATTCCCCAAATTATAAAGTTGGTATTGTTTATTTATACTATCAGATTGAGAAGGAAGCATCCACAATGAGTTTAAAAATATTTAGTATAATTTACGGTCTATGCCGGATTCATTTTCCCGTGACGTATTTTCTTCAAAGCCTTCTGATTGGAATTCTTGAGATTAGCCGGTGCTATTTATCTGCTTATGGAAATGGAGTTCATTGTAAATCTTCGATTAAAAGAGCTTGATTCTTAGTTAGGTTAATGAAGAACACGTAGGTTATATTTTAAATTGTAGCTAATGATATAAAATATAAACTCAAGGAAATGCATCACTGATATACTTGTTTTGGGCTGCAGCTGGACAAGGTTATGCGAAACAGCTAGATTTTATCATTAGGTTTGAGAGGAATTGCTTTTAATTATTTATTTTAATTTTTATTTATAAATTGATATATAGGTGTATGGTTAAAAAATGTAATTTTGCACTCTGCTTAAGTCTCCTGTTTGTTTTTGTCTGGTGCTGCTCTATAGCCTCCGCGGATGCTCGGCAGCCGGGTAAGAATAAATTTATCTTTATGGACGAGCCGCTGCCTCCATTCAGCATAGGGGAGACAGGAAGTCTTTCTCGGGAAGGCATTTCATATGAAATGTTGAGTCTTATTTTTGGGGAAATAGGCGCTGATTTTGAAATCGAGCTTGTTCCATGGGGACGGGCCATAAAATCAGTAACACACGGAAAGATTGACGGCGTTCCTTTGCTTATGAAAAACAGTGAACGGGAGCAGTTCCTTGTTTTTTCGGTTCCGCTTTTTGAAATCAAAGAACTCATTTATTATATGCCGGAAAGATTTCCTGACTTTCACTGGGAGAGTCTTGATGATCTGGCCGGGAAAACAATTGGTTTGATTATCGGCTACACTTATAGTCCGGATATTCTAGAAGCTATAAATAAGAAAAAATTTAAGGTCTTGTATTCAACAGATACTGAATCGTGCTTGGTGAAGCTGCTGGCAGGCAGGGTTGATTTATTTATCGAGAATGAAGCTTCGGTGCAGGAGTTTTTTAAATCCAATGCAGAATGGCGTGAGCGCATAAAAAGTGCAGACCATGCTGTGTCGCGTTGTTACTGGCATATGGGTATTTCAAAATTATCACCACTGGCTTCGCGCATGGATGAGATTAACAGCGCTATTCGAAAGATGAAGGACGATGGCCGGTTTGCCAGGATAGTCGCCCCTATCAAATAAGGATGATGTATGCTTGCGAATCGCAGGAGTTTAAATTTTGCTTTGACCTTGAATCTGGTCCTGGTGGCATTTGCCGTATGCATCATAGTTGGCGGCATGCGCATTAAGATGTTTATTGATTGGCGTATCGGTGAAATAAATTCCACTATTTCAGCATTGGTGAATGCAGTGGCAGGGACTGCCGGTGAAGCTGCATTCCGTATAGATCCAATACTAGCCGAGCGCTCTGTTCAGGGGCTTATCGACTCCCGCTATGTCCGTTCCGTATCGGTTGTTGATGATTTTGGGACAGTTCTTTTCACCTTTGCCAAACCGGATGAAAAAAAAGATAATTCAGGTCTGGCTATCCCCGGAATCAAATGGAATAATGTGCGCTCTATTTCTTTGATTGCTTACGGCAGTTCCGTTGGCAGGCTGGTCGTTGATATTGATGATCGTGAAGTGAATGATGAACTGCATTCCGTGATTAATGCTGAAGTTGCAAATATTCTAGTTATTCTCGTTGCTCTGGCTATTTCTTTCGCACTCGTTTTTTATTTGACTCTTACCCGTCCGCTGTCGAGGTTGGCTCGCACTCTTTCTGAATTTGAACTTGAAAGCCGCTATTTTAAAAGGGTTGTGCCACCTAAAGGGCATGAGTTGGACGAGATAGGTTCAGTAGCAGAAAATTTTAATACTTTGCTCAGCAAAATTGAAAAGGAAATCCACCAGCTACATAGAACCAAGGATGAACTTGGGCAACTGCGTCTCTATCTCTCAAGTATTATTAATTCTATGCCTTCTGCATTGGTCAGTGTGGATAATGAATGCATAATCACGCACTGGAATAAGCAGGCGGAGAAGAACATCGGTATTTTGGCTTCGGAAGCTGTGGGCCGTCATTTGGAGAGTGTTGTTCCAAGAATGGCGCCGGTGGTCGATTTGGTTCGTAAGGCTGTTGATGAGAGAAAAGTTTATTTAGATTCTCATCAGCATCGCCGGGAAGACGGTGAGTTGCTTTATGATGAGATTACCATTTATCCTCTGACTGCAGACGGTGTGGACGGGGCTGTAATTCGTGTTGACGATGTTACAGATCGCACCCGGCTGGAGATGATGATGGTTCAATCCGAGAAAATGATGTCGGTCGGTGGTTTGGCAGCAGGGATGGCTCATGAGATTAACAACCCCCTGGCCGGTGTGTTGGGGCATGTGCACAACATGCGTAAACGCATTTTCGGCGATTTGAAACAGAATGAAGTTGTGGCCGAAGAGTGTGGTTTAGATCTGGAATCTATGCGCTGTTACATGGAGCGTCGAGATATTTTACGTATGCTTGACGGGATTTTTGACTCGGGCAACAGAGCCGCAGCGATTGTCGCAAATATGCTGACCTTCAGCCGGAAGAGTGAAAAGAGGCATGATAAGTACGACCTTGCCAAGTTGCTGGATAGCACAATAGAACTCGCAGCAAACGATTATGATCTGAAAAAGCATTATGATTTCAGGAAAATTGAGATAAATCGGGAGTACGATAGTGACATTCCGAATGTTGTATGTGAGGGAACCGAGCTGCAACAGGTTTTTTTCAACCTGTTAAAAAACGGTGCTGAAGCAATGATGGAGAAGGATTTCATTAATGAAAATCCCCGTTTCATCTGCCGCATAAAGAAAGAATTCCCTATGGTTTTAGTTGAGATAGAAGATAACGGTCCAGGTATGGATATGGCTATCCGTAAACGTATTTTTGAACCTTTTTACACCACAAAAGAAGTGGGAAAGGGGACAGGGCTGGGACTTTCCGTATCTTATTTCATAATCAAGAATCAGCATGGCGGAGAGTTGGAAGTGGATTCATCTTTTGGGAATTGGACAAAATTTACGGTTAAACTTCCTTTGAAGAATATCTGAGTCACGACATGATAGATAAGGCGTCAGCACTGGAAACAGTTTTACTCAAGCTGAAAAAGGTTCCTGTTGGGCTTGGTCTGGATATGAGAACCTACAAGCGTGACCGTTCTGTTCTCATTCTGCGTACGGGCGAAGATACATATGTTGTGATCGAAGATGGTTTTGAGCAGGCTCGTTTCGATGAGAATTCCAAGAGTCTGAAAAAGGTGCTCAAAAGATTGCTCAAAAAGGAATTCCCGCGCAGTAATAAGATTCGGGTTTATGACGTTGACGGTAAAGATTTGCAGGGTGTTTAGACTGGCGGTAGCTGTTTTCGGGGAAGGTGAATAATAAA
Organism: Maridesulfovibrio sp.; assembly: GCF_963667685.1. Lineage (NCBI taxonomy): Bacteria > Pseudomonadati > Thermodesulfobacteriota > Desulfovibrionia > Desulfovibrionales > Desulfovibrionaceae > Maridesulfovibrio > Maridesulfovibrio sp. The sequence goes on along the minus strand of NZ_OY763930.1, from coordinate 679,853 downwards.
CTTTTGTTGAAGCGTTTTCGTTGTGCTCCTGCTTGCAGATATATGGTGTTTCTATTAACATTTGTTAATGCAGAATTCTACCCAACCAATCTCCTACGCTCAGAGTAAATATAAGGAAAGTGTAATTGCCCGCCCTCGTCTCAGCTTTGGTGCCGGAAAAGGGCAGCCAAGGCTGAATATTATTCTTCCCCATTTTTTTAGCAATTGGGCCTTTGGCGGAGTGGTCTCGGCTTTACAGGTGGCAAAAGCGCTGACCGCACATTACGATTCCATACGCTTCCTGTCCCTCAACCATTTGGGGGCTCCTGAGGAGATGTTCAATTTCAGTGAGTTTGTGGAAAATCAGGCGGGTAAAACAATCGAGTACGATGCTGTTTTCGGTGATGAACCTCTTGATACCAGCCCTGACGATGTTTTTTTCTGCACTTACTGGATAGGCACTATGGTATGGGAAGAACACTCCAGGCTGATGGAAATGGCAGGCAATTCAAAAACTCCTTTTTACTACTTCATTCAGGACTATGAACCGGGGTTTTATCCTTTCGGGTACCGTTTCGCCATGAGTCAGGCTTCCTATCGTCATCATGAATATACCCATGTCCTGTTTAATTCCCACACCTTGGCGGAATGGTTTGATGAAAAGGATTATCCCTTTGCCGAAAGGCACGTGGTGGTGCCTTCATTAAATCAGTATTTGCGTGAGCGTCTTGATAATCTGGGATGGCAGCTGAGGGGCAAGGATTCTGATAAGATTGTAATCTTCTTCTATGGACGACCGGAACAGCCTCGAAATTGCTTTGCTCCTATTTTAGCTGGTCTTGATATGTTTTTTAATGAATTGAGTCCGCAGGAGCGTTCCGGTTTTCATGTGATAAGTGCCGGACAGGAGCATGAAGATATAATCCTTTCATCCGGCGTGCCGATCAAAAGTATGGGCAAGCTCAGTATGGAAAAGTATGCGTCGTATCTTGAATTCTCGCATATAGGCATATCCTTTATGGTTTCTCCGCATCCGTCTTATCCACCACTTGAGATGGCTTCATTCGGGCTTTATACAATTACAAATGATTTCGGACCCAAGAATATCTCCTCCAATCATCCGAATTTGAAGAGTCTGCCCGCTCCTGATCCTGTTTTACTGGCTGCTGAATTGCGAAGGGCTGCGCAATGGGCCGCAAAACGTAAAAGTGGAATTCACAAAGCTGTTCTGCCCAGCTGCATCAGCCCGCTTACATGGGAAGAGAATGCCCGCGCCTTAGATCTTTTACCTGTCTATCCCTGTAGGTAGGGCTCATTTTTTCCGCTATTCCCGGGGAAGTGGAGAATTGAATGCGGGCAGGGCTTTAACTATAGTTTTCCGGAGCCGCGATACTTATACGGTTTTTACCTTCAGATTTACTGCGAAGCAATGCCTTGTCCGCAGCATGAATGAGGTGCTGCGGGGATTCATGTTCCTGTGTAATTTTTTCAGAAATACCGACACTTATGGTGACGTGTCCCGTCGCGGAATAAAAGTGGGCGATTCGTTGCTCTGCCAATTTTTCGCAGATGGTTGTAGCTATGTCCTGACTTTCTTCAATGTCGGTATGTGGAAGTATAACGGCAAATTTATTTTCGCTGAACCGCGCAGCCGTATCGGAGCTTTTGGGCAGTGATGATTCAATTACTCCGGCAGTTGTGCTGATGCATTCATCTCCGGCCTTGTGGCCATAGTTATCATTGTATTTGTTGAAATTATCAATGTCTATCATCAGTAATGCCAATGGTGTTCCGCTTCGCTGGGCGCTGTTCCAGTCCTGTTGAAGCTGGTTGTCGAAAGCTATCCGGTTACATAGGCCTGAAAGTGTATCGGTATTAATAATTTTATCGAGCTTAGCGCTGGTCAGTTCCTGTGCCGCAGTGCGACTTCGTACCATCTGCTCAAGGCTGCTCCTGAGTCTTTTCTCTGTTACCTGTATCTGGTGCTCCTTTTGTAACAGCTCATTAATCTTGTCGCAGACGTTTTCAATTTCTTCTGTAAGCCCAGTCTCATCCATATCCTGTAAAACCACATCTTTTGCAGGATCCGTTTTTGCAATAGATGCGGCCAGTTTTTTAAGCGGGATGGTCAGAGTGCGGCGGCATATGAATGCCGTAGATGCAATAATGGCAAGCAAACCTGTGAATAAATTAAGAAAAGAAGTGTAAAGCCCGGAACCTATTTTTTGAGACAAAATTTCTTTGCCGGGATGAATTATGAGGGTCCCAACGTTGATTTTTACCCCATCAGGTGTTGTTGCCCAGAGCTTAAAGTTTTGCTTTTCGAGGTCAGGAAGGACGCTGTTCAGGAAGGTGGGTTGTGTATAGCTCTCAAAGTGTATGTTTTTGCCTTTGTTATCTATCAGTTCCACAGATTCAACAATTAGGTTCTGGTTGATAGCATTAAGGATTGATTCAATTTGACTGTCATCAGAATTGAGCACTGCTTTTGAAGCTACCGGGACGAATGAACTGCCCAGTCCGGAGACGATTGTAAAGCTCTCTTCAATCGCATCATTATAGTTCATGGCTGAAACTGTCGCAGTCACAATTATTATTGCAAGTATGTAACAACGGCAAATTGTCGATAAGATGGTATTTGCTATGGAATTATGCTTCACGTCGTATTCTTGTCAGGGTTATGGGTATCTGCTGGTCCATCAAAAGCAGGATGATTTCTCGCAGAGGAGGTCATGCTGAATCAAAATAATTTATATATGACGTGCTCGAAGATCAGTAAAGACTTTGCAGTATAAATTCAGCACTCATATTCTCAAAAGTAGTTTGACCGGGATACACCAAAGTCTATGCAATTCATGAATACGGACGGAACTGCAAAAAAATGAGGACCCACGTTTTCGGAGTGAGTCCTCAGAATAGGTTTGCTAGTCTTTTTCCTTAACCGGCCTTATGAAATTGGCATAGTTGCGGGCTTCGCTTATTGCATGGGCATCAGATTGGAATTCGGGATAGACCTCAGGAGAATCCTGTCTCAGATGTACAGTCGTTGTTGGGAAGGCGATACTGATTTTAAGCTCTTCGGCAAGACGCAGCGCGTCCACAATAAACTCATGCCTTACAATAAGTTCTTTGGCCCAGTCTTCGGTCTTAAAGAAGATGTAAACCATGATGTCAATGGACGAAGGGCCGAAGTCATTGACGACAATATGAAAATCATTTTTCCTGGTATTAGGATGATTCAGGACTAGCCGTTTAAGCCCCTGCACATATCCGTTGAGGTTTTCAGCGGGAGTGTCGTAAGCTACACCAATCGTGGTCTTGTATCTGCGCCATTCCCTCCGACCCATGTTATCTACGGGAGTTGTAATAAATTTTGCGTTTGGAATGATCAGCTCTGAGTTGTAGAAGGTGCGCAGAGATGTGGACCTCACCCCGACTTTTTCAACTGTTCCATCATGCCCGAGGAAATTGATCCAATCTCCCACAGCAAAGGGACGTGTGGTCATGATGACCATGGTTCCAAATATGTTCTCCAGGGTATCCTTACCTGCCAGTGCTATTGCCAGTCCCCCGATCCCCATCGCGGCAAAAATCCTTGTGGAATCCTGACCGAACAGCTGAGCTATATGGGCCAGTCCCATGAGGATAACAGCCAGCTTGAATATCTGGGCAATGATAAGCATCATTGTCCCTCTAATATTGGAGCCGCCGGCAGCAGTGAGGACATCGCATGAGAGGTTGGTAGTGATGGTTATGATCCAGACGGTCAATAGAGTGCCTATGATTTTGACTCCGTACAGGGAGAACACCATCAAATCTTTATATAAAATAAGAACTCCGATCAACGCCAGCCAAGAGTATCCCATGACCATTATTTGAACCGGAAGAATGAATTTCCGCCGATCCGGTGGAATAATTCCGTCAGGCAGCTTCGTTTCAACTAAAGTCAGGGCCTTGTTTAAGATGTACGAGATCATTTTCAAGGCCAGAGGGGTTAGTAAAAACAATGCAAACAGGGCTATCCACTTATAAACGTTGGTCTTCAGGTATTTGACCATTAACTGAGGATAGTTCCGTTGGACGAAGTCATCTATAATCATATGCAGCGGAAGGTTTTTGCCGACAAAGGGGTTGATTCCTTCCTGCAGAAGATTTTGCATAATGTCGTCGTAACAGGTTTGGACAACGTGCAGGCTGTGCGGAGTGAATTGCCATGCTTTGCGTCCATTTTCTAATGTAATCACATGCATGGTTATAGATCCTATTTCCGGTAACACCATGAATACAGGAGCATATTCACTATCGGGAGCGGCAGATAATTCCTCAAGGTGTAAGGGAGAGCTGCTGTTGATAATGCGGTAAAGCATTACAGAAATAATTGGACCGTATACCGGTTTTTCCAGCACAGTAAACCTGCTCATGTCCAGCGTACTGCTTGCTGCTTCCAGATTGTCCTGGCTTGTCCCTACGACACCTGATTTCAGGGTGAAAAAAGTTCGATATGGGGACATAAGACTTTGCACAAAGGTATCACCTTCCATTTTATCTGAGGTGAATTTGGCGTATTTATACCGCAGGCTTTTGACCAGTTCTATGAACGCTCTGTTTTTAAACAGAGTACTGGAAAAATGCCATCCATTAGGGCCTTTTTTCATTGGAAGATTTACATCCTGGCCTTCATAAATGAAATGTAAATCAACTTGATCAGTCTGGATGTTGTCCGGAATATCTTCATCGATATCGTAATTCATATTTTCAAGAACCAGAAATATATCATGAGCTTTTTTGACTGCTTCAGATTTATTGTCATCAGCCATATCCTTTGGGGAAGATACTACTTTTGTCAGGCAGTCGAATCCGGTATAATGATCTCGGTTGTAGCTGCGGACGCTGTAAAGGAATGACCGGACAGCATTACGCGGATTTGATAAATCACATGTGTTTTCAGCTGTGAATAGCTCATTTCTATTCTCAAGGACTGGGATGTTAGCAGTAAATAAGAATATCCCGAGCAAAAGCCCTATAAGTAGGGCAATAGACCAATATACTTTCATTGAGAGTCTCCGATTATTAAATATAAGAGTTAATTATTAAAGTGGCTATATGATGTCAACACATCATTGCTGTAAATAATGTGGTGTTTTGCACCTGTATGAATATGTTTGATCCTATTGTCTTAAGCTGCTTTTATGTCAAATTAGAATCCGTTTATCTTTAATCTCAGTGTAATCAAAAATATCTTTGCAAGGAGCCACTATGGGCGAACTTGTTCTCGCCGGCGCAGGTCATGCACATATGATGCTAATGGAAGCCATCCCGGATATAATCGCGGATGGACATAGTGTGACGGTCATCGGACCTGATGAACGTCACTACTATTCGGGAATGGGCCCAGGGTTGCTCGGAGGTGTTTATTCCCCGGGTGAAATCAGTTTTCCAGTTAAATCCATGGTGGAAAGCCGGGGCGGAACCTTTGTTTCCGGCAAGGTTGCGCGTATAGATCCGCACAGGCGTCTTGTCATCCTTGAAGCAGGGCAGGGACTTCCCTACGATGTACTTTCATGCAACCTTGGCAGCTTCGTCCCCAGTGATCTTGTGTATGAGGGCAGCAGCAATGTTTATACTGCAAAACCAATCCAGAATCTTTTGCTTGCCCGCACGGCTGTACAGGAAATTGGCTCAAAACGCCCGGTACGTATCGGCGTATGCGGGGGCGGTCCTGCTGCACTTGAAATAGCCGGTAACGCTTGGGCTGCTGCTAACGAGAAGGGGTGCTTCGGTGCAAAAATCCAGATTTTCACGGGCAGCGCATTTCTGCACAATCATCCTGACAGGGTACGCAGTCTTGCATTTAAAAGTTTGAATAAGCGTGGAATAGAAATTATTCATGGTAGTTATGTGGAGCATGTGGCTACCGGCAGTATCAAATTGCAAAACGGACAATACTATGAGCAGGATATTACATTTCTGGCTTTGGGTGTGAAGCCTTCTAAAGTCTTCGCAGCCTCTGCGTTGCCCATAGGAAAGGATGGCGGGCTCAGGGTTAACCGCTATCTGCAAAGTATGGCACACCCGGAAATTTTCGGCGGGGGCGATTGCATTTGGTTCGAGCCGGACCCTCTGGACAAGGTTGGGGTTTATGCCGTGCGCCAGAACCCGGTACTAATGCACAACGTCCGGGCGCAGCTTCAAGGGCGTAGACTCAGTCCGTTTGAACCCGGAGGTTCCTATCTGCTTATATTCAATACCGGGTGCGGGAAAGGCATACTTTATAAAAACGGGTTAAGCTTCGGCGGGGCGCCGGCTTTTTGGATTAAGGATTACATCGACAGGAAATTTATTAAGAGGTTTAAGTCGGACGTGGGCTAAAAGTTGCGGCTGGTATTATTTGAAACTAGTAAATCCTCTAATTATAATGTTGAGCGTTAATAAGTAGTCCTTATTTTACATTGTTTAAAAGATATGCATAAAATGCAGGTGATTGCTTGGTAAACTCTCGGTTAACATGGATCATATTAATATACAGGAGAAAAAATGAATTGGAAGCTTCCCCCACGTACTAAAACAGAGTCAGGAGAGTGGCGCAGAGTAGGTTTTGAACTGGAATTCTCAGGCGTTGATCTTGAAAGTTTAGGTAAACTTGTTGAGGAAAGCTATGGAGGCGAACTGCGTAAGGAATCTCCATTCAGTTACAAAGTTCTCGATACCAATTTCGGAGATTTCGGTTTGGAAGTTGATTCAATCCAGCTTAAGGATAGGAAGTATAAAAAATTTATCGAAGATATGGGGTTTGAGCTCGCGCAGGATGAGATCGAAGCAGTGGATAATACCCTTTACGATTTGGCAAAATTTGCTGTTCCTTTTGAGCTTGTCACGCCGCCGGTTCCAATGGATAAAATCGATGAGTTGGATAAAATTGAAGATGCTCTGAGGGCGAATCACGCCAAAGGAACGCGTGCATCTTTCTTGTATGCTTTCGGAATGCAGTTCAACCCTGAGTGTCCTGATCTGAATGTCTCCACCATCCTGAATTATCTGAGATCTTTTCTGGTTCTTCTTGATTGGCTCAAAGAAGAGATAGACGTTGACCTGACCAGAAGGATACTTCCATTTATTAATAGCTTTCCCGATGCGTATATACTTAAAATTCTTGATAACGATTACAGCCCTTCTTTGGAAGAATTTATGGCTGATTACCTTGAGCATAATCCAACCCGGAACAGACCCTTGGACCTGACCTGTCTTTTGGCTCACCTTGATAAGGATTTTACTTTAAGCAAAGTAAAGGAGGCGGAGCTGATTAAACCGAGACCAACTTTTCATTACAGGCTGCCGGATTGCCGCATAGATGAGGACGGATGGTCCATGGCCAAGGAATGGAACAGATGGGTAAAGGTCGAAGAACTGGCAGGGAATCCGGAGGAGCTGGCAACGAAATGCAGTGAATATCTGGCTGAAGCTTCAAGAAAAATTATTCCCGGTAATTTATTGTAGGGAGTAACCATGCCAGATCCGTTGCCCCCACGAATAGGTGTTTCCACTCCCACCAGAGGAGGACTGGCCCCATGGATTTTTTTCTGGTTGAATATAAGGCTTGCGGGTGGAATCCCGGACCGTATAACTCCTGATAATTATAATGAGCAAAGAGAGTTTGACGGAATAATTATCAGTGGCGGGGCAGACATTGACCCTGCGCTTTATGGGGAAGAGAAGCTTAAAGAAATATTTGAAAAGTCCGGTTCTACTCATTTTAGACTTAGGGATATTCCCCGGAAAGTATTCTTAAGTTCCGTTGCAGTGCTGACGTTTGGATTACGCAGGATTCTGGGGTTGAAAGAGGTTCCCGGTGCTGACCGGAAACGTGATGATCTTGAAGTCTCGCTGATAAATCATGCTTTAGAAAATGAAATTCCAATGCTTGGGATTTGCAGGGGAATGCAGCTTATTAACGTTGTCATGGGCGGTTCGCTGCATCAGGAGATTGCGGATGTTTATGAAGACGTAAGCAATCCTAAAACAGTTCTCCCGCATAAAAGAATATCAATTAAAAGCGGGAGCATGTTGGCTGATGTGCTTGGCAAAACATCTACTTATGTCAACTCGTTACATCATCAGTCAATCAACGAGGTCGGGCAGGAACTTGACGTTGTTGCTGAGTGTGATGCCGGAATAATTCAGGCAGTGGAAGGTCGGAAAAAACGTTTTCTACTTGGAGTCCAGTGGCATCCTGAATTTCTTGTCCAGTATGGTTCGCAGCGCAGGATTTTCAATGCATTGGTTACTGCATGTACTAATAAGTAGGCGTGTTGCAGTTCATGGAATCAATTTGTCTTGCTATGCTGCCCTCTCTCAATTTTACAGGGTTTGTAAAAAAATTGGCCCCTTCAACGCAAGTCTGGATGAGCATAGCTATAAAAGCATATACGCACTGTTCCCCAATAATTAAAAAATCCCTTACGTAATATAAACGTAAGGGATTTTTCAGTTCTCTGCGCCGTAGTAAAAAGGCTTGAACTATCGGTATCTTGCTCCAATGCCCTAGTTCTATAGTTGTTTGCACGCTTATGGAACTCTTCATTCATCTTTTTACAGGTTGTATGGTCAAGGTTTGTATCGTTTCTTAGTTTCTCTAGGGATATTGGAAAAAAGCGTTCACTTATAAATGAATATATTGTAGCTTTAAATCCAAGATGTACAAATGTATAGATTACCTTAAACCCTTTAAGGAATAATTAAGGAGATTTTCCTTGATAGCTTCTTTGAAGGGAATCCTTGAGGTGAATCTGACAACCGGCCCGATCCCGCGAACTTGAGAAATGGAGAACATATGCGCTCACTTACAGCTAAGTTTTTAGTCCCGACTCTGGCATTAATTCTTATTTGCATGGCTGTAATGGCTTCATTGATTTACAGTAAGTCATATACCTCTGCACAGGAATCTGCTGAGGAACTGAATGAAGCCAAGCTTGCAAATTCCGTTTCCCTTATCGATATGTGGATAAACGGACTTAAAAATGAAATTTCATTGGCTGGCAGACTTTCAAGCGTTGTTGATGCTGCTGCTTACGGGAAAAATGATAAAGCAGTGAGAGACGCTGTAGAAAAGGCATTGTTAAAGATAAACAAAAACAGGCCGGTACTGATTCGAATAAATGTTATTGACATGAATGGCGATACAGTGGGCTCCAGCAGCGCCAAGTCCATAGGGAATAAGTACGTGGACCGAAACTATTTCCAACAGGCGGCAAAGGGTAAAATATTTGTTTCCAAGCCGTTAATCAGTCGTACAACCGGAACTCCGGTAGTTATCATTTCCGCCCCGATTAAAAAAGATGACCACGTGATCGGTGTCATAGCCGCTATAATTGAGATCAGTATATTTGCCGAGAAATTTATCAATAATATTAAGGTCGCAGATACCGGATATATTTATATCTTAGACAGCAATGGACTCATCCTTTCTCACGTGAACAAAGAGCTCATTGCCAAAGTTAATGTTGCTGAAGAATATGATTGGGGAAAAGAAATTGTCCGCCAAAAGAATGGTCATCTGAAATATGATTTAGAGAACTTGAAGAGACTGACTTTTTTTGATCAATCGCCTGTTACCGGATGGATTACCTGCTCTACTGCTCCGGAAGAAGAATTCATGAAAGAGGCTAACGCCATAGGAATGTTTATCATATATTCCGCTCTGGCGATTGTTCTCATCATAGGGGGCGGAGTTTTCTTTATTCTCAAAATGAATGTTACAGTCCCCGTAAGTGGAATTGTTAGTGCTGCTTCTGAAATTGCGGAAGGAAAGCTGGATACCAGACTTGATGTAAACCGCAATGATGAAATCGGTGTATTGCAGTCAAGCCTGCTTAAAATGGTGGACAGGCTTCGCCAGAAGATATCTGAAGCAGATGAAAAGACCTCGCAGGCCGAGGAAGAGTCCCGGCGAGCACAAGTTGCCACAGAAGAAGCTGATAATGCCAGACAGCAGGCGGAACGCGCAAAGAGTGAGGGAATGCAGCAGGCTGCTGTTGAGCTGGAAGAGATTGTTAATCAGGTCATAGCATCCAGTTCTGATCTGGACGAAAAAATTCGCAGATCCCATTCCGGTGCCGATACTCAGAAAGAACGGGCAACTGAATCAGCCACAGCTATGGAAGAGATGAATTCCTCGGTAATGGAAGTTGCACGCAATGCTGCGCAAACAGCTAATATGGCCGATGAGGCAAAGATGGAAGGATCTAAGGGGGGTAAGGTCATTACCCAGGTGGTGCAAAGCATCAAGCAACTTAATTCCGAAACTGATCTGCTTCAAAAAGAGCTGAATAACCTTGGTGTCCAAGCCGATTCCATCAATATGGTCATGGGTGTAATCAATGATATTGCAGACCAGACAAACCTTTTGGCTCTTAATGCGGCAATCGAAGCGGCAAGGGCTGGTGAGGCTGGACGAGGTTTCGCTGTAGTTGCTGATGAGGTTCGCAAGTTGGCGGAAAAAACAATGGATGCGACTCAGGAAGTAGGGGGAGCAATTAAGACAATACAGGCTGGAACAAGCAAGTCCATAGATCGGATGCGGGAGACTTCCAAAGTTGTAGACAACAGCACGGAACTGGTCGATCAGGCTGGAGCTGTTATCTCTAAGATTATGCAGATGATAGAAGAAACCTCAGATAGAGTTCGGGCAATTGCAGCGGCATCGGAAGAACAATCCGCCGCTTCAGAACAGATTACCGGTAGTATGACAGAGGTTAATTCAATAGCAAATGAAACCGCAGATCTGATGTCTGATTCATTGCAATCTATGCATGATCTTTCTAATATGTCCGCCAGACTGCAAAAACTCATAGAAGATCTTAAAAACAGTTAAGTACTGCAAATTTGAATTCAGAAAAGGCCGTTCTCGTAAGAGGGCGGCCTTTTTTGGGGCGTGGCTGGCGGTGATGGGATCTGTTTCCCGTGTAGCTCTAGCCGGACAAACGTCAAAAGGTTCTCCTCCCGGTTCCCCAACGAAAAAAGGCTTACAACAATTAATGCTGTAAGCCTTTGAATTCTCATTGGTCGGAGCAGGAGGATTTGAATCCCCGGCATATTGCTCCCAAAGCCGTTTGCGAATGTCGTAACCTTTGAGTTAATTGAATAAAATTTCGCATTGGGGACATTTTTTCGAGATTTTTGGGGGTGAATGGTTCCCCGTAGTTTTGCTGTTTTCTCTTCGAAAGCATTTTTTAAAAAGATATATTTACCAGCAAGGCGGACCTGAACTACCTATTTCAGGTCCGCCTTGTTTTTTGTTGTTGCTCTCCTTGTGCCGCATGCTTGGCTGAAAATGTTGTGTTTTCATTCAGATGCGGAAAATATTTAACTTAGGAGGAGTAATGGATTTGGCTGGTGAATTTGTTGTGAAGAAGAAGGATTGGAAGGACTTAACTTCAGGGCAACGCATGTACGGCGAAACCGAACCGCCTGAGATGCAGATCGAAACTCAATGGGAAATTGTGGAGTGCAGCACAGGCGAGAAGTTGTTTGAACCGGTTATGGATAGGTACGGCTTTTCTAAAGGAGACATCCTGTATCCGACCATGCGCAAGCCGGAAGTACAGGCCAGGTGGGATCAAAAACAACATGAGTATGAGGTTGCGAAGGATCAGTATGACCGGATCAAACGCATGTGTCATGCTCAGTTCATCCGTGAAAATTCAGACCACCCATTAGCGCAGGGATTGTCTGAAACAGAATATGGTATGGAGGTTTTAGCTGAATTTGACAAAGTCTGTGAGGTTACTACCCGGCAGCATCAGCAAAAGCAGTCCCAGCGTCCCTATGCTCAGACTGGAACCGGAGAGAGCATCCATGACGAACTTGCCAAGGATGGTATTGAAATTGATCCTGATGAAAAGATTCGCACCATCACTTTTAACGTTCCCGGTGTTGATAATCCATACGCAATGCTGGCAACCGCATGTGATGATAAATGGCGCATAGTTGAAAGGTTGCTTGCATTTGATCCTGATGCTTTTCATCTTCAATATGGATACGATGAAGGTGGAAGATTGAACAGGGTTTGGCAGGATGACTGTCTGATCGAATCTTACGAGTATGGCAAGCAGGGCGAACGTTTGGTGGCTGAAACGTTGCATTCCGAGCGCAGACACTATGAGTATGATGATAAACTCCGGCTCATTAAGGCTGGTGACATAACTTACACCTACAATGCTTATGGAAGTCTGGCTGAGAAGAAAGTTAAGAATAGGATTACGAGATACGAATACCTGCCCAATGGTCAACTTTGCAAAGTTGTTCTGACTGATGGTCGGATTATCGAATACATTTGCGATAAACGTGGTGTGCGCAGTGCTAAGAAAATTAACGGTAAGATTGTTGAAAAGTATAAATGGAAAGATTTCAGCACACTTGAAGCAATCACTGACTGTAAGGGCAAGAATATATGGACTTTCAATCATGATGAAGAAGCAAGCCAGATCGTCGCGGTCCTTGAAGGGAAGACGTATTATTTAGCGAGGGATCAAGTCGGATCAGTTTTTATGGTTGCTGATGATCAGGGAAATTAGTTAAAGAGAATTATCTGTGATTCGTTTGGAAATGTATTAATATATACAAACGAACGGTTTTATCTGCCGCTAGGTTATGCCTCCGGGCTTGTTGATAAAGATACCGGATTGGTTCATTTCGGTTTCCGGGAATATGATCCCGAGATTGGGCGTTTTACTGCCCAAGATCCGCTTGGGTATGGCGGCGGTGATGTGGATGTTTACGGGTATTGTCTGGATGATCCGATTAATTTTTATGATCCTTTGGGGTTGGAAGCGGGTAGAATTTGGGGAACGACTCCGCGCAGGCATAATGTAAAGAAATGGTACATCTGGAAGGCTGGTAAGGGGGCTTGTGACAACTGCTTAAAGATGGATGGCAATATTTCGGGAACGCCGACAATGGAACGGCCCCATCCCAATTGTAAGTGTCAGCAGGTTGAGTGTCAGGAGTGGGATGAATTTACTGAATGGGAAGATGTCAGGGAATTGGAAACTATCAAGATCACGATGTTTCCTCCGGTTGTTCTGCCCGGAGTGCCTGTTCCAAATATTAAATGGCAGAAAGTTTACAGAGCAGAAGAGCATAGAATTAAAAGACATTATGCTTCATGTGGGAGTGTTGGAAGTGGCTCTTCTGAAACAAAAGAAACACGTGTGCGAAGAAAAGATATGTTCAGGTGGTCTAAAGCATATGTAGTAAATTGAGGATATGAGGTTGAAACTGGAGATCGTGGTTGGACGCACAATCCTTGGATGGGTGAAACCGTTTGGTTTTTCTTTGGTTAGTTGCTTAATCTTTATCTGTTTTATAGTGGTAGCAAATGGTTGTTGCGAGAATGGTAATAGCTTAAAAGAGGCAGATGTGTTTTTAGGACCACCCCTAGGTGATACTATTAAAATTAAAGAAAGTGGCTTTGGAATTGTTACAAGGAGGATATGTACAAAGATCAATGATGATGGAAGTTATGTCATTGAAGAATGGACAAAGCTCCCTAAGCCCACAAGAATTTCAACAGCAGAAGAAAGAAGCAAGACCAAGCTCCCAGAAGGGGCTTACTATTGGGATGATGCCCCAGAAGAAACAATGTATCGCTATATCCTTACCGCTGAAAATGGAAAATTAATTTTCAACAAGGGTAAAAAAAACGAAAACACTATTCTCGACTTAAACAATAAGGAATGGAGTCAGTATCTCTGGTCTTCAGCCGGGAAAGTAAAAGCTGACTATGTTATTGTGAAAGAAGAGAAAAAAGTAGTTCTGGGTAAGTTACGTAAGCTTGTACACGTTAAATATTCGTTTGATCTTAACGGGATGCATATTGGGCAACTATACGTGGTGGCTTCTGGACTGGGTGTTATCCGAGAAGAAAGCTTATCGCCCGGCTCAAATAAACTTAAGTCTACTTTGATTGAATAATAACAAATTCAAAGCCCGTCTCCCCGGAGGCTGGCTTTTCCATTCAGGTGGGCATCTTGCTCTTCAGCCAAGTCTACTGATGGCAAGAATGTATTTGGATAGAAAATGCATTTTTAGTCTATCTGTCTGAAAATATGTATTAAAATTATGGTGAAGCTGTCGTCGATACTTAGGCAATCTCATCACGTTTTGTTTCACATTTTCAAAAAGTCCCCACCCGGTTCCCCACGAAAAAAGGCTTACAACAATTAATGCTGTAAGCCTTTGAATTTACTTGGTCGGAGCAGGAGGATTTGAACCCCCGGCATCTTGCTCCCAAAGCAAGCGCGCTACCAGACTGCGCCATGCTCCGACTCGTTTCGTGCAGAAAGGGGGATACTTTAATTGTATACCCTTGGCAAGAACTAAATTTATTTTTTTGGAATTTTTTATTGTTTGATGTTTTGTGTTATTTATTTATCTATCTAAAATACTCCATCAATTTCACATCCACAGTATTTGCACATGCCTTCTGCGAGTCCGGCATTTGTCATTTCGAAGCCAAACCGTTTGACCAATTCCTTATGACAGTCCGGGCAGAAAGTGGATGTGTTATCGTCGCCCGGGACATTACCTATATATACATATTCCAGCCCAGCAGAAGTTCCTGTTTTTCTGGCTCGTTGCAGGTCTTCCATAGGTGTTACCGGGCAATTCTGCATTTTATAGTCCGGGTGAAAGCGGGAAATATGCCACGGAACCTCTTTGCCCAGCTCGTCAGCAATGAAGGCGGCCATCTGCTTCAGTTCGTCCGGAGAGTCATTTTGTCCGGGGATGAGAAGGGTGGTAACCTCCACCCACCAGCCGTTTCTTTTTAAGTGCCGCAGATTGTCGAGGACCGGGCTCAGGCGTCCGGCGCAAATGTCTCGGTAAAAGTCGTCATTAAAAGCTTTTAGATCGATGTTTGCAGCATCGATTAGTCCGGTTAGCTCTTCAATGCATTCCGGGCTTTGGAATCCATTTGAAACCATAATGTTCTGCAAACCCTTGGCGTGGGCCAAGCGGGCGGTGTCCTGCATCAGCTCGAAGAAAACCGTCGGTTCGGAATAGGTGTAGGAAATGGAATCGCATTCATGGGCAATTGCCGCTTCCACCAGAATCTCCGGGGTTACTTTTTGCCCGGTTATTTCGCGGCCTGTTTTCGGGTGTTGGGAAAGGGACGCGTTCTGGCAGAAAGTGCAGCCGAAATTACAGCCCTGTGTGCCCATCGAAAATGTTTTGGTTCCGGGCAGAAAGTGGTAGAGCGGTTTTTTTTCCACCGGGTCAACATTCAATGCGGCAACCAGTTCATAAGTGCGGGTCATGAGCTGACCGTCAACATTCTGCCGGACTCCGCAGTTACCGTGATTGTTTTCGTCAATTATGCAGAAATGGCTGCACAGGCGGCATTGCACCTTATTTCCGCTTTGCGATTTCCAGAGTCTTGCCGGATGAAGCATGTGGTACCTTATAAGTAAGTTCTAGGGTTTTATTTCCGGGACAACGAAGATTGGACCGACCTGCTGGTACTCCTCTTTCTCGTCATCTTCTTTAGGTTTTACACGTATCGTATTTGAATTCTTATCAGATTGTATCGTGATCTTACTGTGGTTACCACCTGATGTTCCCATGCGGATGGGCTTGCGTTCCTTGGCGGTATCCTTGTTGATAAACTTGGTTCCGGCCATGGCGCTGCTGCATAAAGCTGTAACCAGAATAATAAATGCTGAGAGCAAAGTTTTCTTGTACATGGTATTTCTCCGTGGCATAGTATAAACTCTTATCCGGTCCTGTGCAAACAATAGACCTTTTCTTTTTCTCTTTGTGGGAAATGTGTGATGTTGTTCCTTGAACTTATGTGGGATTCAGCATATACAGTCACCTCTTAGCTCTTAGAGACTGTTAGGAGAATAATATGGCAAGTCGTTCTGATGCATACAAGGCCGCCGGTGTTGATATTGATGCGGCCAATGATTTTATAGGCCGCATTAAAAATATGGTGGGTTCAACCTTTACCAAAGGTGTTGTCACCGATATTGGCGGTTTTGGCGGGCTTTTCAAGCTCGACCTGACCCAGATGGAAGAACCCGTACTGGTAGCTGGTGCTGACGGTGTGGGAACCAAACTGAAACTCGCTTTTGCCGTTAACAAGCACGATACCATCGGTATTGACCTTGTGGCCATGAGCGTAAACGATATCCTTGTACAGGGTGCAAAACCTCTGTTTTTCCTTGATTACTTCGCAACCGGTAAACTTGAATCCGGTGTAGCCGAAGAGGTTATCGCGGGTGTCGTTGAAGGCTGTAAACAGTCCGGCTGTGCACTGCTCGGCGGTGAGACAGCTGAGATGCCCGGCTTTTACGCTGACGGTGAGTATGACCTTTCCGGTTTTTGTGTAGGCATGGTTGACAACACAAAGATTGTTGACGGATCTTCGATCACCATCGGTGATTCCCTCATCGGTCTGGAGTCTTCCGGTATCCATTCCAATGGCTACTCCCTTGTGCGTAAGATTTTTGATGAGTCCGGTCTTAAGGCGGATGATCTGCTGCCCGGTACTGATCAGAAAATCGGCGAAGCACTGCTGACCCCTACACGCATTTACGTTGATGCGGTTCATAACCTTTCCCGCGATATCGAGATCAAGGGTATGGTTCATGTTACCGGTGGCGGGTTCTATGACAACCTGCCGCGTATCCTGCCTAAGCAGGTTACTGCAGAAATCGATTTTAATTCATGGGAAGTGCCGGCGGTATTCAACTGGCTTAAAGAACAGGGTAACCTGAGCTGGCCTGAAATGCTGCAGATCTTTAACACCGGTATCGGTTACATTCTGGTTGTAGCTAAAGACCGCGAAGAAGATGTGCTCAACAGACTTTCCGGTATGAAACTCAAATCATGGAAGATTGGCGAAATCATCACCCGTGAAGGAGATGCCGAGCAGGTTGACGTCAAATTCTAGTTTCTGATTCTGATTAGCTAAAAGCCCTCAATCTTAGGATTGAGGGCTTTTTTCTTTTTAAGTTCCGCAGAAAGTCTGGTAGACCCGCTCGTTTGGCTCGGGGAAATTCATATATTCGGCATATTCCGGCTGTTCCTCGTATGGAAGCAGTAGGATTGTGATCAGCTTTTTACACGGCTCAAAATCATTATGTTCAATTGCTGCGTTTATGGCTTCCTCAACACGGTGGTTGCGGGGGATGAAGGCCGGGTTGTTGCTGTTCATGGCTTTGGTGGCGGTCTCAGGGGCTATTCCCTGCTTCTTCAGTTCGCCTCGCCATTTTTCAAGCCAGTTCTGTAGTAGCTCACGGTCAGCAAATAACTCCAGCAGTGCACTGTGTTCATGCCGAACCGCTTTGCCTAGTTCTCGAAAGCTATTAGTGAAATCGACTTTTGATTTTTGCAGAATTTCCAGAAATTCATTAAGCAGATCTTTTGCCGGACTGGTCGGGACAAGCCCGATTTTAGCGCACATCTCGCTAAAATAATGTTTCCTGAATTCTGCCCCGAATCCTTCAACTATTTCCTCTGCCCGGGATTTAGCCAGTTCAGTATCCTCGTGGATCAGGGTCAGCAGACATCCGGCGAAAGCAGCCAGATTCCACTGTGCGATGGATGGCTGACGCGCATATGCGTAGCGCCCGTAGTGATCAATTGAACTGAATACTGTCGCAGGATCATAGCCATCCATAAAGGCACATGGACCGTAATCAATGGTTTCCCCGGATACTGTGGTGTTGTCGGTATTCATTACCCCGTGGATGAATCCGATACGCATCCATTTTGCGACAAGACGGGCCTGTGCAGAGCACACTTTTTCCAGCAGGGCCGCGTATGGATTGTCGGAATCCTTCAAAGCGGGGTAGTGGCGGTTGATTGTGTAGTCAGCTAAAGTTCGCACCGCATCGAAATCATTTCGGGATGCAAAGTATTCAAAGCTGCCGATTCTGATGTGGCTGGCGGCGACCCTTGTGAAAATTCCACCGGGAAATTCTTGTTCACGGTAGACTTTTTCTCCGGTGGAAGTCATGGCCAGCGCTCGGGTGGTAGGTATACCCAGCCGAAACATTGCTTCACTGACAATGTATTCGCGGATAACCGGACCGATGGGGGAGCGTCCGTCGCCGTTGCGGGAAAACATGGTCTGCCCGGAACCCTTCAGCTGGATATCGTAACGTTTTCCTGCGGTGTTCAGGAATTCTCCGAGCAGCACAGCCCGTCCGTCTCCCAGCCGGGGAACGAAATTACCGAACTGGTGCCCGGCATAGACCAGCGCCAGCGGTTCCGCTCCCAGCGGCAGCTTGTTGCCGGAAAAAAGTTCCGCAAGTTCCGAGTCGGTTTCCGGAAGCGGAAAGTCCATCTCTTCGGCTAGTTCCCGGTTCACAAGTATGATGCGCGGGTTTTTGACCGGGGTCGGTTTTATGCGCTGGTAGAACTTCTCATCCAGCCGGGCATAGCTGTTATCAAACGGCATGGCAGTACAGGGTTACTTTTTGGCCCATTTGCCGTTCCGGTTCTGGATGAACCAGCCTGAAGGAGCGCCTTCCTGCCATTCCTGCGCAAATATCGCTTTAACTTTTCCGAGTTCGCTGCCGGGAATATTCATGGAGGAGGCAACTTCGGCATACAGCTGATCGCGGATGTCGTTGTCTTGTGAGACAAGGCGGCGTAATTCCGCTGTCTGTTTGATATCCAGTCCGTCCTTGCTGATTATTTTCAGGTAACCGTCATTAGTGATACCAACATTTCCGGCATTGTAGAAAGGGACAAGTTTCTTGTGGTTGGCGGTAATAGTGTTTTTTAGGCCGCGAATGGCTGAATTTGATTTTTTAATGCTTTCAACGTCTGCTTTGGACACAGACTGGGCAAGAGCCTGTTGCGGAGTGACCAGCGCAAGAAATATTTCAACAGCGGATTGGTCCTTGCTGTTTTCCTGCTGACCTTTATCGGCTCCATATACATCCTCAACAATATCTTCAGCGGCTCTTTCCACTTTTGCTGCCGGAAAATATATATTTACTGTCACACAGGCGACAAAGGAAAGAAGGCTGAGAAAGGTTAAAACCTGAGCGGTTTTTTTGAGCATGGTAAACTCCTGTGCTGTTAGTTGCCGATAACCCGCCGCAGCCTTTTGAGCATGTCGGTAAAGCTGATCAGGTTTTCGGGGTTACTGTTAACTACGTTGATGCCGAACAATGGCGGTCTTTTAATAATGTACTCGATTCCGTCGTCCCTGATCAAGCCCCGGATCTTGAAGATGTCGTCATTCAGGGTACACTCAAGTCCAAGTCCGGCATAGCTGAATTCTTTGAAAAATTGGGAAAACATTCCAACTCCGGCTCCGGTCAGGCCTGAACCTGTGCCGATTACCGAAAGAGTATTTACCGCTTTGAGGCTGATGTCGCCTGTTTTTTCCGAACCGGGTGTTGTTTGTGCCAGCATGTGGAATGACGCAGGCTGGTTGTAGGCTATGACCAGTCCGGTCAGGTCAAGGTTCATGCGTCCGGTGATGCGCCCGATATCCAGTGCCTGACTTAGCGGTTCAAGGTTGATGCTCCTGAGTTCGAAGTCTGCCCCGTACTGCCGTGAATCTTCGAAGGGTTTTTCCGCGAAAATCTCGTCAATGGTCATTTCCCCGCCGTAAACTTTACCAACAAGGCTGCCTGTAGTGGAAAGGTGATCTTTCAGCAGCCAGAAATTAAGATCGCCGCCGATCTGTCCTTCAATGGGCAGTGACGTGGGGGATAGTGGCAGCATATTTATGTTTTTGGCCGTTATTTTTCCTTTGAGTACGAAATCGTCTTCAAAGGGGTGGTGCATTTTCAAATCGGATAAGCGCAGTGATCCGCCCTCAAGATTAATAGCCGGGATAGTCCCGAATTGTATCGCGTTAGACGACACGCTGACCGGGAAGGCAAAATTCTCAATTTCCAGTTGTCCGGCGGCAATTCTTTTGAATCTAAGTACTCCGGACTGTGGCTTGGGCAGGGTTTCATCAGCTTGCGGCAGGAAATTTTCATTCAAGGAAAGTACAAAAGGAAGTTCAGCGTTGATACCATCGAATAAAAGTTGATCTTGGCTGAATGAGCAATTCTTAAAGGACATTCTGCCGTTCAGGTGCGTGTTCCGGTTAGAGCCGCTGAAGACGTAATCCATCGAAAATTCGCCGCTTCCGTCCAGACCATCCAATGAAAAAGGTTCGATTACAAAAGTCCGAAAGGGGGCTGAGAGTTGTCTGGTTTTAAACTCTGTCTTGCCTGTGAACGATGGTGTGCCCAAAATATCATGTATTTGGGCAAAGGTGTTCAGTCTGCCTATGCCTTTCCAATCAGCAACGGCAGAAAAGTCAAAGTTTCCGCCGCTGTCGGGCAGTGGTGAATCGAACTCAAGGTGTAATGGGTTTTTGGTCAGATTTACGTAGAACGTATCGTAAAGAGCTTCCCCGGTTTTTAAATTAATCTTCAAGTCCAGTTGCGGATTATCCAGTGGGCTGCTTGCCTGAATATTTCCGCTCATGCTTTCAACAAGGACGGTGCCTTCGGGGGAAGCTGCGGATGTATCCGAGAATTCAAAACGCAAAACAGCTTTCGGTGAGTTTTGTATCTGCTGGAGCTCAATGTTCAGCGAGAATTCGCCTTCTTTTTCCCAATGCTCAAAGTCAGGGAAATTCAGTTCTACAAGCCTTTCCATAAGGGGAAGTGGATTTTCTATTTTCAGCAGACACTGTCCATGATTGTCCGGTCGATAATTAAACGAACCTTCAAGTTCGGGAAGTTGCCCGGCTTTGACGCGTAAACCGGTTAAATTGATCATTCCTGATCTCGGATCAAGTTCGCCTTTTCCACTGAGAGTCAGGTCGGGGTTGATTAGACCGAACCTGGGCAGATTAACTTCCAATTTTTTTATGTTCGCCTCAAAACTCTCCAGCTGTATCAAACCGGAACCAAGGTTGAAGGTCGCGGAAAGATTAATCGGTCCGGATTGCACCGGTCCTTTTTCGTTCAGATATTCCCCGTTGAATTTGAATTTCGTGCCCTGAATATGCTCGACGTAGCCCATCAATTTACCGGTTATTCCGGACTTGGGGATTACTACATTGAACATCCATCTGAACCCAAAGCTGTTCTCGTTTGAAAAAGATAGGTGCGGGCAGGTAAATATGAGCATCAGTACGCACATGCAGGAAATAAAAGGGCGAATGTTCATTGCTCACTTATACACGTAGGCTGGTCCTCTGGGAAGTTTCTCAGCACATAAGAAAAAGTCCCGTTTTTTTACCCTCAAATAAAAGTAATTTTATCCAATCGAGATTATAGAAACGCTTAATTCCGGCTGGAAACATTAGTTACTGGCCCAAAAAATCTGTTAGACTTGGTCGTGGCGATTATGAAATCAGGCCGTTACCCCTACGTATAAAGGTAGCCCCAGCCGTAAATTCAACAAAAACTTGATAACCCAAGTTCAAGTGCGAGGGGGTGAGGATGCAAACTCTAAAAAGCTTGCACATCAAAAGACTAAATAGAGTATAAGCCGAAGAATAATAAATAGGTAATGGTTATTCAGGAAGATCTATGTAGAACGTGGTACGGGATGATCCGCCCCCGGCAGTGCGCTGCGCGAATAGTTATGTGCGTGGTTCAAGTTCGATGTATAACCTTAGCATGTCTTTGAGCTGTATACATTTTTCAAAGATTGGCTCTGGATAATTTGCTAGAAAATGGTCTTTCAGTACGGACTCAACTCTAAAACCGATACGCTGATAATAAGCAAGTTGATAACCAAACGTACCTGTACCCAATTCCACACGAGTTACTTTTTTGTTAGCTAATTCGTTCAAAGAAAATTTCAATAAATCGGAACCGATGCCTTGCTGCTGAAAGTCTGGATGAACAGCAACATTAAAAATTTCTGCTGTGTTACCGTTAGTTAACTTAGCGATGCAAGCACCGACAATTTGTCCATTGTTCTTGGCGGCGTAACACCACGAGTCAGCTAGGTATGAGCTGATACTTGTCTCAGAGGGGTCAGCCTCAAGCAAAAGCTGGATCGGGATTTCTGTTGATTCAACTTCCGAATATTCCATTTTCACCCTCAAGAATTTAACGCCTGCTTAAGCCGCATTCACCGCCGTTTTTCTGCGGTGAATGTCGGTCTTGAAACTTTTGTGGGCCTTTTATTGGTTAATTAGCCGATAGTAAACTTTAACTCTTACCGTCACCCAGATAGGGATTGAAGTAACCGAAGTTGATCCAGGGACATTCGGTTTTAATCCGTTTACGGAAGTTGATGAAACCCATGCCCGGACCGAATTCATAAGGTTCCATGAGTTCCATGTACAGGTCCGGGTCGATGTTCAGGTTACGCAACTGGATGAAATCGAATTTGGTTTTTTGGGCAACTTCCACAAGTGCTCCCACTTCGAATTCAGTGTCGCTGATACCGGGGAAGTAAAGGTAGTTCAGGGAAACATGCAGCCCCAGTTCCTTGGCTTTACCTATGGTGGCCAGCACGTCGTCAAATTTATAACCTTTGGGGCGGTAGTATGTATTGTATACCGGTTCACGCAGACTGTTCAAGCTGACCCTGATGGAGTTCAATCCTGCGGCTGCAAGCGGTTCCATTGCTTCAGTGATGGAACCGTTAGTGTTGATGTTCACGGTTCCGTGGCCGCCTTCATCCCGGTATTTCTTGATTGCTTCAGCGAGTAGAACATGCTCGGTGAGCGGTTCACCTTCACAGCCCTGACCAAATGAAAAGACCGGCTTGCTTTCACGCTTGGCGTGAAAATGCATAATCTCGGTAATTTCTTTCGCGGTTGGAGTAAACTTGATGCGTTCCTGCGGTGAAGGGAACCCTGAATCCTCGGGTTGTTCCGAAATACATCCGATGCAGCGGGCGTTGCAGGTCCTTGAAGTCGGCAGGGGGGCTTCAAAGCGCCCGAGAGCAAGGTTTTTAGCTGCCGGGCAGCAATAGGTCAGGGCGCACCCGGCCAGATGGCGGACCAGTCTGTTATCCGGCATTTCCTTCATCATGCGCTGGGCTCCGGCATCAATTTTCTTATTAGGAATTTTTGTGAAAACCTGACGTTTATCTTCGTCAACTTTTTTGGCGGTAACCCAGAATTTGCCGTTGGCGAACCCTACTGCACCATATGAGAACATGGGTAATACCGGAGCATCTTCGGTATTGCCGTACGCAGCAAGGCCGGTCAAAGTATGTCCGGGGCAGGGAAAAGCTGTAACTGCAGTGCCTTCAACTTCAACCACTTCTCCTGTTTCAGGGTCCAGCCCGATGGGGAAGCGTCCCGGGAGCAGGAAAAATTCGCTGTCAGGGGGCAGTGGGATGTATTCTTCCGGCTTTGGCTGGAATAGTTCGTCACCCCTGCGGCACATCATTTCAAGTTCAGGATGATCGTATATTTGTCCGTCTGCATCGGCAAAGACGAGCAGCGGACGAGGTTTTTTATTAGCTGCCATTATATTTGGTCCTATTTTAAATTATGGTTTGGGAAGTGTTGTGATCAGGGTAGTACCCTTTTCTTCTGATGTTGTGAATGAAATATCTCCGCCTGAAGCGCTGGCAATCAACCGCGCGCTATATGTTCCCAGCCCGGTTCCGTGTTTCTTGCCGTAGGTGGCGTATCGGTCAAAAAAGGTCTCACGGACGCTTATAGGGATTTCACCCATATTGTGTATTTTGGTGGTGATGAAACGGCTGTCTTCGCTGATAGTTATTGTGATCGTAGTATTCTTCGGTGCTGCTTCTGCTGCATTTTTTAGCAGGTTTGAAAACATGGTAATGATCAATGACGCTTCACCATAGCATACTATGTAGCTTTCTTCCTGAAGAGGTTCATCATCCAGCATGCAGGCAATTGTCAATCCTTTCTCTTCAACCAGTTGGTTGAGATCTCCAATGGCCGCATTGATGGCATTTGTCAGATTGAAAGGGTGCGCATCAGCTTTTAAAGATCCTGCCTCAAGGCGGATCAAGGTTAGCGAAGTATCGATCTGGCGGATCATGCGCTCGCTGGTTTTACGCACTATCTCTGCCAGTGGTTGAAATTCTTCATTCAGTCCGGCCTCGGTTTCCAGTATGCGGGACATGCCGACAATGTTAGCTGTGGGAGATCGGAGGTCATGCCTCGCAATGCGCTCCATCTCCTCGCGCAACTGCATCTGCTGGCGTTGTTCCGTGACGTCGATTGCTAACAGCATGAATACAGATGGTGCTACTTGATCAACGCTCAGGTCCCAAAAGCGCTCATAAGCGTTAACGGATTTAAGAGAACGAAGATGGTAGGAATCAAGTTCGTCGAAAAGATTCAGGCGCACTTCTTCAGAAAGAGAACTTATGAATGGCGGATTCTGCTTGTAATCAAAAGCCGGAAGTTGATCATGCGCAGCTTTGTTCGCGAGGATGGTTTCTTGGGTTTTGCTGCTGAACAGCATGGCCGGGAAGGGCAGGCTCTGCAGGATCAGACTGTATAGCTGCGCGTCCTGCTCGTGTTTCCTTTGTTGTGTGTGCTGTCTTTGAAATTTATGAACGAATTCTATAAGTTTTTCTTTAGAAGCCGTATCCGGAAGAAATGAAACATTCTGGAATTCGAAAAGCGGCTCAAATTTTTCTGGCTTAGAGGTGTCTATTATGAAAAGTGCGGGCGCATCACTATCCACTTCCCGTATGCTGGAAAAAGTATCAATGGTATCATCCTGCTCGGCCATAATGAGCAGGTCCGGCTGTTGGCTGGCATAGGTGAACAGGGTCTCCCGTGGCGAGCAGGTGATGGATACTGCATGCCCCAGATCATGCAGACCCGGGACCAGGGTATGAGTCAGACGGGTTTTGCCGGTGATCAAAATATTCAGTTTTTGATGTTCATCGCTGTGGCGGGAGTGAGGCATGTCTGCTCCTTTCTATGCTGCTGTGATCGAATATGATCAGGAAGTTCCAGGAATTTGGAAGAAACTGTTAGCCCAGCGGGTTGACTCATAATAACTTTTAGAGATTTGTACCGGATCAAGCCCCAGCTCATCAAGCACCAACTGTAGATTATCCCAATCCCCTGTTTCAAAAAACATAGTCAGCTCCAGATACCGGGTATAGATATTATCCTCACCGCGAAGGGCGGCGTTGATTTCGTCCTCTAATGGCAGGTAGCTGGTCAGTTCCTCCATAGAAATGTCGAACATGGCCTCTAATAGAGAGAAAAGCCCCAGCAAAAACATGGAGTCGGGCGCTAAGCCTTTCTCTGATCTTATGGCAACCAGCTGCAGAAATTTCGCTCTCTGGGTTGCCAGTTGCGGTAGTATGCGACTTTTACCTTCAGGCGTCAGATCGGTAAGCAGAATGACACGCAACCAGTTTCTGAGCATTTTCCATCCGGCCAGAACAAGTGCCTGCTTGATAGAGGTTATTTTCTGGGAAAATCCGAATGTCGGCGAATTGAGCAATGTCAACAGCCGGAAGCTTATCGATACATCATTCTGTAGATCTTCTGCCAGAGCTGCGAAATCCGGAGACGAGTCTTCAATAAGTTTCAGGATCTTAAGTTTTACAATTTCACCTGAGCGTAATTTTCTTCCCCTTATATTTTCAGGGCGTTTAAAGTAATAGCCTTGGAAAAAATTGAACCCGAGTTTTTGCGCAAGGTGGAATTGAGCGGGCTTCTCAACTCGCTTGGCTATAAGTTTAGTGCCGTGTTTTTTGCTAAGATCGCAAATGTGCTGAAGCTTTGTTTCGTCAGCAGAAAGAATATCAACTATGACAGCATCTGCGTAGGCAATCAGGAATTCTCCTTGCGGTCTTGCCTCGAAATCGTCGAGGGCAATTTCGTAACCGTCATTAGTCAGTTCCTGAAGGGCGTTGATCAGATTGGGGGTTGGTGGAGTGGTTTCCGGCAATTGGACAACAGTTCTTCCCGCAGGCAGGGAATATGGAATTTTGTCCATTATAGCCTTGTGGGAAAAGTTGACCATCAGCTTTACGTTATCCGGTAATTTTTCGCCCGGTGCCGCACACAGGGCAGCAGCCACTTTCAGAGTGGCCTTGTAGCTGTCGGATATTTCCGCGCTGGTAGCCTCGTCGCTATTGCGAAAGAGCAGCTCGTATCCCCAAACAGATTGGTCGGACATCAAAATTGGCTGACGTGCAAAGAATATTTTATCGTAAAGCGGTTTTTTAGCGGACATATATTCGGTATCCCTACGTGCAAAATTTTTTAATAAATATCTTGTTTTGCATGGAATATCCAGAGTTTCACAAGTGTGAAAAACAATATCATTCTTAGATATGTACTGAAGGCAATAAAAGGGTCGTTATTTAGTATCTTCTATAACAAATTGTAATCACAAATTAACATTCCCACGTTTTCTTTTGGTGTAAAGGTAGAAGGTAATTAGTAATTAAATAAAATTTATATGAGCTTCAAATACAAAAAGGCGGAACTGCAAAAGCAGCTCCGCCTGAATGGTCTTGCGAGTATATTCGCAGTACTTCTTAACGTTTGGAGTACTGGAATTTTGCGCGTGCACCGGGCTGACCGTATTTTTTACGCTCTTTCTTACGAGCGTCACGAGTCAGGAGACCAGCGCGTTTGAGGATAGAACGCAGTTCAGGATCTATCTCGATCAGTGCGCGGGAGATTCCGTGTCTTACAGCCTGAGCCTGACCTGCAACTCCACCGCCGTCAGCGTTGACTTTGATGTCAAATTTGCCGAGGGTTTTGGTCAGTTTGAGGGGCTGCTGAACGATCATCTGCAGGGTTTTACGAGGAAAATAATCTTCGTAAGGTTTACCATTAACGGTGATTGCACCGGTTCCCTCATAAAGGCGGGTACGGGCAACAGCGTTTTTTCTTCTGCCAGTAGCGTAATTAAAGTCTTTACTCATTTTATTGATCCACCCTTAATTAGAATTCCAGTACTTTAGGCTGCTGTGCGGTATGCGGATGATCAGTTCCAGCGTATACTTTAAGCTTTTTGATCATCTGTTTGCCAAGGCGGTTCTTGGGCAGCATGCCGCGGACTGCGGTTTCGATGACTACTTCAGGCTTTTTCTCAAGCATAACCTTGAGAGTTCTTTCTTTCAGACCACCGGGGTGGTTGGTGTGCTTGTAGTAAGTCTTCTGGTCCATCTTGTTGCCGGTAACCTTGATTTTGTCTGCGTTAAGCACAACAACGAAATCGCCGGTATCAACGTGAGGGGTGAACATTGCTTTGTCCTTACCTCTCAACTTGTTGGCGATCTGGGTAGCCAGGCGTCCAAGTACCATATTTTCAGCATCAACTACGAACCACTCGCGGCTGATGTCTTCTTCTTTAGGAATATATGTCTTCATTAGAAATGCTCCTTACATGAAATCTGGGAATGGGCTTTATACAAGCATTGAGTGTTGGATGTCAAGCTTAAATAATGCCATTTTGCAGATTACGACTCTGCAACCAGTTTCTTGAGGGTTGCGAATGCTTGTTCAATTCCAGCGGGGTTGGTACCACCGGCCTGCGCCATATCGGGCCTGCCGCCACCACCTCCGCCTACCTCAGCTGCAACGGGTTTGATTAATGCACCGGCCTTGAATCTATCGTGCAAGTCCTTGGTCACGGCGATAATCAGGGAAACTTTACCGTCATCAACCTTAGCGGCGAGGCAGAAAATGCCGGAATCCATTTTGGATCTCAGTGCATCTGCCTGATCGCGCAGGGCTTTGACAGTGGTAACTTCGAGTTTGGCAGCGATAACTTTCACTCCGCCAATCTCTTCTACGGAACTCATGAGGTCCGCTCCTGCACCGGAAGCCAATTTTGACTGAAGCTTGTCATTGGCCCGGGTCAGTTCTTTCACCTGGGTCTGGAGGGCCGCAATGCGGTCAGCCAGCTGCCCGGGTGCTGCTTTGAGCATAGCGGAAGATTTTGCAACTTCCTCGCGCTGCTCCTGCAGAAATTTTAGAGAATTCCATCCGGTTGCGGCTTCTATGCGGCGGATACCCGCTGCAACGCCGGATTCGGACTGAATTACAAATGTTCCGGCTTCACCGGTAGCTTTGAGGTGAGTACCACCGCAAAGTTCCATGGATTCGCCCGGAATTTCGACAACTCTGACTACGTCACCGTATTTTTCGCCGAATAATGCAGTAGCGCCTTTTGCAACCGCTTCATTATTACTCATTTCCTGTACGACTACGGGAGTGTCGGACAGTATAGCACGGTTCACCTCATTTTCAACCCTCCCGATTTCTTCGGGAGTCATGGCTGCAATGTGGGTGAAGTCAAAGCGCAGCCGGTCAGGTCCCACCAGTGACCCGGACTGCTTGACATGGTCGCCCAGAACATTCTTAAGAGCTGCATGCAGAAGGTGAGTAACTGTGTGGTTACGCTCTGTTGCGGTTCTTGTTTCCGGTGCGACTTCAAGCTTGGCTTCCTGATCTATAAGCAGTTCGCCTTCGCTTACGAAAATTTTAGATGCTGTAAGTCCGGCTGAAGCCTTTACTGTTTCCAGTACTTCGGCATTGCCGGTCATTGTTCCTACTGCACCGGTATCACCCATCTGACCGCCGGATTCGCCGTAGAAAGGAGTTGCGGCAGTAATCAGCCAGCCACCGTTACCCTGAACGATGCGTTCAAGGTGTTCACCTTCTTCGGAAAGGAGGTTTACGATGCGTGATTCAGTGGTCAGTTCGGAGTAACCGGTGAAGCTGTTCTTGAGCCCGGCTTCCAGAACCTGACGGAATATTGCTCCGGAGTTCTTTTCTCCTGAACCTTTCCATGCTGCTTTAGCGCGGTCCTTTTGTTCCTTCATGGCTGCATTGAAGCCGTCTTCATCAACCTTAAAATTCTGCTTTTCAGCAACATCATTGATGATGTCCAGCGGAAAGCCGTATGTGTCGTAGAGTTTGAAGGCTGCCTCACCGGAGATGGTGTTCTTGCCGTCATTTTTCAGCGCTTCCATTTCTTCTTCAAGGATGATCAGCCCCTTATCAAGAGTCTGGCTGAAACGCTCTTCCTCTTCCTTGACCATACGTGCCATGAAATCCTTATTGCTCAGCAGTTCTGGGAACTGGCCGCTCATCTGCTCAACAACCATAGCTGTAGTTTCATGCAGGAATGGATCAGTCAGGCCGAGCAGGCGGCCAAACCGGAAAGCGCGGCGGATCAGACGGCGCAGTACGTAACCGCGACCTTCATTGGAAGGCAGAATCTGGTCGGTAATCAGAAAAGCTATGGAGCGGGAATGGTCCGCGATAACCTGCAGTGCAGTATCGATTTCCCTGTCTTCTTTATATTTGACGCCTGCTTTCCTTGCTACAGCCTGAATCATAGGCTGGAAAATATCTGTCTCGAAGTTGGACTGCACTCCCTGACATACCGCAGTGATGCGCTCAAGGCCCATTCCGGTGTCAATTGAAGGGCGGGGCAGCGGGACACGCTTGCCGTCCTCGCCTTGATCATACTGCATGAAGACGAGGTTCCAGATTTCAAGGAAACGGTCGCAGTCACATTTGCCGATGCCGCAATCAGGACCACAGCTCATGTCTTCGCCCTGATCGATGTGGACTTCGGTACATGGTCCACATGGTCCGGTGTCGCCCATGGACCAGAAGTTGTCTTTCTCCCCGAGGCGGTAAATGCGCTCAGCGGGGAAGTTCACGACTTTCTGCCAAAGTTCGTCGGCTTCGTCGTCGTCTTTATAAATGGTAACGTAAAGTTTTTCCTTGGGCAGCCCCAGTTCCACGGTGAGAAATTCCCAGCAAAATTTAATGGCGTCTTCTTTAAAGTAATCGCCAAAGGAGAAGTTTCCAAGCATTTCGAAAAAAGTGTGGTGGCGCGCGGTACGACCTACGTTCTCAAGGTCGTTATGCTTTCCGCCAACGCGCAGACACTTCTGGGAAGTGGTCGCGCGCACGTAGTCTCTTTTTTCCTGCCCGATGAATGTGTTCTTGAACTGAACCATTCCGGCATTGGTAAAAAGCAGGGTCGGGTCATCCTTGGGAATAAGGGATGAGCTGTCTACGATTGTGTGACCGTTTTTTTCGAAATATTTCAGGAACTTTTCTCTGATTTCACTGGCCTTCATGGGCTGTCTCCGTAATAGCTATAACCCGCTCGGAGTTATTTCCTTGCGGTTTTTATTTTCAGGACCCTGCTGCTGCAGAGTCCAGTAAATTTAAGCTGGACCAACAGGCTTTACTCTGCTGAACCTTGTTCGTCAACCTTCTCGTCAACCTTACCGTCTATATTTTCATCAGGGTCTTCTTTAACTCCGAGATGGATAAGCAGTTTGTCTTCAATCTGCTGGCGCAATTCCGGTGTTTCCACAAGAAACTGACGTACATTTTCTTTGCCCTGTCCCAGACGTTCGGAGCCGAATGCATACCATGCACCGGATTTATCGATGATGCCGTGGTCTACGCCAAGGTCAAGGAGCTCTCCTTCGCGGGACATGCCTGTTCCATAAAGTATGTCAACCAGAGCTTCACGGAAAGGCGGTGCGACTTTGTTCTTAATGATTTTGATCCGGGTACGGGAACCGAAGACTTCATCCTTATCTTTCAATGTCTGGATCTTGCGGATATCCAGACGGATGGAAGCGTAGAACTTAAGTGCGTTACCACCGGAAGTGGTTTCGGGGCTGCCGTATCCGGTCATGCCGATCTTCATGCGGATCTGGTTGATGAAGAGAACTACGGCTTTGGATTTATGGATGGTCCCGGTCAGCTTTCTGAGTGCATGGGACATGAGGCGGGCCTGTCCGCCAACCTGGGTTTCCCCCATATTACCTTCAAGCTCTGCCTGTGGAATAAGCGCCGCAACGGAGTCGATGATTACAATATCCACCGCTCCTGAACGAACCAGCAGATCTGTGATTTCAAGGGCCTGTTCACCGTAGTCGGGCTGGGAAATGAGCAGTTCGTCAGTGTTGACACCAAGTCTTTTGGCGTATTTCACATCTAGTGCGTGTTCCGCATCAACAAATGCGGCAGTTCCACCCAGCTTCTGGCACTCTGCAATCACGTGCAGGGCGAGAGTTGTTTTACCGGAAGATTCCGGGCCGTATACTTCTGTTATCCTGCCCTTGGGGATTCCGCCGATGCCCAGTGCCATGTCAAGGCTGATGGACCCGGTGGGGATAACCGGAATATTGTGGGCGGCATCAGAGTCGAGGCGCATTATGGAACCCTTACCGAACTTACGTTCAATCGTGGTCAGGGCTGTGCTTAGGGCCGCCTTGCGGAGCTCATCAGAATTTACGTTTTTCTTGCTCATTTTATCTCCATATAATGTTGGACGTTCAACGTTTCCTTTTCTTGTTTATCGTCACATGCACAAGGGGGCGGGGCGGTTGTTCGTCCTCTTGCCTGATTGTGGCGAATTTTCGACACAACGGGCAAGTGAATTCCATATCAAATACTTATCGGGATAGCAATGAATTCGGTGATAGGGATTTAGTTGCGGTTTCTGAAAAATGAAGGTACAGCCGCCCCATGAAGAAACAATATGACGCTTTGGCCCTGTTTTCCGGGGGCCTCGACAGTATACTGGCCTGCAAAGTAATTCAGGATCAGGGATTAAAAGTTCTCGGTTTGCACTTTGTAACTCCTTTTTTCGGTAATCCAGAGAAGATAGAGCATTGGCAGGAAGTCTACGGAGTTGAAATTCTGCCCGTGGACATCAGCGAGAAATATATCCAGATGATGATCGATGTGCCTGATCATGGAATGGGCAAGCTGGTCAACCCTTGTGTTGACTGCAAGATTATGATGATCAGCCATGCCAAAACCCTTATGGAGGAGTATGGCGCTAAATTCATCATTTCCGGCGAAGTTACGGGGCAGAGACCCATGTCCCAGCGTCCGCCTGTGCTGAATGCTATCCGTAACTGTTCTGAAACAGGAGATATTTTGCTGCGACCGCTCTGCGCGCAGTCTCAGCCTGAAACAGCTGTTGAAAAATCAGGTCTCGTGGACCGCGGGAAGCTACCTAATATTTTTGGGCGTGGACGGAAGATGCAGCTTCAGATGGCCAAGGATTACGGATTTTCTGAAATCCCGACTCCTGCCGGGGGCTGTAAGCTCACCGAGCAGGAAAATGCAGCCCGCTATTTCCCGCTTTTGCAGCGGCTCACCACAGCGGACGTAAATTCCTTCCAGCTTGCAACAACAGGGCGCCAGTTCTGGTGTTCTGATAAAATGCTGGTAGTTGGCCGCAACCGTACTGATAATGATCATATTGAGGATCTTTACGAAGCCGACGACTATCTTTTTGAAGTACGTGGATATCCCGGGCCACTAAGTATCGGGCGAGCTTTCAAAGGAGAAGAGTGGAGTCAGCAGGATGTGCTTGCGGCCGCAGCCATGACAGCTTCATTCTCACCAAAGGCCGTGCAGTCCGGTGAAGAAATTCACGTGGCGGTTATCGGGCCCGAAGGTGAAATGATCGTGAAAGTCATACCCGACCGTGAAACATCTTTTGTGCGTCCCACTCTGGACGGCCTAAAAGAATGGAAAAAAGAGCGTGGGGAGCAGAATAGTTAGCTATGCTTTCGCCGCTTATATCTATGATGAAGCTGCATTTCCGGAAATGCTTTTTAATTTAATAATGACCTGTTATTCTGGTACTGATTTGAGGGGTAGTCTGCTGATCCTTAAGGATACCAAGACTATTTTTCTTTTGGCCACCGGCGGCTGAATCTGCCGATCAAAGCACACAGTGTATCGAATTAAATATTATCAAAGGTTTATCAATGCTTTCCAATGTGGTTTTCTTTTTGTTGAGTATCTTTTTGCTGTGGTTCGGTGCGGATTGGATCGTTGAGTCAGCCTCGAAAATAGCCCGGAAGTACAAGGTTTCCGATCTCGTGATAGGCCTGACTATTGTTGCTTTCGGAACATCTGCTCCCGAATTTCTTGTTACCGCTACTGCGGCATTCAAGGGTTTATCTGACATATCCCTTTCCAATGTTGTCGGGTCGAACATCTTCAACCTCGGCTTTATTCTGGGGTTGATGGCTTTGATCAAACCTTTGCCAACCAACAGGTCCCTTGTGATGCGTGATACCCCGTTGCTGTTGGCGACCACTGCCATGATTTTGGGCTTGGCTTACTTTGATATGCTGGACCGTGCTGCAGGGGTCACGCTGCTGGCTATTCTCGGGGGGTATATCGGTTACCTGCTGATTCACAGCAAGAGGGCTGCCAGCGCTATGGCAGGTATTGTTCCTGAATCTGATGAGGATGATGGAACCGATCTTAATGCTAAAGATTGGCTCAAACTGCTGGCCGGATTCATTGGAATCGCGCTCGGCGGTGAATTTATGGTTGATTCAGCTTCGGACATTGCCCGTCATTTCGGTGTCTCCAACTGGGTGATAGGTATGACTATTGTTGCTGCCGGAACTTCCCTGCCTGAACTGGTCACCTGTCTCGCTGCTTCGCTTAAAGGAAGGAACGAAATGCTGCTCGGCAACCTGATCGGTAGCGACTTTTTCAACTTCGCAGGAGTGCTGGGTTTGACCTGCCTTCTGCGTCCTCTGGAAGTATCGCCTGAGGCTTTGCCCGGTCTTACTATTCTGGTCGGCATGGTCGCATTGGTTCTTTTCTTTATCCGCACCGGATGGAAGGTTTCCCGTCTTGAGGGGGCCATTCTTGTCTGCCTGAGCCTGGGGCGTTGGTGGTTCGATTTTACCAGCTAGAAAGTTATCCTTATCTTAAAAATATAGAAGGCCTGCGGAAGTTCTCCGCAGGCCTTCTTTTTTGAAAAACAGAAACCGTTTACCCTTGATTATTTAGCTACCATTACGCTTGTAGCTTTGATCATGGCTTTAACGGTGTCTCCTTCTTTGAGACCCATTCTTTCTACGGAATTTTTGGTGATGATAGATACGACTTCAACACCAGGTGCAACTTCAATAATCACTTCAGCGTTTACCATGCCGACAGTTACTTCCTTAATTTTACCCGGGATCAAATTACGTGTGCTAAGTTCCATTTTATATTCTCCTACTCTGGTTAAAGATTAATGTTTGAACAGTGTTTATGTTATAAAAATAATTTATGTCAATGTGTGATTTGAAGTTAACCTGAATTGTCATGCGATATTTACATTCAATTCATTTGTTATTTTTTAAAGATGGCAAATGGATTCAATCTCATGGATATCTCTGATCTACAGTGTGGATCTGAGTTTGAATCTTTCTCGTATTTTATTGTAATTTGCAGTATTAAGAGTGTACTTGAAAGCGAATTGTCAAAAAGGAGTCGTCATGTCACAGAGTACAAGCGGTGCTTTCAGCCATCCCAAGCCTTTTTATCTGCTATTCTCCGTGGAGATGTGGGAACGGTTCGGATACTATGGAATGCAGGCCCTTTTGGTTTTGTTCATGGTCAAGAAACTGGGTTTTTCTGACAATCTGGCGGACCAGACGTTCAGCGCTTTTGCGGCCCTTGTTTATGCATTTATCTGTGTCGGTGGATATATCGGGGATAAAATTTTGGGTAACCGCAGGACCATGTTTCTTGGGGCCGTTGTATTGGCTGTCGGGTACGGACTGCTTGGAATTGATTGCGAAAGATATCTTTATCCGGCACTGGGCATCATTATTGCCGGTAACGGGTTGTTCAAAGCCAATCCGTCCGCGCTGGTCTCCAAGCTTTATGAAAAAGGAGATTCGCGGGTGGATGGGGCGTTTACGCTTTATTATATGGCCATCAATATCGGCTCTTTTGCGGCTATGTCGCTCTGTCCGGTTATCCAGAAACATTATGGCTGGAATGCCGGTTTTTTTACCTGTTTCATTGGTATGCTCGTCGCCATCGGCAATTTTATTGCGTTCCGGTCTGTGCTTGACCCGATCGGTTCCGAGGCTGATTTTGAACCCCTGAATTTCAAAAAAATGCTGCTTACCCTGCTCGGAACAGCCGGAATCGCTGGCGCCTCAACACTTCTGCTTACACACCTGACAGTGGCGCATGCGATATTGTACTTTGCTCTTGTAGTGGTGGCTGTGCTTTATGTGCGTGAAATAGTGCTTGCTGAGCAGCATGAGAAGACAAATCTGGTTATCTGTCTGATCCTCATGGCGGAAGCAATTGTTTTTTTCGCGCTTTATCAGCAGATGCCAACCTCACTTAACCTTTTCGCCGCTCGCAATGTTGACCCGCACATCTTCGGTATCCCTGTGGAAGCCGCTTCCTTTCAGGCTTTGAATCCATTCTGGGTCATGGTGATCAGTCCGGTGCTGGCAGTTATTTATGCCCGTCTTGATAAAGCTGGTAAGGATCTGTCCCTGCCCGGGAAATTCGCGTTGGGGATGATGATGTGCTGCGCAGCATTTCTGACTTTAGGTTTTGTTGCAAGATATCAGGCTGATGCCAACGGTTTTGTGTCCGGTAACTGGCTGGTTTTGAGTTACGGCTTCCAGAGTCTGGGTGAGTTGCTGGTCAGTGGACTTGGACTTGCCATGGTCGCACGGCTGACCCCGGAGCGTTCCATGGGTTTTATGATGGGGGCGTGGTTTATGTTTCAGTCAGTGGCCATGGTGATCGGAGGGGAGATAGCTACTCTTGCCAGTGTACCTGAACACGGAATAACGGCTCTGCAATCACTGGATATTTACGATGATCTTTTCTTGAAGATCGGGATTGCTACCGGAGCTGTCGGATTTGTTATGGCCGGATTTGTTCCCGTACTGAAAAAGTACATCCGGGAGTAGTTTTGCGGGTGTCGGGGTGTTTCGCCCCGTTTAAAATCGACCTAAAGTGCTTGCCTGTTGGGCTTAAGCTGTTTATTTATAGCTTTGAAGTATATAAAAAATGCGGGTAAAGTTATCCGTTCTCAAAAAAGATTCTAAGGAGACTAATTATGAGTAGATTCGGTGCAGCCGGTTCCGTAAGTGCGAGACCGGAAGTCCTTAATGCTTTTATGCGTGGCATTTACAGCTGGATGAGTGCGGGCCTTCTGGCTACCGCCGCAGTGGCATGGGTAACCCTTTCTTCCCCCGCAGTTCTGAATCTTGTGCTGGCGCAGAATCCCGAAACCGGAATGATTTCCCCTACCATGCTTTTCTGGGTTGCGGCTATCGGTGAAATCGGACTTGTCTTCTACCTGAGCATGCGTATTTCCAAACTGTCCTCAGGAGCTGCTACCGGGCTGTTCATGGCCTATAGCGCATTGAACGGCTTGACTCTGTCCACTATTCTGGTCGCCTATACCACAGCTTCCATTTTCCAGACTTTCCTTGTTACAGCAGGAATGTTCGGGGCTATGTCCCTTTACGGACTGACTACACGCAAGGACCTTACCGGAATGGGGTCTTTTATGATGATGGGGCTGTTCGGTATCCTCATTGCCATGGTGGTGAACTTTTTCATGCAGAGCTCCGCGATGACCTTTGCCATCTCAGTTCTCGGCGTATTCATCTTTGCAGGGCTGACAGCTTATGATTCCCAGAAGCTGAAGGATATGGGTGATTACATCCCGGCTGATGATGCTACCGCTGTAAGACGCGGCACGATCCTTGGCGCTCTGACTCTGTATCTCGACTTCATCAACATGTTCATCTTCCTGCTCCGCCTTATGGGTAACCGCGAGTAGTTGAGATAAGTTGTACATTTACAGGCACGCTCAAACCCCGTAGGGTTTGAGCGTGTTTTTTTGTGTGCCTTCCCGGGCCCATCCCCATTTCCAAAAAGAAGTTTTAGTTATGCTTCGGGAGCAGCGCGCTAAGATTTGGTTTGAATAGTAAATGGCGAAGCCCTAATAAAAAAAGTTGTAAGGCTCCCGGCATGGTCGTCGAAGGCTATCAATGCTAAATATTAGTCAGATACAGAAAATATTAAGCCCTATCCTTGCTCCCATTTCAAAGGGGTATGGAGCGGTCATGTCCCGGCGTGCTCAGAAATATTCCAGTGGTGAATACGATAGGTTTCGGCCGGAATGCCCATGTATTTCCGTGGGCAATATTGGTTCCGGGGGTAGCGGTAAGACTCCGCTGGCGGACTGGCTGCTTAAATGGGCAGAGCGGGAGGGGCTGAGAACTGTGCTTTTGACCCGGGGGTACGGGGCAAAACCGGCACAACTGCCGTATCTGGTGACTCCCTTGAGTCAGGCCAATGAAGCAGGGGACGAGCCGCTTATGCTGGCTGGCGGTAATACACGGGCGAAGGTTGTTGTTGATCCGGTACGAAAGCGGTCCGGGGCATGGGCCACGCAGCAGTTTCAGCCGGGATTAATGCTGCTTGATGACGGCTTCCAGCACATGGCAGTGGAGCGGGATCTGGACTTTGTGTTGCTCACTCCCGATGATTTTACAGATGGGTGGGACAAGGTTATTCCCCGGGGAACATGGCGGGAGAGCGTACAGGCTCTGCAACGGGCGGATGTCTTTTTCGTGAAGAGTGGACCGGATGCTTTCAGGCTGATGCGCGTGCTGGTAGAACAGAAGCTGGCACAGTTCGGCAGACCTGTTTTTCAATTTGAATTAAAGGCCATGGGACTTAAATTTCTAGGTAGCGGCGAGAGGTGCGGGTTCGGCAGCGATAAATATCTGCTCTTTGCCGGAATCGGTAAACCGGATATTTTGCTGGATGACGCGAGCAGATATATGGGCCGTGCACCAGAAGAATTTATAATTTTCAAGGATCACCACGCCTACACTGCGCAGGATGTGGAGAAGATTCGCAGGATGGCTGCTGCCGAGGGTGCTAAGAAAATAATCTGCACCCCCAAGGATGCAGTAAAATTAACCAAACTAAGTTGTGAAGATTTTTATGTAATTGATCTGGTCGTGGAATTTAGGGAAGCCATATTTTTTGATCAGAATGAAGAAGCTCCCTTCGATAAATGGTGGAGCAAACAAAGATTAATAGACGCATTTAAGAGATAGAAAAGCGCAATTATTTTAAAATAAAAAGAGCGAAGCCTGAGAAAGGTTTTGGGATTCTTGCACCAGCCCTTAGGCGAGCGGTATTTCCGCGAGTCTTAGGGATGGCGACAGTGGAACAAGCCCTTTTGCAAAAGGGTTTAAGCCGCCGGAGGCGAAATCCAACTATCAAAAGCGTGATAGCGCAGTAAAAAAGCGTCGCAGACCAGCCGCAGGCCTATAAGGCACGGCGAAGGAATATATAAATGGTAAAAAAAAGAAAATCCAAAAATCCCGGTATGATTAATCCTTACGAGGCTATGAATGTTTTCAAGCAAAGCCGCAAGCCCCTGTCTGTGGGGGAATTGGAAAAAAGATTGGGGTTAACCAAGCGGCACCGTAAGTTTGTCAAAAATATATTGAAAGATCTTGTTCGTGAAGGGAAAATAATAAAAATAGGTAATGCATACGGCGTTGTGGAGAAGATGAATCTGATTACAGGAAAGTTGCAGGTCCAGCGTTCAGGTGCAGCTTTTCTGCTCCCGGACGACAAGAACCGCAAAGATATTTATATCCACACCAAGAATCTGCGCGATGCATGGCATGGCGACCGGGTTACTGTGGCTATCACCGGCTCCCATTGGGGAGGTAAACGCGAAGAAGGGCGTGTTGTGCGAGTTCTGGAGCGGGGCAAACAGGTTTTCCCGGTTCGGGTAATCCGACCCATGGGCGGGACAGCATTGCTTTGCCATCCGACAGATCCTCGTTTGGACTTCGGGATTGTCGTTGAGCCTGATGAAGCTGTTGTGGATGAATCTGTACCTGATGATAACGTCAATGAACTCCATCCGGCGGAATCAGCGGAAGCGGAAGTTGATTTCTCCCGTATTTCCAGAGGTGATATCCTGCTGGTAGCCCCCGGCGAGCAGATCAATCCTTCACTATGGGAAGGACGTATTTTGAAAATGCTGGGCGATGAAGACGATGTCCTTGTCCAGGAAGCGATAGTAAAGGCCAACCACGGCATACCGACTGCTTTCCCGGGTAAGGTACTGGCTATTGCCGATGCCTTGCCGGATGAGCCCACAGAAGAGGATTTTACCGGGCGTGAAGATATGCGTGGAATTCCATTCGTGACTATCGACGGTGCAACAGCCAAGGACTTTGATGATGCTGTTTTCGTTGAGCGCATTAACGGCGGTTACCGTCTGCGGGTGGCAATTGCTGATGTGAGCCATTATGTAGCTATGGATTCCCCGTTGGATCGCGAAGCGTTGAAACGCGGTAACTCCTACTATTTTCCTAAATCTGTGGAGCCGATGTTTCCGGAAGCTTTGAGTAATGGGCTGTGCAGCCTGAACCCGGATGTAAACCGGCTGGCTATGACTGCTAGCATCGAATTCGATAAATCCGGTGCTCCGTTCAATTCATCTTTCGCCCCGGCGGTGATCAAGAGTCATGCGCGTTTGACTTATGATCAGGTCTACAAGGGAGTAATCCAGAATGATAAGGAAGAGCAGGAAAAGTTAGGTGACGTGCTGCCCATGCTCGGACTTTGCGAAGAGCTGGCCCGGAAAATAAATAAACTCCGTAAGGGCAGAGGAAGTCTTGAGTTTGACCTGCCGGAACCGGAAATTCATTTCAATATGCAAGGTCATACCGTGGATATCCGTCCGCGCTGCCGTAATTTTGCACACCAGATCATTGAGGAATTCATGATTGCCGCTAACGAGGCTGTGGCGGAATTCCTGACCGAAAAGGAGATCGGCTGCCTTTACCGAGTTCACCCGGGACCGGACGATGAGAAGCTGACCAACCTGTTTAAAGTATTGCGCAAAATAGGCATCAGTAAACAGATTCCCGACCCGGTCACCCCGCAGGCTTTGCAGAATGTGATCAGTGAGTCCGAGGGAACTGATCAGGAGTATCTGGTCAGCAGGCTGCTGCTGCGCTCCATGAAGCAGGCCAAGTATGAACCGGCAAATGAAGGTCACTTCGGATTGGCTTCGGAATGTTACTGCCATTTTACGTCACCGATCAGGCGTTATGCCGATCTGGTGGTCCATCGACTGCTCAAGGTCGCCTTGGGAGATGGGCATCAGGCCATTCCCGGCGAGAAGCAGCTTGGCAGAATCGGAAATTCCATCAGCGGTACTGAACGTACTGCCATGGAAGCTGAGCGTGAGATTCTCAAACGGCTGACGATTATTTTTCTTAAGGATAAGGTCGGTGAGGAGTTTACCGGAGTTATTTCATCCATAGCCGAGTTTGGATTCTGGGTGGAATTTCAGGAGGTAATGGCCGAAGGCATGGTTCGCCTGTCTGCACTTGGTGACGATTACTATACTTTCTGGTCTGACCGGCAGATGATTGTAGGGGAACGTACCGGGCATGCTTTCCGCTTGGGACAGAAAATTACCGTTCGGTTAGAGTCTGTAAGCCTAGAACTTCTGGAAGCCAATCTCTCACTGGTTTCGGGGGCGGAAGACTATAAAAAGTTTGTATAAATAAAAAAACCGCAAATCTGGATAAGATTTGCGGTTTTTTTTGCGTCTTGTGTTTCGGATAACTAGCTGGTTGCGATTTCTTCGATGCGGCGTGCAATTTTGCAAAACAGTGTCAGTTCGCAAACTTTCTCATCTATTTCGGTGTCATAAATATTGTCTGCTTCGGAAATTGCGTTAAGGGATTCATATACTTTTACTAATGTCTCGGGGGTAATCATGCCACAGAGATCAGTGATTAGTTTTTTGAGTTCCACGGGAGCATCATCAAGCAAAGTTAACTCGACTCCGGCATCACCGAAATCGAATTCAAAGTGCTCCACGTATTCTGTAGCCAGATTTTTAACAATCAGGTCATTGCTCATCAATTTCTCCAAAAACTAAATCCTCTAACTAGTTACAGAAGGTACTACAAACATATTTTTTTTGAAAGAGTTCTCTGTTTATAAAAATAGTTGCAGTATCGAATCATAGATGTTAAGTATAGATGAACTTTTTAGTTAAATAGTTGTTAATTTGAGGTGCCGATGCAAGCTAAAGATTTTGATTCCTTTTTTGTAAGGTTGAAAGAAGAAACTGATATCTCCACACAAGCCCAGTTGGCCCGTGAGTTGGGCGTCGGCAGGGCGGCAGTGTCTCTTGTTAAGAAGAAAGGGGCTGTTCCGCCGCGCTGGATTCTTGAATTGTCTGTTCGCTATAATTTGGATTCTACATGGCTTGAATCTGGTATCGGTTCACCCCGTTCTGAAGTGAATGCCGTTGAGTTTGCAGATGAATTTGCCAAAATTCCTAAAGTTGCCGCCAGACTTTCTGCCGGGGGCGGGTCCTTTGAAACCGGAGGGGAAATTGAAGGATTTTACGCTTTTCGCAAAGATTGGATAGGAACTAAGGGAAATCCTACGGACATGGTCTTAATGGAAGTTTATGGCAATAGTATGGAGCCGGAGTTGAAGGAAGGTGACATCGTTCTGCTCGACCAGTCCCGTAAAGATATTCTGGCCGGGGGCATCTATGCCGTCGGTGTAGAGGACACGGTTATGGTTAAGCGTGTTGAAAAAAGGCCAGGTCAGGTTGTTCTACACAGTGACAACAGGGATTATGCACCTATCCATTTAGGCGGCGATGAGTTGGAGAACGTTCGTGTTCTGGGACAAGTCGTTTGGGTTTCCCGCGAATATCATTAGTCTTTTCAAAAATAAATTTTTAAGCCCTCCATGCCGGGGGGCTTTTTTTGGTCTACAATTGAGTTCTGGTAAACGTATTTGTTGTTTTTTGTTAATTAGTGTTTATTTTAAGTTGACACAGATGTTTTGTTGTGGTTAATTAGAGTCGTCACATGGCAAGAGGGAGCCGAAAGGGCGGAAGTCAACTCTAAACAGATTCACGAAGCAGGAGTCAGTCATGCAGGAAAGATTTTGCAAATGCGGTAACCGGGTAATGGTCCAGTACCACAGCAAGAAAGATTCAGCATGGTTTACCCGCTTCTGGGTTATGGGAAATACTTTTGGCAAGACCATCAGGGTCTGTCCTGTCTGCGGTTCACCTCTGGACATAAACAGTCTCAAATGATGATTCCTTCCTGTAAATTACAGGGTTCGGATTGACGAAGGGGCATTTGAAGCCGGTGCATATTTCTAATTTTCCGCAGGTTTCTCCCCTGTTTCCTGCCGAAAAAACAGCAGTAACTCATCTATTCACACTTAATCCATCTCTCTTCATCATGGCAGACTGTCCGTCGGGGGCAGTCTGCCGCTTCTTTAAGGTGTGTGTGGGCAGTTTTTGCGGGCTGGACCGCATGGCAGGAGGCTGATACAAATACGGAGTTTGGCAGCTGTGTTTTAGTCTTGGGAGATAAAAATGGGTGAATGGATAGTCGATTTTCAGGGGCGCAATCATTCCACAGCCATAAAACTTAATTTTTTATGGCAGCAGGGTAATATTTTCATCATGGATAATCACCGGGCGGCTTTGTGGTGCTGGGTGGAAAGCTTGAAGGACGCTGACAGATTGAATCTGTTTCATGTGGACCGGCATTTCGATGCGTTATTTTCAGCGCAGGATCATTCCCATTTTCCTCACGATAGGTTTGAGCATTTTAGCATCAGCGAATATCTGGAGTGTGGATACGATAATGATTTTTTCGCCGTGACCCCTTTGTTTAGATGGGATAATTATCTAGGCCTGTTTATTGAAAAATATAGGGAAAGAATAGAAAACTGGGCTTTTGCCACCCACGGCAAAGGGACAGCACCGCAGTCAATCCCGTTCGCAGCTTACGAGCCCTGGGAATTCCCGGCAGCGCTAGGGGAATTGAAGGGAAGCTGGATTTTCAACCTTGATCTTGATTACTTTTTTGGCCGCATGTCGGATGGACAGATGGGCCGTCTTTTTACCAATGCTTATATTGAGGACTGGGGCAGTGGCTTGCGCAAGGC
Organism: Maridesulfovibrio sp.; assembly: GCF_963667685.1. Classification (NCBI taxonomy): domain Bacteria; kingdom Pseudomonadati; phylum Thermodesulfobacteriota; class Desulfovibrionia; order Desulfovibrionales; family Desulfovibrionaceae; genus Maridesulfovibrio; species Maridesulfovibrio sp. The sequence continues at coordinate 637,096 of NZ_OY763930.1, read as the reverse complement.
CATTGATGACGGAGTTATTCAAGTTCTTACTATAAGTCTCAGCCCTGAGTGTGCGGCCGGATGGGGCGGTGCCGAGGGGGCTCTTGCAGCGTTAACCCAAGGCTTGGGACTTGAATTCAGTCTGCCGGAATAAATATTTATATATGTTGAAAGCCCGTTGCCAGGATAGCAATGGGCTTTTCCGTTTGGAGTCGGGAAGTCTCAGTCTCGATTCCAGACTTTGAATTTGTGGTTGGCAAAGAAGTCTGTGTATAATTCTTCAGCCTTTTCCTTAAATTTCTCGTCATGCATGACGAGCACGCTCAGCGCTTCGTACTTGAAGTAGGCCACAACATCATCCCAGTCTATTTCGTCTTTGCCATCCTTGAAGCGGAATCCCTGAAGACCGGGCTCAACGAGCTTTTGCGCCATGGGATCATCAACCCCTGCGGTTTTGAAAAAATCACAAATTTCTTTTTTCACTTCATCCGGCCAGTCGGTTTCTCCAAGGGGAATCAAGTCTTGAAATTTGTTTTCCTGCCCTTTTTTCAAAATATACATATTAATCTCCGTAGTTCGGTTTCCGTTTATTGAGTTGATTATGGAGTAAATGAAATTGTTTTTCAAGAATATCCATTACTAGAGGTAAAAAATTCGGCTATAAAACCGAAAGGACACTCAATGGCGTTAAATTTCCTGATTTTTGTAACCAGAATGTCATGTTGAGTTCGGTCGATGTGGTATCAATATCACCAACAACACTTCTGAACCCCAGAAAAATGTACCAGTCTCTTCCCAAACGAGCCCCCGGTCTTCCCTGAAAACAAGGCCGGGGGCTCAGCGCGTTTATGCGGAATCATTAAATTTACCAGTCCGTGAAAAGCAGCAACTCATTTCACCCTTACAAATCTGCCTATAATATGCCCTGTCGCCGGATTGAAATGCTCGTCATCAAATTCCGTTTTCAGGAAAGTAAGCGCTGAACAATCCCGGTTGAAAACCAAAGTTCTGATCTGCGAATTCCCGCCGGTTCTATAAGCTATTGTATCCGTGACATAAAGGGTATTTCCTGTGATGGTTACGGACCTGTTTACCTCGTACTGCTCAAATTCCCATGTGTTCTCAAAATAGTCTTTGTCCTTGGGGATGAGGTAACTGTTGAAATGGCTGCTCTCATTTCCATCAGTAAATGATATGCTCATTGTTGCTGGTGTGCGGACAAGTTTGCCTTTGTAATGCACTGTCACATAACCTTTGAATGTACCACAGAAGCGGGAGTTATCCAGCGTGATTTCATTATGCTTTGTCTCTTTTGGTTGTTTTTCCTGTGGAGGCTGTAATTCTTTTGGAGCTGAAAGATTGATTTCGTATCGTGGACGTTTAAGGTTTTTAAGGTGATCTATATCCTGAGCTGCAACAGGGAAACTGAAGCTGACTAGCAGAATGACGGCTGGCAATATTTTTTTCATGCACATACTCCGTTGTTTTGCTGGATGAATTTATATGTTCTATGTACTATTGCATAATAAGAATTTGGAGGATCATAATATGCTTCGTTTAATTTTCGTTTCTTTGCTGCTAACAGCAGCTCTATTTGTTTTTGTACCCCAACTTCACGCTGAAATGAAGATTACTCTTAAGGATGGTAAGGTAATTGATGTTCCGGTTACTGAAGGCGAGGTAGAGTCCATCGAATATCTTGCCGCGCAAGAAACGGAGAAAAAAATTCTCCCCGAGGGCTCCATCAGGATTCAGAGTGCTAAATATGGCAATGTCAGTTTCGAACTCGAAGGAGAGTTGGGTTATAAACAGTACTTCTGCAATGCCAAAGACGCGTTGGTAAAGCAATGTGATGGCAAAGATAAATGCCGTATCATTGTCGGGTCCAGTTTTTGCGGGGACCCATATCCGGGCAAGGGCAAATATCTTTATGTTGAGTATACCTGTGGCAATAAGCTTAAGCGGGCAAAAAAATCCCAGACAGAAATTATGGAACTCAAGTGTCCTTAGTTTATTTGTACTAACTTCGATAGGACCGTTTTTTGCTTCTGACAGCGGAAGTGAAAATTATTCCTGCCGGAGGTTTGCGTATGAGGAGTACATTCGCACTGGGTATAGTTCTGCTCAGTGGCATGCTGCTTTTAAATTCGGGTATTGAAGTCTACCGCTGTTTTGTTCCCAAACAAATATCGGAACCGCAGTCTGCCCGGCTGGTCCGGATTGAAGGGAAAAATTGTCCTCTTTATTATCCGGAGGGTCAGTAAAAAAGTCTAACCCCCTTTCTGAAAAACAGGAAGGGGGTTAGACTTTATGAAATTATTAAATTCATGCAGAAAATCGGCATTAGCCCTGTTTACCAGCAGATGCAGCCTGTAAGTGAATAGTGGTTTTTTTATTATTATGAAGTCTTCCATTGAGAAGTTCGTTTGTTTGATTAGCCCGGGTAGAGTTTGCTTATTGCATACAGCTGCGTCAACTCTATGTTTAAGCAGAAGATTAAGCATGAGCTTTGTTGAGTATACAGCGTGTTTTTTTATAAGTCCTTTTTCGAAATATTTATCAAGCTCGCTATATGAGTTGCCATGGAGCACTGTAATTGTTTTGCCGATCATATCATCAAGATCAGCGCTAACTATCTTGGAATCTTTGCGGACCAGCAGATGGTCTGACATAGTCCACATGGGGAGAGATGTTGTATATCTCTCTTTTGTTTCTGTGCTCATGAACATCGGCGCAGTTAAAGCAAAAGCGTCAGCTTTTCCCTTGGCTAACGCATTTGTAATTCTGGCTTTGGGCAAACATTTATATTCAATTTTATATTCAGGATGCTGTTTCTGAAAGTCTTGTAACATATCTATAAATATTCCATGTAGGCTTTTTGATGGTTCCTTTTTGCTTGTTGCAGTGTAAAAAGGAGGGAACTTATAGCCAAAGAATATCTTAATAGTCTTGGGATTTATAGGTCCTGCATGGCAATTGGTAGCTGTAAAAATTAGAAGGCCGATAAATAAAAGTATTTTTTTTGAATAAATTGTAGACATTGCAGTTTTTTTGATGGCTATGGTGAAGATGAACTCAGGAGGCCGACGAGTAGTATGTACACAGTTTTTAAGTTTTTTGCAGCCGTAATTTTAATTTTGGTAATTTTGCTTGTTGGATATTTTTTGCTCAAGTGGCTGGCAGACGCTGATTACAGCATCGGGCCAATTGAGCAGGGTCGGGTGTTGAAAAATGATTTGCACCCAGCTGCAGTGGCGGCTGAACCTGAGCCTTTACGGGTGTTGAGTTATAATTTGGGGTTTGCTTCCGGGCCGGTGCAACATACTTTGGCTGATGAGCACCCTGAATCATTTTTTGTTGCCAATCTGGATAAATTAATTGATCTGGTCCGTGCGGAGAAAGCAAATATATTACTTCTTCAGGAAGTCGACCTGCATTCAAAACGTTCATGGTATATGAACCAGCTTGAGTATGTAATGGAACGTCTTGGCTGGGGTTATGCCGCTCCCGTTGTGGATTGGGATATGTACTTCCCTTTGCGTAGGGAGCACAGGATCACAAAGGCTACAGTTGTCTTGTCCAAGTTCCCCCTCATTTCAAATGAATATACTCAGACTGCCGGTAAGCCGAACTTCGAAAGCGTTCTTTTAAATATTTTTTATTATCCATTGCTCTGGAAATCGACCATGCAGCGTGTAGAAGTTTCGGTAGGCGGCAGGCGGCTTGATGTCTATAATGTCCACCTTTGCGTATGGAACAGGGATGCCCGTGTTGCCCAGATGCAATTTTTGTCCGATTGGATAAATAGATCCCGTCCTGCCAATGGATTCCTCATAGGCGGAGATTTTAATTTTCAGGCCTACATTAGGGGGACCCCTGAGCCTATAGCAGATCTTGCTAAGCCGCCGTTTCTGGATTTATTGCACGAAAACCTGCCCGGGGTGAAAGAGATTATGAGTGAAGGCGGTATACCGGCTGAGGAAATCCACAAGAACTATACCTTTGATGAAAGAAAACATCGCTATGATTTCATATACTATTCAAGTGAGTTGAATCTTGTTGCCGGTAAGGTGATCCGTAATATTGATGCTTCCGATCATTTTCCGGTCTTTGGTGTCTTTGATTTGGAGAGTGAGTGATTGATAAAGATGATAATTTTAGGGGGTAATGATGCTGTCTGTCTGTGAAAAAAAATGTTATAGTCCCACTTATTGAGATGGCCTCCTTTTCAGGAGTATACTTTTTACGGGGATACGACGTAATGAAGCTTAATATTACCCCTCTTATCATCGAAATCTTTTTTACGTTCTGCCTGGCATCTAGCCCGTATGCTTATGCGGGAAGTGTTTTTATTGTCCACAGTTACAGTCTTGAGAATATCTGCGGCGCACCGCAGCACCAAGGGGTTATGGAGAGTCTGACTGAAGCCGGACTTATAGAGGGAGATAATCTTGTTGTCCATAAATATGCGATGGATACCAAGAAAGTTAATAATACTCCTGAATTAATAGACAGACAGGCAGAAATTGTTCTCGCAAAAGTAAAAGAAATCAATCCCGATGTTCTGGTTCTGCTCGATGATAATGCTTTTCGGACAGTCGGGCTTAAGCTTGTAGATAGCGGGGTCAATATTGTTTTTTCCGGTATGAACAGCCAGCCTGAAGATTATGACCGGAAAATAAAGTGGATGGATTCCCGCTTAAAGCCCGGGCATAATATTACCGGAGTTTATGAGAAATTGCATTTCATTGAAGCCTGCCGGGTGCAGAAGAAGATTCTTCCGGAGTTGAATAAGGTGTTAGTGCTTTCGGATGAATCTCCTACCGGTAAAGCTGTAAGGAGACAGATTCAAAAAGAGATTGACGAAGCTGATGGCAGTCTGGGGATTGAGTTTGAAACAGTCATCTCCCATTCATGGGAAGAGTATATTAGGATTATGCAGGAGCGTTGTTCAGATGGCACTATAGGCACATTATATCCCGCGGTGACTCTGCTTAAGGACTCAGGAGGGAAGACTTATTCTACGCCTGAAGTGTTGACTTGGACCGTTGCCAATTGCAAAATTCCAGGGATTCCGATTAATTTCTCTTTTGCCAGGCTGGGAATGCTGGGTGGTGCCGGAGTGGATTTTATCTCCATGGGCAGGCAGGCCGGAAAAATGGTTGCGGCTATATTAAAAGGTGCTTCCCCTTCTGAAATACCAATTGAAGATGCGCAGCGTTATGCGCTCGTTTTTAATATGAAGCGAGTCAAGGAATTGGGGATAGTTATTCCCAATGACATTTTGATGGCTGCCGATGTTATTTTTAAATAGCCGGATTTGTTTGTTGTGAAGAAGACTAGCGCATCGTATAAACTTTCATCTCTTGTTGCCGCTGCAATCTGCGGTATGGCGATTATTACTGCCCTGGCAATGGTCGGGGTTTTTTCCTACAGTTATTTCAGCACACTTAAAAATGAATTTCACGACCGTGTCCGTGCGGAAGGGCAGGAAATCAGCCTGGAGTTGTACAGTTTTCTAGACCGTTCCATGGCGCGTCTAGGTGAATTGAGCAGGGATAACTCCATCCGTGTGTCTATCATGATGGGAGTTGACTACCCTCTTGCAGAAAAATTATCCGAATATGATCAAGCCCCGCCCGGGCTTGATTTTTTTGTTCTCCGTAATGAAGACGGTAGAGTCTTTTCTTCTTCGCCAAGGCCGTATAATGAAATTTATGTTCTTAATGCGCTACAGAATACACCGTATCGCTGTTCATTTTGCAGAGTCGGGAAGGGCGGGTTTATAACTGTTTTTTCGCTCCCGATACGCAGCCGTTCGGATGTTGTGGGCAGTTCTGCCGGACTGGTTGATTTTTCGCGGCCTGAATTGAAGTCTATATTTCATAATTTAGAATCAAACCGCATAGTCATTTTCGAAAAGGGAATGGCTTATGACTTGTTTTCCGGGAAAGCTTTGCCGTTTTCATTCGGTGATTCCGCAATGGCTGCCGATGTACTTGAAGCGTCATTGGGTAAAAATATGAATGGCGTATTGTATCGCAGTTCGCTTGTGCCCGGTTTGGCGTATTGGGTTTCTGATGCACGGCTCAATGAGTCTTTGAAGCGGTTTTTCTGGTTGCTGCTTCCGCTGTTTGGCGTAGTCATTGGAATGTGCATCCTTGTCTCTCTGTATCTCAGTAATATTTTAACCCGGCCTTTAAGGGACATAACAGCGTCCGCAGAAGCTATTTCCACTGGCGGTGGAGAATACATTCCTGAGCGTACCGGACATATTTCCGAAATTAACGCTCTGGGTAATGCTCTTGCTTCCATGCTTGAAAGTCTGCGTAGAACTCGTGGACTGGAGCAATATCAATTCTTTTTTGACAATGTTGATGACCTTGTCTGCATCACTGACATTGACGGTTTTTTTCTTAAAGTGAACAGCCGTGGTTCTGATTTTCTTGGTTATAATTATGAAGAATTCCGTAAGAAGACTTTTTTCGAGATTGTCCCGACTTATGAACGGGAGAGCCTGCGGGGCACTTTGCTCAGTGTCTTTGCCTCCAGTAATTCCCGTCAGTTTGAATATCCGGCAATCTCAAAGTCCGGCAAGATAATTTTTACTGATATTGTTTCGCGCAGGATTTCTTATGAAGGGCAGGATGTCCTTTTGAGCGTGGTCCGTGATGTTACTGACCGCAAGCGTGATGAAGAGGAGTTACAGCGTTATGCTTCCGAGCTTCTGCGGGCTAAAGAGGTTGAAGAGCGGAATTCAGCTCACATGGCCGATACCCTTAAGAAGCTTGAGGAGGCTATGGCCCGCGCTGAGGTCGCCAATCGGACCAAGAGTGAATTTCTGGCTCAGATGAGCCATGAAATCCGTACTCCCATGAACTCGATTCTGGGTATGGCGGACATGCTTTCTGATACCAGTCTGACTGCGGAGCAGAAAAGCTATGTATCTATTTTTAGGAATTCAGGAAAGGCTCTGCTCACACTCATAAATGATATCCTTGATCTTTCCAAAATTGAATCGGGAAAGTTAACTCTTGAGATGACAGAGTTCAACATAGATGAGCTGGTTGATGATGTTGCCGGGATCATGTCTGTTACAGCTTGGAAGAAAGGGTTGATCTTCGGTTGTCATGTTGACCCGCTTTGTCCCAGCGATTTTGTGGGAGATCCTACAAGGATAAAACAGATTCTGGTTAACCTGCTCAGCAATGCTATCAAATTTACCGATTCCGGGTCAGTTATGGTGGAAATTTCAAGCAGGTCCGGTTCCGAAGGACGGGCCGTGCTGGAAATGGTGGTCAGTGACAGTGGTATTGGTATTTCAGAGGAAAAACAAAAGGTCATCTTTGAGAATTTTGTGCAGGCTGATTCTTCCACAACCAGAAAATACGGTGGGACCGGGTTGGGCCTGTCCATTACCCGCAACCTGGTAGAAATGATGAATGGCAGTATCAACGTTCGCAATATTTCTTCCGGAGGGGCAGAATTCCGGGTTGAGATTGTAATCGGGAGCGTTGAAATCCTCAAAGATTATGACGCAGAAGTCCGTGCCGTCCTGCGTGGGCGTGAAGTTCTGATTATTGACGACCGGGCCTCGGTCAGGGAGTATCTCTGCAAATGTTTCAGCGCGTGGGGAGCAGAATGTACTCATGCTGGAGATTTAGATTTTGGATTTGCGCAGAGCGATTCTGGCCGTAATAATGCCGAGCTGGTCATTGTTTCGGATAGATTAGGAGAAGACGGGGATGCGCTGAGCGAAGTTGAAGCAATCAAGAGCCGTTTGAACAATGACAGTCCTGTCTTCTGTACTCTTTCCTCGTCGCCGGGCTTGAGCAGCAACCGTCCTGAAGTAAACCTCCTGTTCGGTGTCAAAGGCAGCGTAGGCTGGCCGGCGACACGGGGAAGTCTGTTGCGCGCCATGCTTGAAATTTATGGAGCGTCATCAACTCCTGCTGCAAAGCAGGAAGAGCGAATCTCCATGACTCCTTTACGCATTCTAATCGCTGAGGATTCGGAGAATAACCGTGTGCTTTATTCTTTTTTTCTGAAAGACACACCTTTCAGGCTTCGTTACGCGGTAGATGGCGAAGAAGCCGTGCGTATTTACCGGGAAAATAATTTTGATCTTGTTTTGATGGATATCCAGATGCCCGTTAAAAACGGCCTTGAAGCAACCCGTGAGATTAGAGCTTATGAGGCAGAAAGCGGCTACCCTCCGACACCGGTGGTAGCCCTTACTGCAAATGCACGTGCTGAAGATAGAGAGCAGTGTCTTGAAGCAGGATGCAGTGGTTTTCTGCCCAAACCGATAAAAAAGATTACCCTTATTAAAGGTATCTTAAAGTACGGTTCATAGGGCCGGATTATTTTTTGTGCAGCCAGTTGCCCAGTGCTTCCTGCAAAGATGATGAGGCCAGATGCGCACAATGTTTTTTATCTTCCGGCAGTCCGCCAAGTTTTTTAAGGATGTCTTCCCCGTCTATTTCAGAGGCCTGATCGATACTTTTTCCCATGCTCAGTTCGCATGCCATGTCAGAGCTGACAATGCTTGGTCCGCATCCTGTGGTGTAAAATGATGCTTCTTCAATCTGGTCATTTTTAATTTTCAGGTAAATTCTGATCAGGTCTCCGCATGATCCCTTGAGTTCACCAACGGCATCCGGTGATTCCATTTTTCGGGCATGGGCAGGGTTTTGCCAGCGGGAAATTTCCCCTCCGAACATTTCTTCAGCTGCGTTATCACATTGCTGCTGGATATCTGAAAGAAGGTTATCGAGATTGTCTATCATAAGAAGGCTCCTTGTTATTATAATGCGTGCTGAGGTTGGCTTAACCGGAAAAAAAATGCAATCAAACTTTTTGCTTATTTTGGTATTCAATACATTAATATTGTAATTATACAGGATTTATTGTTCAATAAAGGCACGTGGATTAAAAGCATGGAATTAAGACAACTAAGATATTTTATTGCCGTTGCCGAAGAATTGCACTTCGGCCGGGCTGCCCGCAGGGTTCACATAGCCCAGCCGCCTTTTTCGCAGCAGATCAAAGCACTGGAAGAGGAAATCGGCGCACGCCTTCTGGAACGTAACAGCCGTAATGTACGGCTGACTAATGAGGGACGTTATTTCTATAAACAGGCTATGGATATTGTTGCACAGGTGGAAGAAGCTGTTTCTACTGCCGGACGAATGGCCAAAGGTGAATATGGTAATGTGCGGGTCGGTTTTCTGGAAATCGCCATGGATAGTCTGCTGCCTGAAGCTGTGCGCTCTTTCAGTCACAGGTATCCCGGAGTCTCAGTCCGGTTGAGCCAGTTCGGTGCTTCGATTCAGTTGGAAAAAATAAGGTCTGGTGAACTCGATGTAGGTTTTTCCACTGTTTACCTGCACGCCATGGACGGGCTTTCGTCTATTAAATTGTTTTCAAAAAAACATGTTCTGGCCGTGCCTGAAGATCATATCTTTACCACGGAAAAAAGCGTATCATTGAGTGAAATAGCTGAGGAAAACCTTCTTTTGTTTCCACGCACAGGGCAGCCGGATCTGTATGATTCAATCATGGACGCCTTCTCTTCAAGGGGATTGGTTCCCAAGGTTCGGCAGGAGATCTCCGGTCTTTCCGGGGCATCAGCTTTGATTTCTTCGGGTATGGGAGTTACTTTTCTGCCCGATAACAGCCGAGTTTCGCGCAAGGGGATTGCCATGGTTCCCATCAGTGATGATTTCCCGTGTATGGATATATTTATGGTTTGGAACAGGGATGATTATTCTAACACGGCAGGAGTTTTCATGGAGTGGGTAGCCGATTATTTTTCTGTTTCAAAAGATTTTGCAGTAAAGATCAGTGGGTAGTCTTAGGATTTGAATATGACTGATATTATAGACGGTCTTGAAATAACATGGGTTCCTTCAATTACCGGGGTAGACCGGGATGAGTGGAATCTCCTTGCCAAGGAATTGGAATTCCCCTTTTTGGAATGGGAATGGTTGCGGCTGATAGAGCAGAGCGGCAGTGCCACTCCGGAGAGCGGTTGGCTTACAGCCCATCTTTTGGTGCGTCATGGGGGTAAACTTATCGCAGCAGCCCCGCTTTATGTGCGGGATCAGAGCGAAGGTGAGTTTATTTTTGATCGTGTCTGGATGGAAGTGGCACAAAAGGGCGGCATTACCTACTTTCCCAAAATAGTGGGCATGAGTCCTTTTACCCCTGCCTCCGGATATCGTTTCCTTATTTCACCTGATGTGCCGGCTAAAAAGATTTGCAGCCTGATATGTAAAACCCTTGATCGTTTTTGCTCCATAAACGGGCTTGGAAGCTGTGCTTTCAACTTTGTTGATCCGGGCTGGGTTACAGAAATGGAGTCTCTTGGATATGCAGCCTGGAAGCATCAGGGCTACGTATGGGAAAACCATGACTACCGGGATTTTGACCATTGGCTTGGGACTCTCAACAGTAACAGGCGCAAGACGGTTCGCCGTGAGCGAAAGGCTCTGCGACGCGAAAATATCCGGGTGGAAACCATGACCGGGTATGAGATACCGGACAACCATTTTGAACTTATGTTTCAGTGTTACGAGTCAACGAATGACAAATTCGGGGTTTGGAGTTGCAAATATCTTACTCCGGAATTTTTCGAAGGCTTAAAGCGGGATATGCGCGAGAACTTGATGTTCACCGTTGCTTACCGCGGTGATGATCCAGAACCTTTGGCCCTTTCAATGTTCGTTTTTTCCGGTGATAAGCTTTGGGGAAGGTATTGGGGCTGTTTTGAAGAAGTGCGTTTCCTGCATTTTGAACTCTGTTATTACGTTCCCATTGAATGGGCCGTGGCTAACGGAATTAATTTGTATGACCCGGGCATGGGTGGCGAGCATAAGGCCAGACGGGGATTTCTTTCCACCCCGTCCTACAGTCTGCATAAATTTACCGAGCCGTCCATGGATCTGACCTTCAAGACCTACATTCAGGAAGTGAATAATCTTGAGAATGGATACATCATTGAAATGAATGAACTTATGCCTGTCGGTAATTCCGAAGACGCGGCGGATTAACCGCGTCCACTAAGCAGAAATTCTTTTACCCTTTCATCCGTAAGGGAAACTTCATCATAGCCCTGAAATTGATGGTCGTTGTCATATGATATGATTTCGGCTCCAGCGCGCTTGAGTATAGATTTCATGATGTTCTGGTCCAGCAGTTCGTCCTGCTCCCCGATCAAGGCCAGCAGGTGCCCCTGCTTTATTTTGTTTTCTGTTATCCCTTCTTCCAGTTCTTTTTCCGCTATTGCAAAGCGGTCCACATGTTCCTGCGCAATAACAATGCTGTCTCCGTTAGCGAATTCATACGTTTCGCCGAGTCTGTTGCGGACCAAAGTGGCCGGAGTTAGCGCCGGATTGATCAGCAGTGCCGGCACGCCGTGGCGTATATGCATGATCATGGAATAAAGTCCGCCCATGGATGATCCCTGCATTACTATGGGGCGTTCAATATTTCCGACTACAATCGCATCTATAATTTCAAGGCATTCCAGAGGATCTGCGGGAAGGTCGGGGCTAATGAGTTCATGGTCAGGATAGTTTTTGATGAGCGCGGCGGCTTTGGAATTTGCACCGGAAGAACCAAATCCGTGGATATTTATAAAAATATTTTTCATATTAGTGATATTGGATTATGTTTATTGGAAATTATAAGTTATTTGTAATTGTAAATATTATGTGTGGTAATCCAAAGAGTGGCTGCCTGCAAGGAAAACGAGTGATGTATTCAACTCAGCCACTGCTTTGAATGTTTTTTCCTTCATATTGTTTAACCCCTGCGGCTTAGCGCAGTGTTCTCAGGATTCATAGTCGCCGTATCCCTGATGGAAGATTGTTGATTGAAATGAACGGGGATGGCTCAGTTAAAAAAATTATTGCCGTGTGTCCGGTTTGTGACCTGTAACTGTATATTAAGTAAGGAGTAGTAGGTGGAGAAAACGCATCCGTCGATTGTTTTTTTCAGCGGAGGATCTGCTTTGAACGGGCTGGCCTCCGAGCTGGCGAAAGTTAATCCGCTGTGTGCGTATATAATAACCACTTTCGACTCCGGGGGCAGTTCAGCTGCGCTGCGTGAAGTACTTAACATGCCTGCGGTGGGAGATGTGCGTAACCGCATGCTTGCGCTTGCTGATATTGACAGCCACGAGAAGGCTAATATTGTGGCCATGCTTAACACCCGTTTACCTCTATATGCGGACCGCACAGCTCTTTACGGGCAGCTTGCTCATCTCGCTAATGGCTCTCACTCGCTGATGGATGGTTTTTCTGAAATTGTGCGCAAAATTATATCGGAACGTTTTGCGTTATTCATTGAGCTTGTCGGTGACAGCTTTAATCCGGTTAATGCCAGTCTTGGCAACATAGTGCTTGCGGCTGGATTCATAGCCAACCAGCGGATATTGGCTCCGTCCATAGCACAGCTTTCACGACTGATTGGTGTAAGGGGAATCGTTAGGGCTTCAACAGTGGATAACGGTCATTTGGCGGTGCGTTTGATGAACGGTGAGATTCTGGCCGGCCAGCATCATTTTACGGGTAAGGAAAGCGATCCGGTAAGTTCGCCGATTGAAGGAATGTGGATATGTTCGGGGATTGATGATCCCTGGCCGCGTTCTGTACATGCCTCTTCTCTTGCCATTAACCTTGTTAACAGTGCGGATTTGATAGTTTATCCCATGGGCAGCTTTTATTCCAGCACATTGGCAGCTCTGTCCCCGCAAGGTTTGGGGAAGGCAGTTGCAGCAAAAAAATGCCCGAAGATATTTATCCCCAATATGGGATTTGACCCCGAGCTTCTAGGACATGACATTAACCTTCAGGTTGAGCGCATTCTTGATGTTTTACGCATGGACAGTGCTGCATATATAAATTTTGACAGGACCTTGAACTACATCCTTATTGATTCGGAAAATGGGACATATCAGGAAAATCAGGATTTTTCTGCTTTGGAAAAATTACCCGTGAAAGTAATTGACCGCAGACTTGTTTCCGATGAGTCTGGAGGACTGATTGACCCGCGTTTGCTTGCTCCGGTGCTTATGGAGCTTGCCGAAACCGGAGGATTGCAGAATTAATAAAATCTGAAAATAAGGAATTGTTATGTATATCGGTGCCCATATGCCTATTACCGGCGGAGTGGACAAGGCGGTTGAGCGGATAATGTCTGTCGGGGGGACAGCGTTGCAGATTTTTACCCGTAACCAGCGTCAATGGAATGTTAAACCGCTTGAAGCGAAGGTTATTGAGAATTTTAAGAAATTAAGGGAAGAGTGGGGCAACTATCCTGTCAGCGTTCATGATTCCTATCTGATCAATCTTGCCTCCCCGAAACCGGATGGAGCTGCTAAATCCGTGAAGGCTTTTGCCGAGGAATTGCGACGTACTGAGCGGCTGGGAATTGAATATCTGGTCACTCATCCCGGTTCTCATCTGGGGACAGGCAAAATGGAAGCCCTTGAAAGGTATGTGTCCAACCTCGATAAGGCTATTGCTCTTTCGGAAACAGAAGAGGTCAAAGTACTGATTGAGAATACTGCCGGTCAGGGAACCAACCTTGGCAGTCGATTCGGCGAGTTGGCTACTATTTTGGAAGATTCCGGCTATACTTCACGCATGGGGGTCTGCTTTGATACCTGTCACGCTTTTGCTGCCGGGTATGACCTGCGCAGCGCTGAGTCCTGCGCTGAGGTTTTTGATCGATTTGATAAGTTGATCGGCCTCGATTTCATACGCTTTTTTCATCTCAATGACAGCAAACAGGAGCTTGGGTCCAATAAAGACCGTCATGACCATATCGGTCAGGGTTACATAGGACTCGAAGGATTTCGCAGTATCGTAACCGATCCGCGTTTTTCGACCATTCCCAAAGTAATTGAGACTCCTAAAGATGATGATTCGGAGTTTAAACTTGATAAAATGAATATTGAATTGCTCCGTTCCCTGCGTGATTAGCAGGCACGGGGTAAAACAATATCGTGCCGGTTTCTGCGGCAGGATAAAAGACTGTCTCCAAACCGTCTTATCCGCCGTAGATTTCCTGCTCACTGTAGTTACTACAGATTTTCAAGGCAGTTTTTAAGTGTGCTGACACCACATGAATGAAACATGTGCAGAGGAATCTGCTTGGCTTTGGTGTATTTAACGATATCTTTTTTAGCTGCGTGGGAAATCTGGTTGGTGAAGATGATCACGTGGTCGGCATTTCCCAGCTTATCTGAAACTTTATTTTCCTTTCCGGTAAAGACTTTAAGTTTTACACCTTTTTTCTTTGCTGAAACAATGTAATCTCTTTTAAGTCTGTCCATTCCACCTATGAGGGCTGCACACATGATTTACTCCATGGTTGAGGTTTAGATTAGTTTGTAATGAAAATGATTTTCATTGTCAAGCTAGGTGCGAAAAATAAACGACTCAGATAAAAGTGAGTAAGTGTGGTATTAGATACTGGAAATACTTCAAATTACGGTATATGTTTTTACTTAGGTTTATATTATATAAATTAAGATTATTTGGTGTAATTTATTTTTAATTATTAGCTAACAAATAATAATTCTTCCAGAAAATGCCCGATTTGATAAAGAAAAATGAAAGCAGCCCCGGATCAGGAGCGCAAAACCTTAGATACCGTATTCTATTGTTTTGCGCGTTCGCCCTGTTTTCAGGATTTGTCGGGCTTTCATTATGGATCGGGTATTCCTCACAATTACAAGTCCGAAATACGGCCCGGGAATTATTTGTCGGGGAATCAGCCAGAAGGGCCATGGCTGTAAGCTTTTATTTTTCCAACCGTGTATCCGAGCTTGAAAATATTGCAACCAGCGGGTCACTGCAATCTCTTCTGAAACTTTTGGATGATGGCGGGCGCAATGCGGTTGTTCAGGACCCTGTTCCTGTTCAGGATCTATGTGCACGGCTCTCACATGATCTTGCCGAGCGTGTTGTGGGGGATGAGAGGGCTTATTCACGTATCGCCATACTGGATAAGAATGGTGATACTCTGTTAGACTCGGATGCTGATTGTTTTCTGGCCGCTACCATAAACGGGCTGAAGAGATTCAGGGTCCGGCATGGAACTCCTGCTTTTTTTGCCGGAGAATATGGAGGAGAGCTGGCTATAGTTGTCAGCGTTCCGGTGGATTCTTCAGGCGGCAATGGGACAGTTGTCGGCTGGACGAGACCTGAAAGTCTGCACCGTAGCTTAAGCTTTATGACAGTCTCGCCTGCAATAGGTAGCGATTTTCTTCATGTCGGATCAACAGTTATGGCTGTTTCCGATAATTCCGCTATACTCAGCGGGGAACTTCTACTCATGGATGTCCTTCACGAATGGACAGGGTTGACCGTGCTAAAAGGTAGAAATGATGGCCGCAAAGTGGACTATCTCGCTATTTCATCGCCGGTTCAGGGAACATCGCTTAGTATCATAAGTATAGTTGAGGAAGAGAGGCTCTTCGGTGTCCTCAGTTTGCGGATGCAATATCTGCTTTCAATTATTACTTTCCTGCTTATCGTGAGCGGCAACATTTGGTTGATCCGGTCTATTCTGGCTCGCAAAGTTTATGAAACGCGCATGCAGGAAGCCGCCAAGAGATATGAGGAAGTCAGTCTAAAGAACAGGAAGATTGAGCAGGAAGTCAAAAACAGGCAACTTGCCGATGCCTTGAGGCATAGGGCAGAAATAAAATTCAGAGATATTTTTGATAACGCTCCGGTAGGTATCTTTCAGGCGACACCGGAGGGTAAATATCTGACAGTCAACAAAGCGCTTGCCAAGCTTTATGGCTACGGTAGCGGTGAAGAGCTTATTGAGGGTGTTCAAAATCTGAGCAGACAGGTTTATCTGAACCATGCGGATTGGGTGCGTGTCGTACAGATGTTGCGCTTTTCCGGGCAGGTATTTTCATATGAAGTTGAGTGCCTGCGCAGGGATGGAAGCTCTGTGTGGACATCTCGCGACCTCAGGCTGGTGGCATCTGAACCGGGAATCCCCGCTTATGTTGAGGGTTTTGTTATTGATATAACTGGCCGTAAAAGGGCGGAGGAAAGGCAGCAGAAGAGTGAATGGAGATTTCGGTCTTTATTTGAGAACTCTCCTGTGGCCCTTTTGGAATTGGACATGGGGGAACTCAAGAAACATCTTGATTCATATGGTCCTGACATGCTTCCTGTTATCCGTGAAGAATTGCTTTCAAATGCATCCTCTCTTCGACGTTGCTTAAAGCTGGTCAATATTATTGATGCAAATAACCGAACACTAGAATTTTTCGGCAAGGATTCCCGGGAGGAATTACTAAGAACCGGGCTTACTCCTTATGTTACCTTACATTCATGGCGCATCTATAGGACTATTATTCTTGACTTGCTAAAAGGGGCAAAGCGTCATCGCGGTGAGTTTAATTTTGCAAGTATTGATGGGAATAAGCAATCCTTTATACTTAATCTCAATGTTGTTCCTGGTTTTGAGGGGTCATGGGGTAGGATTCTTGTTTCTGTTGAAGATATTTCTGAATTAAAGAAGATTGAGCGGGAGCTTCGGATAAGCAGGGAAGAAGCACAGAAAGCCAATGAGGCCAAGGGACGGTTTCTGGCAAATATGACTCATGAATTCAGGACTCCAATGAATGCGGTAAAAGGAATTGTTCAGCTGCTGCAAAGGTCCGATTTAACCTCCGAGCAGCAGGAAAACCTGCGGTTGATTAATTCTTCAGTCGATAGTCTGCTTGTTATTGTTAACGATATTCTTGATTATTCAAGACTAGATTCAGTGCATATGGAGCTGAATGAGGAGAGCATGGATCTCCCGGCATTTTTGCAGGATATGCGCGATATGTTTGATGTGGGAGCCAGGAATAAGCCCTTGCAGGTTATTCTTGATGCAGAGGGAATACCGGGTTGTGTGCGCGTGGATGGTCTCAGATTGCGACAGGTCTTGGTTAATCTGCTGGGTAATGCGGTCAAGTTTACTGACAAAGGCAGTGTGACACTGCGTTGCCGTGTTGCCGACCATTCTGGCGAAGATAGTAAAACTTACCTTTCATTTGAGGTTTCAGACACCGGTATCGGGTTGCCTGAGGATGCGGTGGATTCATTATTTACATCTTTTGTTCAGGCTGATCCAAGCATCACCAGACGATATGGTGGAACCGGGCTGGGACTGTCAATCTGCGACAAGCTGGTCAAGCATCTTGGCGGTGAATTGTCGGCCGGTAATAATGATCAGGGGGGAGCTCTGTTTTCTTTTACCCTGCCCGTTAAGGTCTGCTCGGATGTCGTCGATCCGATAATCGTTGCGGATGTTCCCCCGGCTAAGGATTTTTCAGCCTTAAAGGTTCTTGTGGCGGATGACAGCAAAATGAATCGTATCCTGCTACGCAAGATTTTCGAGAAGAATGGAATCACAAATTATCTGATGGTTGAAAATGGCAAAGATGCTGTCGACGCTTTCATTGATACAGAAGATTTCGATATAATTTTTATGGATATTCAGATGCCCGTAATGGATGGCTTTGAGGCAACCAAGGCAATCCGTAAAACCCATTCCACGGTCAAGATTGTGGCACTTACCGCTAATGTAGGGGCTGACTTATTGGAGAAATGCATTGAAAGCGGCATGGATTCACGCATTACCAAGCCTTTTAATGTGGATGATCTTTTGGCTGAAATTTCGGATGTCAGCAGGTCTTAAATTTGAAAATTAATACTGATTCGATCTGCTTACGGTATTTATTTTTACCCGGTATTTCTTGAACGGTTTTTATTACAATGGTAAATCCATAGCTGTGGCGTAGGTTGTTTAGTTTTTTTACAGATGGATTGTGATGCTAAAGGCTCTTGCACAGAAAAAATATAACTATTTACGTGTGGCCCCTTTACCTCATTTTGTTCTGGGGATTTGTCTCGGTATGGTCGTAACCCTGATATGGCTTGCAGCGGAATTTTACCGTGACGGGCACAGTTTTGGTTTTATCACTTCTGCGGCAATCGCCATGAGCTGGGTGACCGGGGCTTTTTTTTCCGTGGCTGATATTATCAGCCGGTACAGGGAATATTTGCGTATCCGTAAAATGCTGGTCGATAAAGGTTTCAGCGATAAAATCTTCAAAGCCGTTGCTTCTTCCCGCTGCCAGCGTGATGCAGCCCTATGGGCAGCAAGACAGACCGGGTATGGATGTATGGCAAAAAAAGTCTACCATCGCCTGGGATACCGCTGGTATCATTTCATGCCCGATACTCTTGTGCGCAACCCACTGAGATTGTTTACTCCAAAATTCCTTAGTACAGCCTTTAAGCCGGGTAAACGTATTTAGTCTACGGCCATCACACATTCTCTTTTTAAGATAAAATTTTGCTATACATTTTATATGCTGCCCAGCTTAAAGCCTGCAATATCGTGCGCGATATTGCAGGCTTTATTTATTTTAGCAAAACCATGAGGCAAATAGCTGCGTTAAGTGCCCATAGTTATGGTTTTTTATCAAATGAGATTCTTAATGTGCATTGGGACGGGCTCGAAAGACCCATTTACCGTTAATCTCTTCCGGATTAGCTTTGTGCCGGGCCGGGATGTTGCGATACTTTGTTGCCGGGTGCCCGATGAACAATGCTCCGTAGGCCATGTGGCCGCCGGGAATGGCCAGATAATCCAGTACATTTTGACTATATGCAGCGGCCAATACTACGTACCCGGCCCAGCATGTTCCGTATCCTTTGGCGTGGGCGGCCAGTTCAAGCGTGTTGGTGGCGATAACAGTGTCGGCCTGCGGGGTAATTCCCTGCTCTGGGGCCCATGCGATTATAGCCGCAGGTGCGTTGCGGCAGATGACATCGTTACCCTTTTTCCAAGCATTGACCAGTCCGGACAGAAATAGTTTTTTCGCCAGCGGATTTTTCTGCTTGACCATTTCCTCCATCCATTCAACTACGACTTCTCCTAGTTCATGAACTTTTTCCGGGCTATCCAGAACAGTCCATGAAACGGTCTGAGCATTGTGCCCTGAAGGTGCATAAGCTGCGGTGTGGATCAGTTCACCCACGTCAGCGGTGCTGATCTGTTTTTTCGTGAATTTGCGGGCAGAGCGACGGGTTTTGATCAGCATTTCCACTTCATTGTAATCGGGAAGTTCTTCTTTAGTGAAAGGAATGGCCAGTTCGCCTTCAAACGCACTTAAGGTTATGGCCCCGGTGGGGCAGACTGACATGCAGTGTCCGCAGTTTATACAGTATTTGATCTTTTTGGGGTGAACGGCCGGTGCCAGACCTTTTTTTTCTATAGTTAAAACTGAAAGGGGGCATACATGCACACAAAGCTCGTCCGCTTTGCAGAGTTCGGGATCAATTATAACTGGTAACATTTTGTTTCCTGTTTTCTGAATGTGAATTGAATTACACATAAGAATAAGTATTGCGCATGTTTTGGCTAGTAGAAATGCGATACGTCTTTAAAATGAAAACTCCTCACCGCACGTTCGGAGAGGAGTTCTATAGCGAGTAAAAGGGAGTATTATTCTGCTTTTTTGATGACTTTGGCTTTATTGGAAATATCTGCTGTGGAAGCATCCTGTTCCGTTTCAGCTTCATCCACAGCTTCAGTAATGCTGAAATCATCGGTTTCGAGAGAATCCGTTTTCCATGAAAGCTCTATGCTGAGCTTGTTTTTCAGTTTTTTAGTTTTGGCTTTGATTTCCAAGCTGATTTTATCAGATGTACTAAGTGTTATGGATTCTTCCCCGTTCTGCAAGATCATATTTCCTGTTTTAAATCCTTTCAGGAGATCTTCCAGAATGGTAACTGCCTCTTCATGGCCGACTTTTTTTTTCAAGCTTACTTTAGCTTTTCCGTCTTTACTCATTGTGTACCTGCCTTATTATGCGGTCCTCAGGTCAGTGAGAGCAGGGCCTGTGAAAGAAGGAGCGGGTCCAGATAGGGAGTGCTTTCTTCACTGACAAGCTCGCAATCAATCACCTGAATACCGAGTTTATTGATCTCTTTTTTATCGACACCGCCGGGGTATATTCCATTCACTGAGTCAACTAGGACGAAGTTAAGCACGTCGCTGACAGTGATGTTCTCGGGATCGTCCTTACGTAAATAGTACAGAAGTTTGTGAATCTGGTCCGTAAGAGAATGTCCTTTCAGTTCAGGGTCCGTTCCAGTGTTTGGAGTAAAAATCTTCGGGCACCGGGTATCGCTGATGGCTTTGCCTATTCCTACAGGCAACAGGTTGGCCACCACGCTGGAGTAAAAGCTCCCCAGAGGATAGCAGATAAGTTCCGCGCTGTTGATCAGTACTTTCATTTTATTTCTGATCTGCACAGTGCAGGGCGTGGAGTCGTCAAGATGTTCTGCCAGCCAGAGCTTTTTTATACCGGAGCTGAGGGGAGAGGCTTCTTTTCCGGTCAGCAGATGCTGGCCGACAACAAAGCTTCCGTCCTCCAGCTCAGCTGCGAGGTGGACGTCTTTATTGACAGTCGGGCGCACAATGCCGCGAACCTCAACCAGCTTTGAGAATATATATATTACCGGATCAATGTGGCGGCGGTTGGTAAGATACCCGGCGGTGAGGATTAGATTTCCTATGCTTGCTCCGCGCAGATTGAAGTCGCCCATGAAGTCAGCGAATTGGATAAAGTGGTTGCGAATGATTTTGCGCATCGGGGCGGGAATGTTGCGGACCAGCGGATGCCTGCAACACATCATTTCTTCAAATTCAGCCCGCAGCTCTTCTTCACCGGCGTCCTTTGGCAGACGATAAGCGAACAGTCTGTAAATTTCCGGGTTTCCAAGCACCGATTGGTCCGCGAGGGCCATGAGCCTGTTGCGGATGTCGCCCACAGCCAGCATGTTAAACTGGTTGCGTATTACGGCGGAACTTCCACCGGAATCAAACGGAGTGATCACGTGGATGCTATTGTGCGTGAACTGGGCAAGCACGGAAGAAGTCTTCTTGAGTGCGGTGCCGCCACTGAAAAAAAGAATCCTCGGGCCGAGGTCCGGAGTTCTCCGGCAACGCTCCAGTTTGATCGGGTCCGGAACCATGACTTCACGTTCAATCTTAATGCGCATATTATTTTGTGTCTTCCTTTATCAGACCCCATCCCTTTTTTCAAAAGACTTTTTAGATATGCTTCGTATTAAGCCGTCTTTCGGATAACTGACAGCGAAGCCATAACAAAAGGGGGTACGGCCCCCGGCAGGGCTGCCGGAGGCTTAAATTAATTAAATCTTACCTTCTTTCATGAATTTCAGGCAGACATCTGCTGCTTTATCGAAATCCACACCGCCGCTGATTTCAATGAGCGTGGTCTTTGACAGAAGATCCGCATAGGCGTCAACCTCGGGATCATTTTCTTTTTCAGGGGAATCAGGGAGGTAGAAGAGCCCGGTTCCTTTCATGAAGGCGGGAAGAAGGTCCTTGCGCTCCTTGGGGTCGACAACTTTGACAATAGTCTCGGAATTATCGCGCTGCCAGTTGAGGATAACCAGTCCGCTGAGGGGAGCTTTGAGAATGAATTTACCCTTTCCGTAGCACTCGTCGATGAGAGCATCGTATTTGTGCTCAAGCTCCCATAGTTCTTCCTTCGGCATGGACATAAACTTTTCCTTGTCTTCGGGAGAAACGATGCATGATAGGTCCGGGTTGTTCAGTGCTGTTCCGGGATTGATGCGCGGCTGTTTGGCTACACCGTACATAGTAAGGGAATCGCCGTTGTCTTCTGCCATGACACGGTCATTGCTGACGAAGGTAGTGCCGCGGCTCATAAGGTGCAGAGCGAGGGTGGATTTACCCATTCCCGAGAAACCGGCCATGGCGATTCCGCGTCCGTTCTCGATTACACCAGCAGCATGACCCAGGAAGGAACCTTTGTTAAGCTTGTACTCAATGAAACGGTTGTTGATGAAGTTTATGACCTGATTGGAGTTTTCAATGCAGGGACCGATGGCGATGTTATCGCCGTTTCCGAAGACAAAGACCATTCCTGTCAGTCGCTTGTAGACAACACGTCCGTCAGAAAGGTTGTAGAATTCTTCTTTGATTTTGGTTTTGCCCGGATCGGGTTGCTTAACTGTGTATTCAAGGCCGAGATCGGTCTTTGGACATTCGTGGGCGGTGACCATGATATCGCCATTTTCGGCGTCTATCAGAAATTCTTTGAAGTAGTTGGTCAGGTCAGCCAGTAATTCGGAGCTGTTGACCCGGGTTTCAATTACGCAGCCACCGAAGTCGATGAAAATTGCTTCTTTGGCCGGGAATTCAGTGCGGTATTTTTCTACAATTGCGGATTTGGTGATTGTGCTTTTGTTCATTATCCTTCCACCTTTTTTATCACATAGTCTACATAATGTGCTGCTGCATCGATTCCGCGAGCGTCAAGCAGACCGCGGAAGCCGCCGAAGGCTGAGACCTCGAAAATAAATGGTCCATCAGGGGTAATGGCAACATCGACACAGGTGAAATCAAGATTGAAGATGGCCTGCGCCTTCCGGGCGAGATCTATGATTTCCTGAGGTGGGTCCATAGGAGCGTATTTGCCGCCATTAACGGTTGTGGTGTTCCATGAGTCGGTGGTTTTACAGCGGGCATAAGTGGTCAGATATTCACCGCCTAGGAAAGCTATACCTAGGTCGCTGTCATTGAGGTCAATGGTTTTCTGGATGTACATGGTATTGTACTCTTTGTGATAATCCTCAATGATCCTACGTGCGTCAGGTCCGGGTTTAAGAACGAACATGCCTCTGGCTTTGGTGCTGTAGAGCGGTTTAAAAACAGCTTCTCCGTATTCTTCTACTGCGGCAAGGGCGTGATCCACGTCTTCGGTGATGGTGGTCGGAGGCATGGGGATGTCGCCCAGCTGTAGCGAGATTGTGCAGGTCAGGCGGTCCAGAACACGCAGGATGGAGTATGGGGAGGAGAAAATCTTCACCCCGCGTCCTTCAAGCAGACGCAACATTTCGAGACGGTCCAGCAGATCAGGGGAGTACTGCTTTCCAATTTTTTTGATGATCAGTGCATCGTAAGTGGAAAGGTCTTCTCCTTCCACCATTGCCAGGCCGGAAGGAAGGTCGAGGCGTACATCCTGCATTTCAAAAATTGTAGTTTCGCGGCCGGTCTTCTCAGCTACAGCTTTAGCAAGCTGCTCTGAAGACCACGCTCCTTTAAGTCCTATTACACCTATCTTCATAGTTGGCACCTGTTATTAGCTTATTTAGTAGTGAAGAATGTCTTCAGGCAGAATGAACTTGTTCCACTTCCCGCTGTAGCGGTTTATTTTTTCCAGCAGGAACATGGAGCGGTTGAACATTTCCTTGGCAAAAGCGTAGTTGAATTCGAATCGCGTGGAAGTATAGAAGGAGCGCGCCAAGGCAAGAGCCAACCTGGCCTGCCATGTATGGTCATTGTTCTCATTAGCGAATTCTTCAGCAAAATTGTACATGCGTGAGATTACAGCATTGATCTTGTTTCTGATAGGGCGTTCGAAAACCGGCATACGGAATCCGGAAACAAGAAAGACTGACAGGTCCTGAATGTAATCAAAGTCGCGGGAGCGGTGCAGGTCAATGAACCTGACCCGTTCATCGTCGTTGCTGTAAACAACATTGTTGCAATTAAAGTCGCCGTGAATGAATACTGTGAATGGAGCCGGAAGGGATTCTTCAATGGCTGCGCATTCGTTGAGCAGGTCTTCGGAGGAGATGATTTCTGCGGAACCCATCACGCATGCGCTGCGGTGGAACTCCGGGTGAACTTGCAAAACGCCATTCTGACGGGCCTTGAGCTGGGCCATGAAGGTTGTTTGGATTGATTGCTCTTTCTTAGTCGTGGTCCAGACATGGCGCAGAGTCTGTTCAAGGGTGAACAGGGCGTTTTCCAGATCATTGTCGTCCGAAGTCAGAATCATTGTATCAAGTGTACAGCCCGGCAGGAATTCGACAAGCATGGACCCTTTGTTTTCTTCTTTGGATTCGTGGAAACCGAAAATTTCAGGAACCATTCCCGGAAAACGTTTAGCCCATTGTTCAAGGCTGGTTTTTTCCAGTCTGATTTTGTCGAGATTACCTTCTTTATAGATACTTCCCTGTGCCACCGGGGGATTGTTTGTACTGTCCTCCCCCTTGGCCTGTACCCGTCCGATTCTACAACCGGAGCGTGAGCCCCATATTCCCTGAAAATCAATATCAGAAAAAGACCCGTCATAACCGGAAACGCTTAAAGTCTGCTGCAAGGATTCGAACTGTTCAATTTTGATTCGCTCCCCCAGAATGGAAAAAATGATTGCTTCCCCGATATTCAGCAGGGAATCGCCGATCCGTTCCAGATATCGGAAGATGAACAGGCAGGTAACAAGGTCAGGGATGTTTTTCCCGCTACCCATTTCAGCCATAATGCGGTTGAAGTTATCCTTGTAGAGTGAATCCAGACGGTATTCTGATTTGCATATTTCAAGAGCCAGAGGCATATCCTCAGAATTGAAGCCGTCGGCGATTTTAGCAACCGTTCCTTCAATTATATCGAATGCTTCAGCGCTTTCGTAGCGGTTAACCAGTCCCTTGTCTTCCAGATAAGCCATCTGGTTGACAATGTTGACGCAATGATCGCCGATTCGTTCCAGATTTACGGATGAAACCTGTATGGCCCTTATTTTATTCAGCAACTTTGTGTCGAGGTCAATGGAACTGTTAATTCGCGAGTATGATTTGTTTTCGATAACAGTTTTGAGGTTATCGATGTAGTCATCACGTGATGTTATTTTGCGGAACAGTGAGCGGGATGGTGTATTTACAAATTCCCGCGTAGACTTAAGCTGATTTAAAACCTCAATAATGAGGAATTTAAAGTTTTCGTCCAACCCTTCAAATGTGAGCATAATTTAGATATCGATGTTTAGGGTTTTGTCAGAAGTTTCTGCCTCTATGTCAAAATCTTTCCAACCGATTTTAATGTTGATTTTATTGCTACCGGCTTTTCTTTTAGCTTTTACTGTAAAATTAAGCAGACCTTCCGGGTGCAGTTCAATATTATCGCCGTTGGTGGAAAGTTTTATATTTCCGGACTCAAATCCGTCGACAAGGGATTGCAGGAAAGTTCGGATGGTTTCCGCATCCTGCAGTGATTCAAATACAAATTTTTTTTCGCCAGCCATCATGTTTCTCCATAGGATGTTTCGCTGCTTATTAACACTGCGCGTAACGAGAATGATTGCAGTTCTGTAAAGATTAGATGACGAAGATTATCTATAGTTAACCGGCCATACGGATTTTATATTCTTCTATCACCGAAGCGCGGTCAATTCCTGCTATAATCAGCTTTTTCCTGATATTCAGGTTGTCCCATGCTGGTTGCAGGCCGATTTCGCGGGCTGCCTTGATCGGGTCCTGAGTCTCCAGGGGCTTGGTTTTCTCACTCATATGGCAGTCATCGCCCATGAAGATAAGCAGTTCTTTTTTTCCGGCAGGACGTGATGCGTTCTGCTCATTAACCACGGAGATCAGAAATTCGGTGTAACGCTGAGATTGCGGGTTCCAGACCTCAATGCCGTCAACATCGTATTTTGCAAGAAGAATGGGCCAGAATTCTTCAGGGTGGGGAATGACAACGCATCCGCCAAGCGAACGAGCTTCTTCGATTACTTCTGTTGCCCGGTAAAAGAATTTCAAGGAGAAATCTGCTTTGACAAGTTTCTTGACTTCCTTGAGGTAGGCCTGGATACGGTTTATCAGGTTGTCGCCATATTTCGGACGCATGGCATCAAAGTAGTTGCGCAGCAGTTTGTTTTTGATTGAATCACGGGGGACACTGGACCATTCTTCATCAAGCATTGTTTGCACCTTGGTCACGTATACCCGGACCATATCCACAAGATCCTCATCCGCGCCGGTGGATTTGGCCGCTTTTCCAATGCGGTCTTTAATCGGTTTGGTTATTGTGTCCATGTATTGGAAAAGCTGAGATGAACGGTATTTAAAAGTGTGGGCCAGCATGGATTTCAGCACGTGGGCTTCCTGCACTTTTTCATTTTCAAAGTGGAGCAGAAGTTGCACTTTCTGGTTGAACCCGCTGGCATAGCAGTCAACTTCAACCCCGGTGTAGTCCCCGTAGCTCATAAGCACGTTATGCTGGGTGGGGATCATGAGTTTGTCGTGCACGTTGGGAAACATGTTCTCAACACGTTGTGAAATATACTTTAGCGGAACAAATTCAGGATGCCAGTGCGCCGCCAGCAGATTTTCCTGCCGGGGATATATTTTGGACGGGGTGATTACCTGCTTAATCTGCCAGTCGGCGAGCTCTGTGGATATCACTTCGTGGAATCGTTGGCGGTCCTCGTCAGTAATTTCAGGGGAAACTTTTACTGCTGCGGGGCAGGATGCTTCTGCGGTCATTTTATCCTCTCATTTATACCTTGAATGGCAGTGGGCGGTAATGCTGTTTATCTCGTCACAGGCTTTGTGGGCTGCCTCGACATCTGAGTCGGTGCAGGCCTGCTGGAATTTTTCACATGCTTCCATGTATTCATCATAATATTCATCACCATACCCTTCGTAGCTGACCATGAGCTGTGAATCGGCCATGAATTCTTCCACCACACCGGAAGGGGGAATGGTGCCGGCATGTACGGATTTGAAGATGACTTTGAAGGATGCTTTCATCCTTTTTTTAATGGTCTTATATTTTGGTTTATCCGTTGTAGTCTCTTCTGCTGCGGAGTTCTCTGTTTTGTCGTCAGGGATCTCGTCATGTTCTTCAGGCATTGGTTTGGCTGTGACTTTAACGGCTGTGTGTCCGAACTCATTTCGAATATTGATCTTAAGCTTCTTGAAACCTTCAATCATTACCAGATATGCATCGTCTTCGGGTGCTCCGCCCTCAAGGGCGTCAGCCATTTTACGCAGGAAGGCCGGGAGTTCGCCGGGCTGTATATATTTTTCAATTTTAGTTTTTTTTGCCATAACAACTCTCCGTATTTCTCTGATGTTAATTGCTGCAAGGCTGGCAGCCTGCCAGTTTATCCTTATAGGATTTATACGATCAACATATCATAATTGTTGCGGTTTTGTTACAATTTGGCAACTGCTCAAGGGGACTGTTTCATTCGCAGAACCATTTAAATATATTTAGATATTTTAGATTGTACACCTGCCCGGTGGGACCGGGGCAGTGTGAATCCGCTGATCTTTACAGAATATATTTATATTACGAGATGTTCAGCTATAAATTATATGTGGCAAAATTAATCTTCAGCAATTGCCAGCTCTTCAAGGTTTTTACCGGTTTCATGTTCAATGGATGTCTTAATGCGCAATGCCGTTTCTTTGCGTCTTTTCAAATTATTTATCTTTTGGGTATCATTCCCGCATGCGTCTATTTTATGGTCATACATATAAATGACTGTGACCATCTGGTCACCTTTGACCAGTTTGTCGGCAATAAAGACGATTTCTTTCTCGGTAACTGGAAGTTCTCCGGAATATTCAAGGTCGTTATGGGCGGCAACGATGTCAGCTACTTCGGCATAACCTTCTTCCCGTAGAATAGTTGCTCCCGCTGCAGCATGGTCTTCCTGACCTTTGGCAATATCATGCAATAAGGCTCCTGCTGATATCAGGGCCAGATTGGGCCCTCTGTCGCGCAGCCATTTTAAATCGCGCCCAATGCGCCGGGCAACGTCGCGGACTATTCTGGAGTGGATTACAGTTGTTTCCGGGGTGTTGTGGGAAGCGAGGAGTCCCTCGCATTGTTCCGGGGTTGGGATGGGCATGTGTGGAGTCCTTCTTAAAATATATGAAATTATTTAGGTAAATCAGTTAATGGCTGTTGTTTTTGATTCAATCACAAACAACCTGATTAGATTATTCCTCAATGCGCTGCTTGTAAAACTCAATAAAATTTCGCACCAGCGGGGTTATTCTTTCCGGATTCCAGATCAGACCTATCTCAAAGGGATGCAACTCTATCTCAAGGGGTTTGAGGGTTATTCCGTCGGGGATGGTTCCTGCTGAATCACTGTTGATTACCGTCCAGCCAAGTCCCGCAGCGACAAATACGTTCCCGGTGTGTTTGCGTTCGTATTGCATACCTATTTTAAGCTCAAGGTCTCTTTCGTTGAAAATTTTCTGCATCTCTTTTACCCGCATGCGGCAGTATGAATCCGTGCTGCATATGTAGGGCAGTTCCGAGAGATCCTCCAGAGTCAGCACGTTTTTTTTCGCAAGGGGGTGGCTGGCAGGAATAGCAGCACAGGTACTTGTCTTATGAACCATCATGCACTTAAGGCCCTTGGTGTCCACAAGGTTCATGGTCACGAAGCCCACGTGCCGGGTTCCTTCCTGGACCGCATTAATCTGGTCGTATGTATTTTCATCGTAGAGGCTGACATCAACTTCAGGGAAATTTTTTATGAAATCGCCCACGACCTGCGGGAAAGTCGAAGACAGGGCCAGATAAATAAAGCTGACCTTGAGCTTGCCCGCCTGCCCATTCCCCATGGCCTGGAGAGTTGTTCTGGAGCGGTCCATGATGCTCAGCATTTCTTTTGCTTCCTGCAAGAAGTATTTGCCTTCTTCTGTAAGTTCGACTTTACGGTTGTTGCGTTTGAACAGCAGGACTTCCAGCTCTTCTTCCAGGTTTTGAATCTGTCTGCTGAGCGGCGGTTGCTGGATATGCAACCGTTCTGCCGCCTTTCCAAAGTGAAGCTCTTCAGCAACAGCGATAAAATAGCGTAATTGACGCATGCGCATAGTGATACCTTTTTGGTCTCAATATTCAGTTAAATGGTATTGGATCAGTATTATACTTTGCCATATCTTAAATCAAATACTAATTGGAGGTTCTAAAAATGTATGGATTGTATATTTCAGGTCTTGCAAGTCGGCTGATTACAGTGCTTTTGGTTGTTATTATACTATGTGCGTCCGGTGTTACTTCTTCGGACGCAGGGATGCTTGTGGCGGAGGGCAAACACAGCCGCTATATTGCTGATCAGGATTCAGGGATTGTTTATGTTGTTTATGGTGATGGGGAATGGGTTCGTTTTTCGGATGGATTCGGTCATATCAGCGGTTTCTGCGCTGCCCCCAAAAATGCATTCTATGTTCTGTCCGCTTCACAGCACAGGCTTTACCGGATTAGTGCTCAAGGTGAAGTTAAGGATGTGATGAAGGTCGGTTCCAGTCCGCAGGCTATCTTCGTTGATCGCGATGGATTGGTAAAATTCGTGCAGCGCGCTGGGGTTATTACCGGAGTTCATTAGATATGGCTGGTACAGAAAGTAAAAGAAAAGGGCTGAATCTTTCGATTCAACCCTTTTTTTTTGAAAAGTGGCGTCCCCAAGGGGATTTGAACCCCTGTCGCCTGCGTGAAAGGCAGGTGTCCTGGGCCAGGCTAGACGATGGGGACGCATCTTAAATATGTACCTGCTTCAGTGGCCTGAATCACTTTTACGAAGCCGGTTTCTATATGTAGACTTGACTGGCAAGTCGTTTTTGCTGATGGCGTCCCCAAGGGGATTTGAACCCCTGTCGCCTGCGTGAAAGGCAGGTGTCCTGGGCCAGGCTAGACGATGGGGACGCATCTTAAATATGTACCTGCTTCAGTGGCCTGAATCACTTTTTACGAAGCCGGTTTCTATATGTAGACTTGACTGGCAAGTCGTTTTTGCTGATGGCGTCCCCAAGGGGATTTGAACCCCTGTCGCCTGCGTGAAAGGCAGGTGTCCTGGGCCAGGCTAGACGATGGGGACGCATCTGTATAAAAGACCCGCTTCAGCAGCCTGATACTTTATGAAGCGGGTTAAAAATTTTTGCTGGCTGGGACACAAGGACTCGAACCTTGATTAACGGAACCAGAACCCGTCGTCCTGCCAATTGAACGATGTCCCAGCAGCGAGAAAACCTTTTATGTATATTTGAGGTTGCTGTCAACAAGAAAATAAATTTTTTTTAAAAAAAGAGAAGAGTGGAGTGACTGTTATTAATTGTTTACATATTATATTCCTTAGTTAATGACGCAATTTATCTTGAGGTGATTACAGTGACTGCTAAAAAATATGGCGGAAAGAGCGTGGATGAGTGGATTGAACTTCATTCGATTATACAGCAGCTGGTCTGGTGTGAAGAGGTCAGCTGGTTTAATACCGAAATTAAAAAAGTTGCTGATGCGGCAGCTGAAATACCTTTTGGCGAAGCTGGTGTCATGGATGCCGTGGATAGATTGGAAAGATTCAGGCCGTACATTGCCAAGGTCTTTCCTGAAACAGCTGATGCTGGAGGTCTTATAGAGTCTCCTGTCAGGGAAATTCCTGCCATGAAAGCGGCACTGGAAGAAAAGTACAGTTTGACTCTCAGGGGCAGGTTGGTTGCCAAGTGTGATAATCTCCTTCCTATTTCCGGTTCCATTAAGGCTCGTGGGGGAATCTATGAAGTTCTGAAACACGCCGAGTTGTTGGCCCTGAAAACCGGGATGCTGACTACAGCTGATGATTACTCGATAATTGATTTAGAAAAGTTCCGATCTTTCTATGGGAAGCATTCCATTGCAGTTGGATCGACGGGTAACTTGGGTCTTTCAATAGGAATTATGGGGGCGCAGCTTGGTTTTAAAGTCAGTGTACATATGTCTGCTGATGCACGGCAATGGAAAAAGGATATGTTGCGCTCAAAAGGTGTTAACGTTCTGGAATATGAATCTGATTATAGTCTGGCTGTAGCCAAAGGGCGCCGCGAAGCTGCTGCTGATCCGAGCTGCTATTTCATTGATGATGAAAACTCGATCAATCTTTTCATGGGTTATGCTGTTGCCGCCGGACGCTTGAAAAAGCAGTTCGATGAAATGGGGGTTGTGGTAGATGAGGGGCATCCCTTGTTTGCGTATCTCCCTTGTGGTGTAGGCGGTGGGCCCGGCGGGGTTGCTTTTGGTTTGAAGTTGGTTTTCGGAGACAATGTGCATTGTATTTTTGCCGAACCAACCCATTCTCCATCCATGCTGCTAGGACTATACACCGGATTGCATGATGAGGTGAGTGTGCAGGATTTCGGAATAGATAACCTGACCGCAGCTGATGGCTTGGCTGTCGGGCGACCTTCCGGATTTGTCGGGCGAACTCTGCATGAACTTCTGGATGGGGTAATTACAGTCAGTGACGAGAATCTGTATCTGTTTCTCGCCATGATAGCGGATACCGAACAAATGGCTTTGGAACCGTCAGCACTTGCCGGAGTTCCCGGTATCATCAGAGTCTTGGCTGATCAGGATTATCTTGCCCGGCATAACCTGATCGGGAAAATGGAACAGGCTACCCATCTCGCATGGTGTACAGGCGGGAGCATGGTTCCTGATGATGAAATGGCTGCCTACTATAAGAAGGGTAAGCAGCTTTGTGGATAGGGGATACCGCTGTCTGCTGTTTTGCTTTAAAATACGAAAAGCCCGATTCTTGCGAATCGGGCTTTGAAATTTCGTGGCGTCCCCAAGGGGATTTGAACCCCTGTCGCCTGCGTGAAAGGCAGGTGTCCTGGGCCAGGCTAGACGATGGGGACGCATCTTGAATATTTACCTGCTTCACTATGGCCGATTAGCGTGAAGCCGGATTTTTGTAAGACTTGTTCTGGCAGTTCAAGTCTATTTTATTGAGTGGCGTCCCCAAGGGGATTTGAACCCCTGTCGCCTGCGTGAAAGGCAGGTGTCCTGGGCCAGGCTAGACGATGGGGACGCATCTCATAAAATTTTGTTGTTGGCTGGGACACAAGGACTCGAACCTTGATTAACGGAACCAGAACCCGTCGTCCTGCCAATTGAACGATGTCCCAGCAACGAGAAGAGTGTTTATTTGGATTGGCTCTTCTTGTCAACAACTATTTTCGAAATTCTTAACGTATTTCGAAAATAAAATTATTATACAGACTTAGCAAGAGCACGAGTCTGTTTTTTCATTCTGTTGATTTTGCGGCGGAGCTGGCTACGCTCTTTGCGGCCACCTGCAGCTTTTTTCTCGATGCGCATTTCTCTCATCTTTCTTTTGATGGAAAGAATACGATCTTTGTAAGGGGAAACTGCACCTTCTTCTTCAACGATTCCAAGGTATTCCTTGATGTTGGAAATGATGGTTTCCTTGTCCATACCGGAAGCACCGGCGATCAGGGGCATTTTGTTAATGCAGAGCTGACGCAGGTCTTTGATGGTCATTTTTTCGAGGGGCTTGCTAAGTTCCAGGCTCTCGAGGGTGGGGGTTTCATCGCTCATATAATCCTCCTTAAAGTGGGCTTTGTGCCCTGAAATTTATGATTTTTCAAAAAGGCGGACGTATTTCAGATAACATCTTCCGACCGCCGATTCTGGATCAAATTTGTCTTTCAACCCGCCTATTTTGCCGGGTTTCTTGATCTTGGCGTCCTTGAACTCAGTACGCTTCAATTCGTACCCGTCCAATGGAACCCTGCCGTTTAGCAGCTCAAACAGTACCTTGTCAAAGACTTCTTTACCAAAAAATGAATTTATTCTCTCAAGGATCTCCGGGGCAAAGTAGGACAGCTCTTGAGCAGCCACTGAGTCTTCCGATGCAAGGATCAATGTCCGCTTGCGGTGCCCAAGTGGTTTGGCAAACTCGGACAGTTCGCCCATCAACTCGGGCCATGCCTTCCAAAGCCTTGGAATCATGAGTTTATACTCACCGTCCATGCTCGAAACATAGTCGCCCATGGCCTCTCCCATGTGGCGTATTTTGCGCTGCCGGGGATGAAAGACATGCTTGCGGGGACCGTTATATTTTTTTTTTGCTGCCATATTATATGATATACCTGTTATGATCTCGGTGAAGATTCTTTATACATTAAATTTAATCTTGGCAAAAGTTTTCAGGCAATTCACATCATACCAATGTTGTCGCGCGAGAATATGTCTTAACTCCGTTGCTTTCCAGTCCGTCTTCGGTTTTATGCGTCTATGTATAATATTAGTGCTTGACGCTTCCCTTGTCGGGGGGTAGTGCCTATTCAGTTTTTGTTATATAAAGATGTCGTTATGTTTTGCCGATGGGGTGTATGATGGAAATTTTGAAATTCAGCAAGGCACTGTCCGATGAGATTCGTATCAGGCTTTTGGCCATGTTGCGGGATAATGAACTTAATGTTGGTGAAGTTGTGCAGGTCTTGGGCATGTCCCAGCCGCGTGTTTCCCGGCATTTGAAAATTATGCATGAGAGCGGTCTTCTGGAATCCAGAAGGGAAGGTCTCTGGAATTTCTACCGTCTGGCCCGCGCAGGAAGCGGTAATCGTTTTGCAGAATCCATCAGCTGGCTCATAGAAAATGAACCGGAGGTCGAAGAAGATCGCCACCGTGTAGCAAAGGTTCTGGCAGAGCGTAACATGGAGACACGCAAATTTTTTGATGAAATTGCTGAAGACTGGGAACGCTTGCAGAGCGATGTCTTCGGTGAATTCAATCTGGACAGCGAACTGCTGACCCTTGTGGAACGTTGCAATGTGGGCGTAGACCTCGGTTGCGGAAACGGTTCCCTGCTGGAGAGCCTGCTGTCCAAATGTAAAACCGTCATAGGGGTGGACAGTTCTCCCAAGATGCTTGAACTGGCCGAGAAACGATTGGGCAACCATCCTGATGTGAGCCTGCGTATTGGTGAGCTGACCCACCTGCCTCTGCGCGACTGGGAAGCGGACCTGACTTTTATTTCCATGGTCCTGCATCACCTGCCGCGCCCGGACAAAGCTGTGGCGGAAGCAGCCCGGACCCTTTCCAGCGGCGGTAAGCTGGTAATTGCCGATTTCCTTTCGCATTCCAACGAGCGCATGCGCAGCGAATTCGGTGACCGCAGACTGGGATTCACAGAAGAAGAGCTTGGCGGATGGATGCAGGACGCAGGACTCGGGTCCGTGGATATTCGCCGTTATCCAGTAAATGAAGGACTGACAGTCCTTGTATGCATAGCAACAAAAAAATAAATTAGGGCAGCTGATTTTTTAAACTGCCTGAGAGAAATTAAAATGATGGAGGTTTCCATGCTTAAAGTAGATCCGAAACTTGATTACAAAGTTGCTGATATTTCCCTTGCCGACTGGGGTAACAAGGAAATGCAGCTTTCCGAGCGTGAAATGCCCGGTCTTATGGCTATCCGTGAAAAATATGGTGAAGAGAAGCCCCTTAAGGGCCTCAAAGTCATGGGTTCACTGCACATGACTATCCAGACCGCGATGCTCATTGAGACCCTGTATGCCCTAGGTGCTGATATCCGTTGGGCATCCTGCAATATTTTCTCTACTCAGGACCATGCAGCAGCAGCAATCGCAGCCAACGGAACTGCTAAGGTATTCGCGTGGAAGGGTGAGAGCCTCGAAGAATACTGGTGGTGCACCGAGCAGGCTCTGACCTGGCCTGACGGGTCCGGTCCTGACCTTATTGTTGATGACGGTGGCGACGCTACTCTGCTTATCCACCACGGTGTGAAGGCTGAGAAAGATGCTTCCGTTGCTGATGAAAAGACCGATAATAAGGAATTTCAGTGCGTTCTGGATCGCATTAAACTTTCTCTCGCGGAAGCTCCCGGTAAATGGACAGCTATTGCGAAAAAAGTGCGCGGTGTTTCTGAAGAAACCACTACCGGTGTACACCGTCTGTACCAGATGCAGGAAGCAGGCGAACTGCTTTTTCCCGCTATTAACGTTAACGATTCCGTCACCAAATCCAAATTCGACAACCTTTACGGCTGCCGCGAATCTCTTGCTGACGGCATCAAGCGTGCGACTGATGTTATGATCGCCGGCAAGATCGTGGTTGTTGTGGGTTATGGTGATGTCGGTAAGGGCTGCGCCCAGTCCATGCGCGGTTTCGGTGCACGTGTTATTGTTACCGAGATCGATCCCATCTGCGCATTGCAGGCTGCCATGGAAGGTTTCGAAGTAACCACCATGGATAAGGCTGTTGAGCGCGGTGATGTTTTCGTTACCTGCACCGGTAACTATCATGTGATTAAGGGTGAGCACATTGCCCGTATGAAAGATGAAGCTATCATCTGCAACATCGGTCACTTCGATAATGAAATCGAAATGGGCTACCTTGAAAACAGTCCCAAGGCTGAGAAGATTGAAATCAAGCCTCAGGTTGATAAATGGGTTCTGGAATCCGGCAAATCCGTTATCGTTCTTGCTGAAGGCCGCCTCGTAAACCTTGGTTGCGCTACAGGTCACCCCAGCTTCGTAATGTCCAACAGCTTCACCAACCAGGCTCTTGCACAGATCGACCTCGCCCAGAATGACTACGAACCTAAAGTTATGATCCTCTCCAAGAAGCTCGACGAAGAAGTTGCAAGACTTCACCTCGCACGTCTTGGTGTTGAGCTTGATGTTCTCTCCAAGGAACAGGCCGATTACATCAGTGTCGATGTCGACGGTCCCTACAAGCCCGATCACTACCGCTACTAATAAGACTTCCCTCCCGGGATGTTGATCTGAATATTGAAATTCCGCAGTGCTTTGGTGCTGCGGAATTTTTATTGTTGCACTTTTATTCTTTACATTTGCTATATAATAAGTCACTAACTCCATAACTCGGCGTGACTGGACGCATGCAAAGATCATATTTTTTTATCTGGAAATCTGCTTCGCTTTTCGAAGCCCTTATCCCCTACGTCCCTGAGATTATTAAGTATTCGGAATAAAAATTCCGCAGCACGGGTGCCGTCACGCGCAGCCGTCAGATACAGTCCTTTCACTACTGGATATATTTGTGAGTTTTAAACAATTTTCTTTTGACCGGCGCATCATGGCCGGAATCGATGCTTGCGGCTATGAAATGCCGACCCCCATTCAGGATAGA
The DNA here is from genome assembly GCF_963667685.1 of Maridesulfovibrio sp. Lineage (NCBI taxonomy): Bacteria > Pseudomonadati > Thermodesulfobacteriota > Desulfovibrionia > Desulfovibrionales > Desulfovibrionaceae > Maridesulfovibrio > Maridesulfovibrio sp. Next base: position 601,264 of record NZ_OY763930.1, on the reverse strand, counting down.
GCCATTCCTGAAGTTCTCAAAGGCCGCGATGTCATGGGCCTTGCCCAGACAGGAACAGGCAAAACCGCCGCCTTTGCTTTACCTATAATGCAGCGTCTGCTGGATAATAAATTTTCCGGAGAAGGTCCGGTGCGGGTGTTGGTGCTGGCACCAACCCGTGAACTTGCCTTGCAGATTCATGAAAACTTTATGGAACTTGGCGTCGAATCAGGAATACGCAGTGCCGCTGTTTTTGGCGGTGTCGGAGCTATGCCTCAGGTTCAGGCCGTACGGCGTTCTTCTGTCGTCGTCGCCTGCCCCGGACGTCTGTTGGACCTTATGAATCAAGGGGTTATTAAGCTGGATACGGTGGAGACCTTAGTCCTTGATGAGGCCGACCGTATGCTGGATATGGGGTTTCTGCCTGATATTCGCAGGATTGTGTCCCGCCTGCCCAAGCGCCGCCAGAACCTGCTTTTTTCCGCAACCATGCCTGATGATATCCGCGACCTTGCGGACAAAATGCTGTACCGTCCGGCAACAGTGCAGGTTGCGAATACCGCCCCGGCCAACACAGTGAAACATGCGTTTTACCCTGTCAGCCAGCATCTGAAGAACAGTCTTCTTTTTAAGGTGCTTGCGGAAACAGACTACGACAGTCTTTTGGTCTTCACCCGGACCAAGCATAAGGCCAAGAATCTTGCCCGCCGACTTGTCGCAAGGGGCCATAAGGCAACATTTTTACAGGGAAATATGAGCCAGAACCAGCGTCAGCGTTCCCTTGACGGATTCCGGGACGGAACATTCAGGGTCTTGGTGGCGACTGATATTGCGGCACGCGGAATTGACTGCGACCGCATCAGTCATGTGCTCAATCTTGATGTTCCCGACACTGCTGAAACATATACCCACCGTATCGGCAGGACCGGACGTGCTGGGCGTAGCGGCAGCGCATTATCTTTTGTCACCCGAGATGACCTGCGACTCATGCGCGAGATTGAAAAGGCCGTGGGATATTCCATAGAGCTCCGCACCATGGAAGGTTTTGATTATGAGAAGCCTGACACCCATACGGACCAGTCAAATGGTGAAGGTCGCAGAGTTGCGGGAGGGCGCAAACCTGCCGGGAGCCGTAAACCGGTTGGGGGACGCAAGTCTGCCGGGGAACGCAGGTCCACCGATGGACGCAAGTCCGGCGGAGATATCAAATATACTGAAGAGACTCAAATATCAGGGGATCGTAAGCCGTCCAGAGGACGCAAATCCGCTGACGGACGCAGATCCGGTGAAGAGCGCAGATCTGAAGGTAGAAATAAGCCAGGCTCCGGACGCAGACAAAGCGGCGCTTCGGCAAAGCATTCGGATGAAAAACGTGATTCACGCCCTGTAGCGAAGCGTAAATCCGCAGAATCTAAAGGCTCCCAGGATGAAGGTGCTAAGCGTAAAACGGCTCGTCCGCCAAGGAGAAAACGCCGTCCTTCACGTTTTTCTAAAGTATAATCAGATGGTTTGCTGCAATGTTATTTTGGTTTTGTGTAGAAATTATTTATTTTCTAAATATTTCTCTTGACTTTTATATGGAAGTCGCCAAAATGTGTATTCAGTTGCCAACGGCCTCTTGGAAGGAAGTTGGTTTTAGTTTATCAGGTATATCAAGGAGCCGTGTACGCATCTTGTACGCTGCTCCTTTCTATTATACCTAACGCATTTGCGTGAAAGTTTTTTACACCTTTTTAGGAGAATTTTTAATGTCCAAGAACATCTATGTCGGTAACCTGCCCTGGTCTGCAACTGAAGACGAAGTCCGCGCTGCTTTCGAAGCTTTCGGTGAAGTTGTATCTGTTAAACTCATCGAAGACAGAGAAACCGGTCGTCCCCGTGGTTTCGGTTTTGTTGAAATGGAAGACGCTGGCGCAATGGATGCTATCGACACTCTGGATGGTAAAGACTTCGGCGGTCGTAACCTCAAGGTTAACGAAGCGAAGCCTCGCGCACCGCGCCCCCGCTGGTAGTCAATATATAGTTTGACTGTCTTTTCTGAGCAATCTAGTTGCTCTTAAGCCCGTTTTCCCTAAGAAAGACGGGCTTTTTTATTTTCAGCCCATAACCTTTCCGATATAATTTTTCCGGTCAGCAAGGCTCTTTCAAGACTATTTCCTCCGGAGATCAATACATGCTTCGTAAATTAATATTTCTTGTTTTCTTTTTGTGCATTCCATCAATCGTGCTCGCGCAACCCTTTCATGTCCGGACTTCTTCCTTTGTTTCCATCGACGGGGAAACAGTCTTTGATAGCAGTTATCTTACTGACGGAAACAGTACTACCGGCTGGATAGAGGACGGCGAAGGAAGTGGGGCCGGGGAGTGGGTGCAGTTCTTTTTTCCGGCGCAGGTTATTGTGGATTCCGTTGAGATTGTGAATGGAGTTGCTGGTGGCAAGATGGGCAAGGTCAACCGGATTAAAGATGTATCAGTTTCTTTCTCCGGTGGTCAGAGGCAGGAATTTACTCTAATTGACTCAGATATTAAACAAGGCCCACGAATTCGCAAGTTTCCTACCACCAGTCTGGGAATCAAAGTCCGTTCAGTTTATCAGCAGAAAAATGTGGATTATGCAGGGCTTGCGGAGGTAGTCATTAAATACCACCGTATAACTCCTGAGGAATTGGCTGCGGCTGCAGCAACAGAGAAAGATCCTTTGGATACTTCTGTTGCCGGTGAAGCTGTGGTGCTAAATACTCGCAAGATGAGTGTTGAAGAGAAGCAAGCTCTTTACCAAAAAATGAGTGAGCTGGAAAAAAAGAAAGTTGTTCTTGATGAGCTCAAAGCTTTTTTTGATAAATTTTATTCTAATTTTGTGACCATAAATGAGGAATATCCTCGCATGCATACGCAGGACAAATTCATGCTCGAAAGTTCCACGTTCGAGAGTTTCCGGGATATGCTGGTCAGGCGAGGGGTGTTGGAGAAATATCAGCAAGCAGTTGTTTCAACATCCGGTCTGCGATATAGCATCCGAACGCTTACTCCGTCAGAAGTGGAGCTTTGGGTCAAAGGGGAGTACACTGTCATCTACGATATGCAACCGCATCAGATAAAAGAAAACTCACTCTTTCATTTGAAGAAAGAGTACGGCGAATGGAAAGTAAAAAATAAAACCGAATTTTAAAGAGAAGCGGAACATGAGAATTATCTTCCGCTTTTTGCAGAAATGATGTGGTGTAACGTACTTTCAGCTACGGCAGAAATTAAACAAGCCCGCGCAACCGATGTTGCGCGGGCTTGTTTTTTAATTTTCTGTTTCGACGAGACTCAGCGGATGGGTGTTAACCATGGCTTCGGGGGAAAGTGCTTTGTCCAGATCCTCCTGTGACATATATCCCTTTTCAATGACGATTTCGTATACTGACCGGTTGGAGGTGAGCGCTTCATTGGCTACTTCGGTTGACTTTTCGTAGCCGATGTAGGGGTTGAGAGCTGTAACCAGCCCGATGCTGTTTTCCACATAACCCCGGCAGACATCTTCGTTAGCAGTTATACCCGAGATGCAGCGGTCGGCTAGCGTGCGGAAACCCCGGCGCATAATGGTCAGGGAATTGAGCAGGCTGGCTGAAATAACAGGTTCCATCACGTTCAATTCCAACTGTCCGGCTTCTGCCGCCATGCTTACGGTTACATCGCTGCCTATGACAGTGAAAGCTATCTGGTTGACCACTTCCGGGATAATCGGGTTGACCTTGCCGGGCATAATGGAGGAACCGGGTGCCATGCGCGGAAGGTTGATTTCGTTAAATCCACAGCGCGGTCCGGAAGAAAGCAGACGCAGGTCGTTGCAGATCTTTGAAATTTTAACAGCTACGCGCTTTAGCACGCCCGAAAGCTGCACGTATGCTCCTGTGTCCTGAGTTGCTTCAACGAGGTCAGGTGCCAGTTCAAGATCGAATCCACTGATCTCTTTCAGTTTTTTGGTAACCAGCTGAGCATACTTGGGCGGTGCGTTTAGACCAGTGCCGATAGCTGTTCCGCCCATGTTGATCTCGCAGATAAGGGCCTTAGCTTCACGAACGCGTTCGATATCTTCACCGACCGTAACTGCGTAGGATGTGAATTCCTGACCTAAAGTCATGGGCACTGCATCCTGAAGCTGGGTCCGGCCCATTTTTAGAATGTGTGAAAATTCCTTACCCTTGGCAGCGAAGCTTTCCTGTAAGTATTCCATGTCCTCAATAAGTTGATCCATCTTGGCTATCAATGTCAGTCTGAGGCAGGTTGGATACACGTCGTTTGTGGATTGGGCCATGTTTACGTGAATGTTCGGGTGCAGATTATCGTATTCTCCGCGTTTGAAGCCTAAATACTCAAGCCCGATGTTGGCTATGACTTCGTTGGCATTCATATTAGTGGATGTGCCTGCTCCACCCTGGATTATATCGACCACAAACTGGTCATGATATTTATCTGCCAGCAGTTCGTCACAGGCAAAGACAATGGCTTTTGTTTTTTCATCATCAAGATTGCCGAGTTCATTGTTGGTCAGCGCGGCTGCCTTCTTGATTTGGGCCATTGAATAAATAATATGAGGATAGTGTGAAATGGGTATTCCTGTAATGCGAAAGTTTTCTGATGCGCGCATGGTTTGAGCGCCGTATAGAGCGTCCTCGGGAACTTCCTTCTGTCCTATGCAATCGTGTTCAATGCGAATGTTCATTTTTTTCTCCAAAGAATAGTAGTGTATTTGTGATATTAAGGGTGGAGAAAGTGCACATGGAAATACCCGGCACGTTGTGACCCTTTGCGTCTAGTTTTAGCATATCGGTATGTGGGGTCAATACAACTGATTGAACTCTTTATGTGCGCGGTATGCTACTGAAAATATGCTTTTTTTGTAAAACTTCTGCGCTGGTTAAAATGAAAATTTATTTTTACCTCTATTCTTAGCTTTATACATAGCTTCGTCGGCAATTCGGATCAGGTGTTCTTTGATCTCGCTGTCCTCAGGATATATACTTATCCCTATGCTGACACCCATTCGGTAAATTTTTTCTCCAACATAGAAGGGAGGTCGCATGGATTCGATGATACGATTGGCTACCACTTCTATTTCACTACGGGTCCCTACATCCTGCAGGATAAAAATGAATTCATCTCCGCCGATGCGCGAAAGGGTGTCGCTTGTTCTAAGACAATCACTAAATCTTCCTGCCACTTCTTTAAGTACTATATCCCCGGCCATATGGCCCAACTCGTCATTGACCTGTTTAAAATTATCAAGATCAGCGTAGAGGATAGCCACTTTCATTCTGTTTCGTTTTGCGTGTGAGAGTGCCTGTTTCATACGGTCGTCAAACAGTACTCTGTTGGGAAGTCCTGTCAGGCTATCAAACATGGCCAGACGGCGCATGATCTCCTCATGTTGTTTTCGTCCTGAAATATCAAGGAGGAACCCGTCGATGCGCACGATTTTACCTTCTTCATCTTTTCTTGCCATAATGGATTCACTGGCCCAGAAGGTTGTACCGTCTTTGCGCTTATGCACAGCTTCGAAGTTATCTGTATGGCCGAATTTTTCCAGGATAGTAATGAGACGGTCCCGCTCGGTGGAACAGGCATAGCAGTCTTGTGAAATATTTGTAATCCCATCTAAAAAATTCTGGACTGAATCATATCCGTAAAAAGAAGCCATCCTCTTATTTGCATGGATGAATTTTCCTTGTGGTGTTGTCTGGAAAATGCCGAGCGGTGCGGTTGTAAACAGCGTCCTGTAGTTTTCTTCCGCACACCTTAAAGCTTCTTCTCTGTATTTGCGATCAGTAATATCGAGAATGAATCCAACCATACTGTTTTCTTCAGGAAGTTTTGTGCCTTTTTCATACATCCAACGTTCCGTGCCGTCACTGTGGATGATTCGATATTCATATTCAAATGAGCAGTTGTCGCCAGTAGCTTTGCTTATTTCATTTTTGAGCGCAGTACGGTCTTCGGGATGTACAAGCTCATAATACAGGCTTTTTCCGCTTTTGAGGAAGTCTTCAGTATGGTAGCCGGTGACCCGAACAATCTTGGAGCTGATGTAATGCATTGTATAAGGTTGGCTTATTTCACATTTGTAAATTATGCCCGGTACATTTCCGGCTATAGCTTCAAATAAATTATCCTTGCTGCGTAACTCCTTGTTCTGGCTAATAAGCAGTTGTTGCGAATTGTAGTAGTAAAAAAAGAAAATAATGGCGAAGATAAGGATCAGTATGAAACCAAGCATCGTTGCACGTATTGCCTTGGCGGAGGACATAAAGCTTGTGGCATCTGTTTCAGGAGCGGAAATGGCGACAATCAGTTTCATTTCCCCCAGTCTTGCTGTTGCCCATGCAACAAGTTTGCGCTCCACAAACTTGTTCCGTTTGACTGTGAAGGAATATTCCCCGGCTCCATTCGGTTCATGCAGCATGCGTGAATCAATTTTTATCACGTCCTGGTATTCTTTGTGGAGTTCGAATACGTTCTTTCCTATTATTTCAGATTCTTGGTCGAATAATACTGTCCCAGATCCGTCGACGATATAGCCTGACCCGTATCTCCCTAACTGAAGGGGCATCATGTATTTTTCGGTTATTTTGTCCAGATCGATGACTATGGTCAGCAGTCCCGCGAATTTGTCTTCAACCAGAATCGGGAGCATGATTCCGGCCAAGCGCAGTTGTTCATCAATCACTGGTACTGTTGTTAAGAATCCCGAGCGCATGCCAGAAACCGCAGAGAAGTATTTTTCAGTCCAGCCCTTAGCCACTTGGTGGGCACGGATAAGCTTAGGGGAGTTTATCTCGGAAGTAAGCAGTTCGATTTTTTGGGCAGTATAAAAGCTCAAGATCATGAGCGGGTCAAAGTCATTTTGTTGGATTTTAAATAGCCTTTTGATTGATTTGGCTGAGCGCCTGCCTTCTATAAAATCGACTAAAGAATAGTCGGCAAGGGTCGTCGTTGAACTCACAATACCGTCGAGCTTGTCTTCAAGTGCTGTCGCGGTAAGTTTGGCCTGAAGGGCCTGCTGTTCGTTGAATATACGTTCCTGATCGCGAATGGACATGGTGTCCAGTTTAACGCAAAGGTAGATGGAAGTGCTTAAAATTAGAATTAAGGGAATAATCAGTTTGAGAGGGACCCAATTACTGATAAAGAAATTGGTTTTAGCAGATAGAATCAAAGATGGCTCCGGGCTGATTTTCCAGTACTATCGTTACTGGTTTGCATTTAAGCTATTTCAATGAATTGCTGATCTTAGACTTGATCTTGAAATTTTTGCTCATGCCATCAGCAACATATACCGCTATCCCCATCCAAATAAGCCCGAAAATGACCAGTCTGGAAGGGCTGAAAGGTTCTTTATAAACAAATACTCCGAGCATTAGCGCCAGCGAGGGGGATATGTATTGCATCATACCCAGTGTTACAAGCCGAAGCCTGCGTGCGCCGTGTGCAAAAAATATGAGCGGGAGAGATGTCGCTGCACCTGCTCCAAATAGCAGGATATTTTCCAAGATGCTTATCTTGTATATACTGATTTCACCTGAAAAAGCCAGCCAGATAAGGTATGCAGCAGATATGGGAGTCAGTATGGCTGTTTCCACGAAAAGTCCCGGTAATGACTCGACTTTCATTATTTTCCGAACTAGGCCGTAAAAAGCGAAAGATACAGCCAGAGTAAGGGCTATATACGGAATGTGGCCGTAATCAACTATTGAATATGCTACTCCGCAAGCCGCAAACATGATTGCGATGAACTGCAGTCTATTCAATTTTTCTTTCATGAATATGAAGCCGAGAAGGGTGTTCATCAGCGGAGTCATGTAATAGCCCATGCTGGTATCCACTACATGGCCGTGATTAACTGCCCATATGTAAATAAACCAGTTCAGCCCGATAAGGCAGCTGCTCAGGGTCAGCAGTATTTTACCTTTTTTGTCAGCAAGGGCGGTTTTTACTTCTGCCCAGCGTTTTTTGTAGGAAAGCAAAGCTGCAACAAAAAAGAGCGACCAGACAATTCTATTACACAGAAGTTCCAGAGCTGGAACTGCTTCAAGTGATTTCCAGTAGATTGGCAGGAGCCCCCACATGATGAAGGAGGCTGCGGCATATACAAGTCCGTCCTGGGTGTCTTTATTCATCTTCCCGGTCCTTTGATTTTAGTGAGGCAGGAAGAATATGCCAATCATTAAGCGCTTGCAATATAGTAATTATTAAAATGCCGGACTGATTACCGGGTGCTGATATCAATACACAGGATAGGGGACAGAGGTGTGTCGTCCATTTGGGTAGAAACAGTAACACAGCTGTTGCCGGACGCCAGCGAAATGTATGGAGCTGTGGTATGCCAGCTGTTCCCTGATTTGATGGTCAGGTAGTATTCTTTCAGGGAGTGGTCTGCGCCTTGTGGAGCCGGCTGGTAGATGAGCCGACGGCTTTCTTTTAATTTATACGGATTACAGATTGTTTCGGAGATCTGCATACCGTTGGTATCAAGAATATATGCACATTCTATGGCCGTGTTCTCGGTAATGAAGGCGGAAAGTGCGGAGTCAGCTGTGTTGGGTGTGCCGTCTTTGAGTACTTCACAAAGCTTTACAGCCATTTTTTTGTAGCTTTTTTCCATTATTTTCTGGCGGTTGATCTTCTCAAGAACGTGCGTTTTGAAGCGGGAACCGAGATATTTAATCGGAGTAATATCAGGTTTGGCAGCTATTGCCGCAGGCATGGGACGTCCAAAAAAATAGCCCTGAAAAACATCAATCCCCATACTGAGCAGAGTCAGCGCTTCATCAACGGTTTCAATTCCCTCGGCCAGCGGAAGACTGCCGGTGCGCTCGGCCAGGTTGATCAGTGACCGGGTAACTTCTTTGTTGTAAAAATACTCATTTATACCAGTGAGCAGAGAGCGGTCTATCTTGATAATGTCCGGCTCAAGAGATGGAATGCGGTCGAGATTGGAGTGTCCGGTTCCGACATCATCAAGGGCGATAAGAAATCCGTAGCCGCGGGATTTTTCAACAAAAGAACTAAGTGCCCTGTCATTTCCTGCTTTGGATTCGATGATTTCAAGGATGATATTGCTTGCAGGAATATTACATTTTTTTGCCATCTTACCGGTTATGCCGTAGCCGAATGTCTCTTCATTGATGATCGCCGCATCAATATTCACCGACAAAAGCAGGGAGCGGTCCTTTTTTGAGATTGGGGCGAATGTTTCAAAGGCTTTTCTACGACAGGCCCGGTCAAGCAGGGTTAAGGTCTCAAAATCCTCACACATGCTGAAAAGTGTAATCGGAGGAATGGTATCACCGGTGCGGGGGTGAACAGCTCTGGTCAGGGCCTCGAAGCCAAGTAAGCCTTTACGGTTCATTGAAATGAGCGGCTGCAATACCGTAGTGAGACAATCTTGCTCAATCAGTTCTTTTATGGAGAAATCTAAAATACTATTCATAATGCAGTCGTTTTTTTGTGGTTGCCTTCGGCGGCTGGCGTAGAGATGCTCATAGCCATGGCTTCGTCTGAATATATTAAGTGCTTTGTAAGCATGGAAGCGAATCTATTGGAAGTTATTTGTGTTCTAATGGTGATTAGGCCTAAGCCGTTGGAAGCTGATTTTAATCTCAATTTCTTTGAGCTTATAGATGTTTCAAAAAAAGAGGCCGGAAGGGTGGGAAGTCCCTTCCGACCATCTTGGTCCGGTGGAGGTGGTCACCGGACTTGGGGATGAACCGGGCTTAGCTGCCGATGCTAAACCCGGCCTGCTGTACAATAATTGGGGTTAGAGTGGTTTTTCTTAAAGAGTTATGTTGCCAACCCTTATCAGTTAAAGTGATTCTTCACCTGTTCTGATTCTGATGGTTCTGGTCAGGTCCTGCACGAAGATTACGCCGTCTCCTTCTTTGCCTGTCTGAGCACCGGTTTTGATCGCTTCCAGAGCAGATTCAACCTTATCTTCAGCAAGTCCGATTTCAATACGTATTTTTTTGAGCAGGTTAACTTCCATTACAACACCGCGGTATGTTTCTGTGAATCCCGCTCCCCTACCGGAGCCGAGGATGTTGGTTACCGACATGGTGTAGATTCCTTTGGCGTAGAGGGCCTGCTTTACCGGTGTAAGGCATTCGGGCCTGATATATGTGATGATTAGTTTCATTATTTTGTTCCTCTCTTTATGATGATTCGATTATTCGTTGGAGAAGATCTGGAAGCCGTTATATGATTCCATGCCATGCTCAGAGATGTCGAGACCCTTCATTTCTTCTTCAGCGGAAACCCTTACACCCATGATTGCCTTGGCGATGTTGAAAGCGAGGTAACCCATTCCGAATGCCCAGAAGAAACATACTACTATGCCGATGATCTGAGGGGTGAGCAGTGCGAATCCGCCGCCGTAGAAGAGGCCGCCTGCTCCGTCGTTGAGAGCGGGAGTTGTGAACAATCCGCAAGCCAGAGTTCCCCATGCCCCGCATACACCGTGTACGGAAACCGCACCAACCGGGTCGTCGACTTTGAGTACTTTATCAATGAACTCGATGGAGAGAACTACCAGCACACCTGCGATAAGACCGATGATCAGGGAAGCTGCCGGGGTTACGGTTGCGCAGGGAGCAGTGATACCTACAAGCCCTGCCAGAGCGCCGTTACAGGTCATGGAAATATCGGGCTTGCCGTACTTGAACCATGAGGTGAACATTGCACCAAGGGTACCCGCACAGGCGGAAAGGCTTGTTGTTACGGCGATGAGACCGATGGAGCCGTCAGCTGTGGTGGTGGAACCGGGGTTGAAACCGAACCAGCCGAACCAGAGGATGAATATGCCGAGTGATGCCAGGGGAATGTTATGGCCGGGGATAGCCTTTGCTTTACCGTCCGCAGTATATTTACCGATGCGTGGGCCGAGTACCATGGCACCTGCCAGGGCGATCCATCCACCAACTGAGTGAACTACGGTTGATCCTGCGAAGTCCATGAATCCCATGCCTTCAAGCCAGCCAGCACCGGAATCGCCGAGCCAGAGAGAGCCCCATGCCCAGTGCCCGGAGATAGGATAGATAAGTCCGGTCACGATGCAGGTTACGAGAATATAGCTGCTGAATTTAGTCCGTTCAGCAATACCGCCCGATACGATTGTCGCCGCGGTTGCAGCAAATACAGACTGGAAGAACCAGAATGTCAGGGTCCACTGTGAGTCAGGATCGGTGAGCCCGATTCCGGCGAGGCTGAATCCGGAGGTTCCGACAAAGCCGCCTGCATCAAGGCCAAACATAAGTCCGAATCCGAAAAGAAAGAAGATTACTGATCCTGCTGCAAAGTCGAGAAAGTTTTTCATCAGGATGTTACCGGCACTCTTTGCGCGGGTGAATCCAGCTTCGACACATGCAAATCCTGCCTGCATAAAAAATACGAGAATAGCGGCAAGAAGGGTCCAAAGAATGTTACCGTGGGTCTGGGACATTGCCTCTTCTGCCGCGAAAGCTGCGGAAGGTGCTGCCAGGAGCATGAGAGTTGCTAGGGCCGTGGTTTTGCGGCCTACCATCGAACGTTTAATAGTCATACAGTCCTCCTTAGGGGTGTTGATTGCTTCAAGGATGTTTTTCACTAAGCAGGGACTGTGCCAAAAATATAAGATATTGAAATGTTTGTATTTTTTTAAAATAACTCAAAAATGTCGATTACAAAAATGTATTTCTGAACGTTTTTGTCGTATTTGAATGTGGTCTAAATAACAAAAAGGTAAATATTATATTTTGTGACAAGCTGTAACATAGATAAAAATAACAAATGGTGTTTATTATATTAATGAAGGTAAAAAAATAAATAAAGTTGTTGACAATTTTTTCGATACCCGGTTAAGTTCACTTCATGCAGACTTTCAACACCCTAGGCACTGGCCTCTCATACTTTTTTTACTTTTTTTATTTTTGGTGCACCCACGCTTGTGGTCGGGTGGAGGTTTGCTTGTACAAAAAGTAAAAAAAGAAACATAGCAAACGACCTCTACGAAAGGGCCGCAGGCGAAGAATCGCCGGCGGCCCTTTTTTTTTAACACGGGTCGCCAAAGGGAAGCGGATCTTGGAGAACTTAGAGGCAAACTTCGGGAGATATTAAAATGCAGATTGGTAAAAGCGTAAGAATGGAGCGGATCGTAAACCGTAATACCGGCAGGACAATCGTAGTACCCATGGACCATGGTATAAGTGTCGGACCTCTCAAAGGGCTGCGGTCCATGCGCCGGGCGGTTAACGATATGGTCAAAGGCGGAGCCAATGCCGTACTCATGCACAAAGGCCTGGTCCGCTGCTCCCACCGTGAAGAAGGCGGTGACGTTGGTCTCATTGTTCATCTTTCCGCATCCACCTGCCTTTCCCCCCTGCCTAATAAAAAAACACTTGTCGGTACTGTTGAAGACGCGCTTCGTCTTGGAGCCGATGCTGTTTCAGTTCATGTAAATCTCGGTGATGAATCCGAATCGCAGATGCTTTCCGATCTCGGCAAAGTTGCTTCCGCAGCTACCAGCTGGGGAGTTCCGGTCCTGGCCATGGTTTACGCCCGCGGTCCCCAGATCAAAGATGAATTCGATCCCGCCGTTGTTGCCCATTGCGCACGCGCAGGCGAAGAGCTGGGAGCTGACATCGTAAAAGTTCCCTACACCGGGGATATTGAAACCTTCAAAGATGTGGTCGAAGGCTGCTGTATCCCGGTTGTCATTGCCGGTGGTCCTAAGCTCGATTCAACCCGTGATTTCCTGCAGATGGTTTCCGATTCCATTGAGGCGGGCGGTGCCGGACTTTCAGTTGGCCGTAATGTCTTCCAGCATGAAAACCGTGTAAAGCTTGTCGAAGCCCTGCACATGATTGTTCACAACGACGAAACTGTAGATAACGCTCTCGCGCACATTGGCGAATAGTTGCCAGCATTAGGTTGAAATTCAGGAATACAAAATGAAAAAAATTATTTTTAAAGCCATCCCCTTCGAGAAGAATCTTGTCAGCCTCGCTCTGGAGTCCGGTGTGGACGCGATCCTGACTTCACCGGAAGACAAAGAGACCATTGAATCCCTAGGCCGTGTTACCGTAATTACACCCGAAGATATGCCTTGCGTAGCTATCAATGAAAAAGCGGATGAAGCTGTTGCGGTGGAACTTGACAAAAAAGGCAAAGATGTCTGCCTCGCAGCCGGCTGGGAAATTATCCCGGTTGAAAACCTGCTTGCCCAGATTGACGCCCTCGCCCTTGAAGCTGAATCTCTCGAACGCGCAAGACTTGCTGCTTCCGTTATGGAGCGTGGAGCCGACGCCATCGTGGTCACTCCCGAAGGTGCTGCCGATCTTAAACAGATCGTAGCCGAACTGAAACTCTCGCAGGGCAAGATGGAATTACAGAAAGCAACAATTACCAAAATCGAGTCTGCCGGACTGGCTCATCGAGTCTGCGTGGATACCACTTCCAAGCTCAAGAAAGGGCAGGGTATTCTGACCGGAAATTCTTCCGCCTTCACCTTTCTTGTACATGCTGAAACAGAATCAAACCCCTACGTTGCGGCGCGTCCTTTCAGGGTAAATGCAGGTGCCGTCCATGCCTATGCACTTACGCCCGGTGATAAAACCACTTATCTTGAAGAATTACGTTCCGGGTCCGAGGTGCTTGTAGTTGACAAGGACGGCAATACGTCTGTTGCCGTGGTTGGTCGCAGCAAGCTTGAAATCCGTCCCATGCTGCTGATCAGCGCTGAAGTTGAAACCCCCGAAGGACCTGTTTCCGGCAAGGTGTTTCTCCAGAATGCGGAGACCATTCGTGTTGTCAGTAGCGACGGTGAGCCTGTCAGTGTCGTAACACTGAAAGAAGGCGATCAGATACTTTGCCGCGTTGATGACGCAGGACGCCATTTCGGAATGCGTATCAAAGAAGAAATTTCAGAGGATTAATAAAAAATGTCACAGTCCAGCAAAAAAAATCTTGGCGATTTGCGAGTGGAAATCGATTCACTCGACACTGAAATTCTTGATCTTCTCAATAAACGTGCTGCCGCGTCTCTAGCTGTTGGTGCGATAAAGGCAGGATCATCAGACCAGATTTTCAAGCCTTTTCGGGAGCAGGAAGTTTTGCGCGGTCTTATCGAGCGCAACCCCGGAACTCTTCCCCCCGAGCACCTTGAAGCAATTTATCGCGAAATTATTTCTTCTTCCCGCAGGTTACAGAGGCCTGAGCGCGTGGTCTATCTAGGCCCCGAAGGGACTTTTTCATATTTTGCAGGACTACATTACATGGGACGTCAGGCCGACCTGCTCCCCAAGAACAATTTTGAAGATATTTTTGTGGCCGTTTCCAAAGGCGAAGCCGACTTAGGCATCATTCCCCTTGAAAATTCGCTTAAGGGAACGGTCGGGCAGAATGTTGATCTGTTTATGCGTTACCCGGTTTTCATTCAGGCCGAGCTTTACCATCGTATCAGCCATGGTCTTATGACTAAAGGGGCCGACATCAGCGAGATCAAAACTGTCTATTCACACTCCAAGGCACTTGAGCAATGCACCGGGTGGCTTCGGGCCAACATGCCCGGCGCAGAGCTTGTGTCTGTGGAATCCACTGCAAAAGCAGCCCAGCTGGTGGCAGATAGTGACGGGCCTGTTGCAGCCGTCGGGCATGTTAAGCTGGCCAACCTTTTGGGACTGCACATCGCCGCAGAAGCTATTGAAGACCTCCCTGACAACTGGACCCGCTTCCTTATTATCGGACCTAAGCCCGGTCAGGAAGATAAGCGTGACAAGACTTCACTGCTTTTCACTACCCCGGACAGGCCCGGTGCATTGGTTGAGGTCCTTAATGAGCTTTCCGGTCATGACATAAACATGACCAAGCTTGAGTCCCGTCCTGCTCTGGGCGAAAAGTGGAAATATATGTTTTTCGTTGACCTGCAAGGCGATCTCGGAGCTGACGAACATGCCGCTCTTATCGAAGATCTCAAAAATCGTTGCCTGACTTTTAAAATTCTCGGCTGCTATCCGGCAGGATCTCAGGATGGAAGTAAGTTTTAGGGAAACTTTCCACAGTATTTGCCTTTGTCGAATTGCTTGTAATAAATTTAAATGACAATAGTCAGGAATATAAAAAATGACTTCTGATAACGTGATTGTAATTAAAGCCCCTTCGTCTAAATCCCTGTCTCACAGGGCTCTTATCGCAGGAGCTCTTTCTGAAGGTTCCACAGTGGTCCTTGATCCGCTGGACAGTAATGATATCAACCGGACCATGGATTGCCTGAGTACCATGGGCGCACATTTTAACATAGACGGTACAGCCACTACCGTGACCGGCATGGCTGGTGGTCCTCGCGGCGGCATAAAAGAACCTGCTGTGCTGGAGATGCGTGATTCCGGTACAACCTGCAGGTTAATTACAGCTCTGGCCGGAGCAGGCAAGGGACTTTTCAGGGTACAGGGAACTCCCCGCATGCATGACCGTCCCATAGGTGCTTTGACCAGCGCTCTGGAATCACAGGGAACCAAGGTTACTTTTTCCGATAAGCAGGGTTACCCGCCTGTAACTCTTGAAGCTTGCGGTTTCAAAGGAAAAGAAATTGATATCTCCCTTGAAGAATCCAGCCAGTACATTTCAGGACTGTTGCTTGGTGCTCCTCTCGCGGCCGAGACAACTGTAATCAATGTCGTGGGGAAGAAGGCAGTTTCATGGCCTTATGTTGCATTGACCCTGAATGTTATGGAAGATTTCAGGATAAAGTTTGAGGTCCAGAGCAAGAAGAATGGTGTGTGGAAAAAGATAGATTGGAGAAAAGTTGAAAAGGTTGAGCCCGGTGAAATCCGTTTCGTGGTTAAACCTTCGAAATTTGACCGGGAAGAATACCGGGTTGAAGGCGACTGGTCCAATGCTTCATACTTCCTTGCTGCCGGGGCAGTAGGTGACAAACCTGTTAAGATTGATGGCATGTCAGTGAAATCCCTTCAGGGTGACCGGGCTATCATGTATATCCTTGAATCCATGGGCGCGAGAATTGAGAGCGACGAGCATAGCGTTACTGTCTATCCTTCAAAGCTTCACGGTGTAGAAGTTGACATGGGTAAATGCCCGGACCTCGTCCCCACTGTGGCCGTGGTTGCGGCTTTTGCGGACAGCCCGACCACCATAACCAATGTTGCCCACCTGCGCATCAAAGAGTGTGACCGCTTAGAAGCAAGTGCCGCCGAAATCATTCGTGCAGGCGGTAAGGCCGAGATTACTGATGATTCCATTACCATCTTCCCGGCTCCGCTCAAGAAGGGCGAACGCATAGTTTTCAAGACCTATGATGACCACAGATTAGCCATGTGCACCGCTATTTTCGCAATGGCAGGTATCGAATCAGTCCCTGAAGAACCCGGGTGTGTGGACAAGTCCTTTCCCGGTTTCTGGGAAGAATGGGAAAAAGTTAAAAAAGGAAATGGTTGTTAGTCATGGAGTGCGAGTTTGAAAAAATTCATAGCGTAGCCGTCATCGGGTCCCGTGGGCAGATGGGTGGGTTCCTCGCGCTCACTGCCGAACGGGCGGGAATGATGGTCTACCGTTTTGATACCCCGCTCGATGAGGAGAAGATGGCGCGCCGTCTGCCTGATACCGATTTGGTAATTCTATGCATTCCGGTAACGGTTATGGATGAAGTGCTGCCCATTGTTATTCCGCATATGCGTGAAGGAGCTATTCTTTCTGATGTAGGCTCGGTTAAAGGGCGTCCTGTGCAGCAGATGTTGCGCGCTTATGACGGCCCGGTTGTTGGCACACACCCGTTATTCGGCCCGGTTATTCCCACTGATTTTGATCCCACAGTGGCTCTTGTAGCAGAACGCGAAGAGGACCGTCCGGCACTGTTGGCCGTTAAGGATTTTTTCGAACGTCTTAATTTCGGTGCGTTTGAATCTTCCATCGAAGAGCATGACAAGGCCATGGCTATGATTCAGGCACTGAACTTCAGTTCGACAATTGCATTTCTGGCCTGTTCACGGGAAATTCCCAATATTAAGAAATTTGTAACCCCGTCTTTTAAGCGCAGACTGGAATCAGCGCGTAAAATGGTTACTCAGGACAGTGATCTCTTCGGTACTATTACCGATGCCAATCAGTACAGTCAGGAAGCGACCCGCCTGTTCCGTTCTTTCCTCTCCCTTGCAGCCGCTGGCGACATGGATCTGCTTGCAGACCGTGCTTCTTGGTGGTGGCGTGAAAATAATACCTAGGGAGAAGTGCATCTAAAATGTAAAGGCCGCGTTCTCCCAGAACGCGGCCTTTTTTTATATATAAAATTGGTGTGAGTAGTTACAGTAAAGGATAAAACGGAGATTTTAAAATGAAAATTGAACTTACCCAGTATGGCAGATGGTTGCCAGCTGATACGCAGACCCCGATCAGTCTATATCTGGGTTTGGTAGGTGATGCGCCGGGGATTCTATTGGAAAGTGCCGAGGTTGACGGGCGACTTGGTCGTTACAGCCTTATCGCCTGGGATTTCAGGCTCAAACTTTCACCAGTGAATGGCAAGTTGTCTGTTGAGTGTGCAGACTCAAGACTGGCCGGGCTGGCAACTTATTCGGGTATGGATTTTCTGGACGGTATGCGTGCGGTCATGAAAGCTCTGCATTTGAATGCCCAGCCGGAAGTTGGGGAACTACCACCTCTGACCCGAGGTTTATACGGAACGCTGGGTTACGGAATCGCCGGAATGCTGGAACCGAAGTTGAGAGACAAGCTTCCTGCTGAAGATGCTGAAGTTCGTTTGGCCCTTCCGGGTAAAGTTGTTCTGTTTGATCATCTCAAGCACAGCTGCTGTTTCCTTTCAATTGATAAGGACGCGGAACTTGACTTTAACCCGCCTGTTTTCGGTGCGACCTGTGAACCCACCAGAGTAGGTGATCCTGTTGCGGTTCCCGGGCGAGAAAAATATAAGAAAGGTGTGGAAAAAGTTAAGGAATTGATTGCTGACGGCGAGTGCATTCAGGTGGTTCTTTCTACCAGATTTTCTGCACCGTTCAGTGGTAACTCCTTTGATCTTTACCGCAGGTTGCGGCAGGCCAACCCCTCTCCTTTTATGTTTTACATGAAGTTCAGCCGTGAGGAAATTCTGCTCGGTTCTTCCCCGGAAGTCATGGCCCGCTGTGAAAAGGGCAGGCTTGAAGTCCGTCCTATCGCTGGAACCCGTCCACGCGGGAAAGATGCTGCGGGGGACCGGAAGTATGCTGAAGAGTTGCTCGCCGATCCCAAAGAAATAGCCGAACACGTCATGCTGGTCGACCTTGGACGCAACGACCTTGGCCGCATCGCCAAGCCCGGTACGGTCACTGTCGAAAAGTTCAAGCAGATCGAATATTTCAGCCATGTTATGCATATTACTTCCTATGTGGAAGCTGATTTGCGTGATGATCATGATGCCATTGATGTATTGCAGTCTACATTCCCGGCAGGAACCCTTTCCGGTGCTCCGAAAATCAGAGCCATGGAAATCATTTCCGAGATTGAGGAAGTTCCGCGAGGTCCCTACGGCGGATGCATCGGTTTTATCGGCTTGGATAAAGATTCCATCAACCTTGATACCGGAATCACCATCCGTTCCATGTGGATTCGTGACGGCAAGTGCCATTGGCAGGCCGGAGCAGGAATTGTTTATGATTCCGATCCTGAAATGGAATGGAAGGAATGCAATAACAAGGCAAGGGTACTTAAGGAAATTCTGCAATCGGAGGGCGGTGATGTTTTTACTCGTGGATAATTTTGATTCGTTTACCTTCAATCTTGTGCAGGCTTTTCAGCAGTTGGGTGCTGATCCGCTGGTGCTGCGCAATGATCGCGAGGAAATACTTGAGCTGGCCGAATCAGGCAAGCTGGAACGGGTCTGCCTTTCTCCCGGTCCCAGCAATCCGGAAAATGCAGGGTTGTCTCTTGAGTTTCTTGCCCGGCTACCCAAGGAAATCCCGGTGCTAGGCGTCTGCCTCGGTCATCAGACTTTAGGCCATTTTGCCGGGGCTTCCGTGGTACGTGCCGGGCGCATAATGCATGGTAAAACTTCCGATGTTTTTCACAACAATGACGGAATCTTCAGCGGTTTGGATAATCCTTTCAATGTCTGCCGCTACCATTCCCTGATCGTAAATGTGGATGAAGCACCGGATAAGCTGGAGCTGACCGCATGGACTGAGCAGAACGAAGTTATGGGGCTGCGTTATAAAGACCGTCCGTGGACAGGTCTGCAGTTTCACCCGGAATCGATTTTGACCCCGGATGGCCCGAAACTTCTTAAGAACTTTTTGGACGGAAAGATTTAGCTCTATCATTATATATAGAAGGAAATACAAATGTCACAGATAATAAATGAAGCTTTGACAGCTCTGAGCGTAGGGCAGGACCTGACCACGGAACAGGCGGACGGCGTATTCGAAGAACTCTTTTCCGGTGAAATGACCAACGCACAGGCCGGAGCACTGCTCATGGGCTTGAGAGCCAAGGGCGAGAAAGCGGTTGAAGTTGCTGCCGGTGTGCGCGCTGCCCTGCGTGAAGCCAAGCTGGTCAAGGGTATTAACAGTCCCTGTATTGATACAGTTGGAACGGGCGGTGACGGAACCAACAGTTTTAACTGCTCAACAGCTGTCTCACTTTACCTTGCAGACATGGGCTACCTTGTCACCAAGCACGGCAACAGGGCTGTTTCTTCTACTTGCGGCAGTGCTGACGTGCTGGAAGCTATGGGGATTTCTTTGGATGTTTCGGTGAACGAAGCACGAGATGTGCTGATCCGGGATAAATTTGTGTTTCTGTTTGCCCCCAATTTCCACCCGGCATTCGCAAAAATAGCTCCCATTCGTAAAGAGCTTGGAATTCCGACCCTTTTCAACCTCATGGGTCCCCTGCTGAATCCCGTTCGTCCCACTCATCAGATAGTAGGTGTGGGCCGACCGGAAATACTGCGGCTTATGGCTGAAGTTCTGGTGCTGAGCAATGTGGAGAAGGCTTACGTGGTTCACGGTGCTGGCAATTTTGACGAGCTGACCCCCTTCGGTATGAATGATGCGATTCTGGTAGAAGACGGCAGGCTGACTGAAGTTAAGATTGATCCTGCGGATTACGGATTCGAGCTTTCCAGGCCGGGAGAAGTGGCGGTAAAAGACCGGGATGAAGCATTGGCGGCTATGCGCAAAGTTCTGTCAGGAAAGGCTCCACAGCCTATGCTGGACATGGTTGCCATTAACCTCGGTGCGGCGATTTCCATTCTGGACGGCATATCTCTGGCAGATGGAATGGAAAAGGCAAAGGCCAAAGTCGCTAAAGGCGTAGACAAGGAATACTAGGCCATGCTGGATAAATTCAGAAAAGCGAAACAGGTCGAGCTGGATATGCTTGCGCAGATGCAGAACGAAGGGAAAAAGTTTACTCCCTATGCTGGCGAGCGTCCCTCATTTGCTGACGCCATTCGCAGGGATGAGGGCGGATTGAAGGTCATTGCCGAGTACAAGCGTGCTTCTCCATCCAAGGGTGACATAAACCTTGGTTTGAGTGCCGGAGATGTTGCAAAAATGTATGCAGCGGGGGGGGCTTCTGCTATTTCCGTTCTTACTGAGAAAGAGTACTTCAAAGGCAGCCTTACCTATCTTGATGAAATCAAACCCAGCGGGTTGCCTATGCTGCGTAAGGATTTCCTCACCGATCTGATGCAGATCGACCAGACTCTTGCAACCCCGGCCTCTGCGTTATTGGTTATCGTGCGTATGTTTGAAGATGACGGTTATCTTAAAGAGATGATCGAGCAGAGCCATGCTTTCGGATTGGATGCAGTGGTTGAAGCTTTTGATGAAGAAGATCTCGCAAGGGCCAAGAAGGCCGGAGCGAAGATTATCCAGATCAACAACCGTGACCTTGATACACTGGGCATCGATATGAACCGCTCCATTGAGTTCATTAAGCAGAAAGATGACGGGGAAATCTGGATATGCGCCAGCGGAATCAATGATCCTGAAGATTGCGCACAAATGAATGAACTTGGTTACGATACCGTGCTCATCGGCACATCAATCATGTCCAGCCCGGACCCGCAGGCTAAGTTGTCCGCGCTGGTCGCAGGGGGGCGGTCATGAGTCTGCTGGTCAAGGTTTGCGGAATGACTTCCGCAGAAGACGCTGCCATGTGTGAAGAGTATGGCGCTGATTTTCTGGGATTCATTTTTCATCCTTCCAGCCCGCGTAATGTGGATGTGTCTTTTGCCCGCTCCATTAAAACCGGTGGGGCAAAAAAAGTCGGCGTATTCGTAAAGCAGAGTGCTGCGGAAGTGCATGAAACCTTGAAAAACGGAGTACTCGACTTTGCGCAATTGCATGGCGGACAGAATGAAGAATTCTGCAAAGCCATAGGCAAAGAGCTGGTCATCAAGGTTTTCTGGCCGCAGAAATATGATTCGGTAAAAGAGTTTCAGGACGATATTGACCGTTTCGCACCTTATTGCAGCTACATGCTTTTTGATGCCGGAAAATTCGGTGGAGGCCATGGCAAATCTTTGGAATTTGATTTGTTCAATGAAGTAACCATTCCGGTCCCATGGCTTTTGGCGGGTGGCCTCTCCGCCGATAATTTAAACGAGGCATTGTCCGCAGCCAAGCCATGCGGAGTAGACCTGAACTCCGGCGTGGAATCGGCTCCCGGTAAGAAAGATGAGAATAAACTGGCTGCGGCTTTTGAAGCTATGGCCCGCTAAAATAAAAATTAACGTATGTCTCCGGCGCCAGCCTAATGACGATATGTCATACATGTCGGCGAAGCCCTGATAAAAGTTTTTGAAGAGTCCAGAGAAACTTTTTACAAAAAGTTTTTTTTGGCCCTCGGAGAGGCTCCCGGCAGGGTCGACGAAGGCATACCAAAATAAGGATAAGAAAATGAAAAGAGGATATTTTGGAGATTACGGTGGACAGTTTGTACCTGAACTGCTCATGCCGCCGCTGCTCGAGCTTGAAGAGGCCATGGAAAAAATTATGAAATCAGCTGAGTTTCAGCAGGAATTTACCAGACTTCTGAAAGATTTCGTGGGGCGTCCCACCGCATTGACTCATTGCGCGAACATTTCTCGTGAACTGGGTTTCAACCTCTGGCTCAAACGTGAAGACCTCGCCCATACCGGAGCGCATAAGGTTAACAACACCGTCGGGCAGGCCCTGCTGACCAAAATGATGGGCAAACCCATGTTGCTCGCTGAAACCGGAGCAGGCCAGCATGGTGTTGCCACCGCAACAGCCGCGGCCCTGCTTGATCTCGATTGTGAAATCTACATGGGGGCGCTGGACGTTAAACGCCAGTCCCACAACGTTCGCCGCATGGAACTGCTGGGCGCAAAATGCGTTCCTGTGGAATCCGGAACACAGACCCTGAAAGACGCCATTAACGCTGCCTTGCGTAAATGGATAGCCGACCAGCGCACCACTCATTATTGCTTTGGTACTGCGGCAGGTCCGCATCCCTTCCCGCTGCTGGTGCGTGAATTTCAGGCTGTCATAGGCCGTGAAGCCAAGGCACAGTTCAAGGAAAAGACAGGCGAACTGCCTTACATGGTCGTAGCCTGCGTTGGTGGCGGTTCCAATGCCATCGGTATGTTTCACGAATTCGTACAGGAAGAGTCGGTTAAAATTGTAGGTGTTGAAGCAGCCGGAACCGGAGAACCGGGCTGCACCAACTCGGCACCTATAAATCTGGGAACTCCCGGTGTGCTGCACGGTATGAACACACTGCTGCTTCAGACGGAGGAAGGTCAGATCCTGCCCTCACATTCCATTGCTCCCGGTCTGGATTATCCCGGTGTCGGTCCCGAGCACGTGCATCTGCATGCCAGCGGCCGCGCAACTTACGGCACAGTGAACGATCATCAGGCACTGAACGCATTTCAGATGCTTTGCCGCAGAGAAGGTATCCTGCCCGCGCTGGAAAGTTCTCACGCTGTGGCCTGGGTTCTGGAGAACCGGGATTCAATCCCCAAAGACGCCAACGTCATAGTCAACCTGTCCGGTCGCGGGGATAAGGACATGGGTATTCTTGAAGATTATCTTGCCGAGCACGGAAAATAGGGGAGCTATAAAATGAGTATTACCAAACTTGCAGATAAAATTAATGAAGCTAAAGCAGAAGGTCGTCTCGGCCTGATTCCGTTCCTGCCCGGTGGATATCCCAACCGTGAACGTTTTTGGAAAGAAATTCTGGAACTGGACGAGAATGGAGCTGATGTAATTGAAATCGGTATGCCTTTTTCTGATCCGGTGGCTGACGGTCCGGTGGTTGAGGCTGCATCATTGAAATGCCTTGCAGATGGGATTAATCTGAAGTGGATTCTTGAAGGTCTTGCCGAGCATCGCGCTAAAATTGACGCCGGGGTGCTGCTCATGGGATATTACAACCCGGTACTGCAATATGGACTGGAAAAATTCGCCAAGGATGCGCAGGCTGCCGGAGTGAATGGATTAATTATTGCCGACCTGCCTTTTGAGGAAGGTGCGGAGTTCCGTGACCTGCTCGCCGAGTACGACATCGCGCTGATCCCGTTGGTCGGTTTGAATACCGAACCTGAGCGCATGGCTCTTTATTCAAATGGCGGCAATGGTTTTTGTTACTATGTCTCTGTTCTGGGAACCACCGGGGGCACAGCTTCCCTGCCTGTGGAAGTAAAAGAAGGTCTTGCCAAGGCTCAGGAAGTCTTCGATATTCCGGTTGCGTTGGGCTTCGGCTTGAAAGAGCCTTCACAGCTCAAGGAGCTGGAAGGAGTGGTTGATGCGGCGGTCTTCGGCTCCGCACTGATCAAACACATTGATTCCGGTAAGAGCAGTGCTGAATTTATGAAGGTCTGGAAAAAATAATATAACCGTCCGGGTAGGGATAATCAACTTACCCGGACGTTCCTTTTGTTTTGTAATAGAATTCTCCTTGTTGGTTTACCCGTCGGCGTAAGAACCAGCTGGGGATATTCAAATATTTAATCGTTCTTATAGGAAGAAGTAATGTTTCACGATAAATTTATTATTAAGGCAAAGGAATGGGACAGCAACCCGGAGCGACTCAGAATTATTGATGAGTTTGCTGCTGAGGTAGAAAAAGAAGTTGATTTCAGCAAAGATAGTGAAGTTCTGGATTTCGGGTGCGGAACAGGACTGGTCGGCTTGAGATTCGGTAAAAAGGTGAAGACTCTTTACGCTCTGGATACTTCGGAAGCCATGCTGGGGATGCTCCAAGCAAAATTGGAAAACGAAGATTATGGTAATGTCCGGGTTCTCTCTGTTTCAATGCATGAATCGGGAATTCCTGAAAATTCTCTTGATGCTATTTTTACTTCCATGGCCATGCACCATGTAGCTGATCTCCCTGACGTATTGCAGCAGATGGTCAGACTTTTGAAAAGTGGCGGTAAACTTATTGTGGGAGAATTGCTGCCCGAAGATGGCAGTTTTCATGGTGACAACGTTGTTCCCTATAATGGTTTTGAACCGGACGAGTTGGCTGCTATGGTTACTAAAGCAGGTTTTTCGGCCGTCAGTCACCATGCGCACGGCATATACAGCAAGCCGGATAAAGAAGGCGTTGTCAGGCAGTACGGAACTTTTGTACTCGTAGGGCAGAAATAGTCTTAACCTTCCAGATATCCTCGCTCAATCATTCCGGCTTCATCCTGAAAAATGCCCATGGCGGTGAGCATGGGCACGAAGCCCAGCTTTTTGTAAAATCCTTCTTTGCCCGGAACCGCATAGAGGATGATGCTCAGCGGACCGAGCTTCTCTTTCAAGGCGTTCATGATCATTTTGCCGACCCCTTTGGATTGGTAATCCGGGAGTATGCAGAGGTCGTAGATGGCAGCCTGATATTCCAAGTCGCTGATGGCGCGGGCGAATCCGACGAATTTATCACCGTCCTTGGCAAAGCAGACAAGTGCGCTGTTCTTTGCGGCGCGGGCCAGTTTTTCAGGCTCGCGGGTTCCCAACGGAGCTTTTTCAAAAATTTCCGCTATCTTCTGCCAGTCGATATTTTCCGTATTAAAGTGCAGGCTGATGCTCATGAAATTCCCTTTATTTAAAGTTCTATTGTGATCCTAAATCCGTCTGAGCAGTTTTCCGCTCGAATTTCACCATCGTGAATGCGTATAATTTTATTTGCGGCGGCAAGTCCCAGACCGGAACCGGGAATTTCCTGCGCTTTCAGGCGGTGGAATGGATTGAAAATTTCTTCAAGATCTTCTTTCGGCAATGGAGCGTGGGTATTGGTCACCTGAACGCGCACGTTTTTGCCATGCTGATCAAGGTTTACCATAACTGTCCCTTCTGGGTCAGTATACTTGAAGGCATTACCGAAAATATTGTCCATTACGATTCTTATCCCATTGCGGTTACAGTTGGAAAGCTTGAGATCGTCAAGTGAGATTTTCAACTTGAGGTTATTTCGTTCCGCAACACATTTGTATTGTTCCAAAAGTTCTGAAAGCAATTCCTTCATGTCGACGGTTTCATTCATGGCCGGGTGCTTATGCATGTCCAGTTTGGAGAATTCTATTATTCTGCCTATTAGTTCATCCATATGGGTAATCTCGGCCTGCATGCCGTTAACAAAAGTATTGCATCCGGCAGTGTCCCCCCTTTCGATATTTTCCTTGAGCATTTCAAGGGAGATGCGCATGCGTGTCAGCGGGCTGCGGAGTTCGTGCGAGACATTGGCAGTTAATTCCCGGCTTGATTTGACCATTTTTCCCAGACCTTCGGCCATGTGGTTGAAGGCCTGACCAAGTTCTGCTATTTCATCTTTACCTTTGATCTCCACTCTCTGCTTAAGATCTCCCCTACCCATTCTGGACGCTGAAGCGGTCAGTTCCTTTAGCGGGCGGACTACACGCCTTGAAACCGGGATAAGAAATATGCCGGCAATAATGGTCAAAATAATCTGAGCACGGATGAACCAGCTTTCTTCGTCAAATTTTCGAAAAGAATGATAAAGGTGGTAGGTAAATGGATAGCCCTGTGGAAGGTTCGCAGTATAAACTCCGTAGACGCTTTTTATACCGTTTTTGCTCTTTTTATAGACGTACACTCCTTCATGAGATTTTGCTGCATCTCCGGTAGTGAATTCATCCATATCGGGGATTTTTGGAGATGAAGACGCAATCACTTTTCCGTATGGATCAGTGACCCATATATGCGCCTCTAAAGATTTGCCTAATGTGATTATGAGAGGCGTCAGAAGTTTTTGTTCTTCTTCGAGGGAACGGGGTTGCCCATCAATCTTTAGTTCCACAAGATCTTTGACTGTTAAGATCTGCCGTTCCAAATGTAGAATACGGGGGCTTTTATCCCAAGACAGATGCAGTAGCCCGAAGATAATCAGTTCGGAAACTACCAGCACCATCAGAAAGGAAAGGAAAATTTTAAGGTAGGTACGGCTTATCTTCATTACTCACCTACGAACATGTAACCGGTTCCCCATACTGTTTTGATGCGTGATTCATGGTCTGGATACGGTTTTAGCAGGGCGCGCAGTTTACTGATGTGGACATCTATGCTGCGGTCGAAGGCATTGAAATCCTTACCCCAGACAGAAGTCATCAGGGCATCGCGGGTCATTGGTTGCCCTGAGTTTTCCATTAGTGATTTAAGCAGTTTGAATTCAGTGGAGGAGAGATCTATGGACTGCCCTTCGATTTCCAGCTTCTGATGGGCCAGATGCAGAACTATTCCGGCCGTCTCTATCTGTCCGGAGTTGTTTCCTAAAGGGCGTCCAGGTTCCTGCACCCGGCGGAGAACCGCCTTGATGCGGGCAAGAAGTTCACGCGGATTGAAAGGCTTGGAAACGTAATCGTCAGCTCCCAGTTCAAGGCCGACAATGCGGTCGGTATCTTCCCCTTTGGCGGTAAGCATAATTACCGGGACGTTGGAATGCGGGCGCAGGGCGCGAAGTACTTCCAGTCCGTCTTTACCGGGCATCATAATATCAAGGATGACGATTCCGGGTGCTGTTTTTTTTACTTCTTCGACTATACCTTCACCGGAAGGCAGGGTGAATACTTCATAGCCGTATCCTGCAAGGTACTGGGTAAGCAGTTCCCTGAGTTTTGCGTCGTCGTCAACTATGAGTACGGGATATTGTTGTTCCATTTTTAGAACGTACCTCTACACCCCTTAAGCTGGAAGGGGAAAAGAGCCTTTTTTACATTTGTTTACAACTTTTATCAACATCCACACACTCTTTTGCGCTTTTACGGGTATTAGAAATTAAAAATATAATTCAAAGGGAAGTTAAATATGTCCTTAACCAAGTTGAAATTAACTGCAATCTGCATGCTGGCTGTTTTCGGGCTCTCTGCATGTTCCCCGTTTCAGCCCGACCCGCGTGATAATATGACGATGGGCGTTCCCTTGCAATATGAGCTATATTCCAGCCAGCCGCGTGAGCTGGGTAAATGGTGGGAAAGCTTTCACAATGAAGAGTTGAACAGGCTGGTTGAAGAAGCCCTTAAAGCTAATTTCGATGTGCGTATCGCTTGGGCTAAATTGCGTCAGCTGCGGGCCACAGCAGTGCAGTCGCGGGCCGATATTTATCCCAAACTGGATGGGAAAGGCTCCTACAACAATTCCAAGTCTGGCAGTGACGGGACTGAAGGCAAGAAAGGGTCTACATCAACCGATACTCATAAGCTGGGGCTGGCCGCATCATATGAAATAGACCTTTGGGGAAAGATTGAGGCCAAAGCCGCCACCGGCGAACTGAATTATCTTTCGTCACGAGAAGATGTGAATTCAGCGGCCATGACCGTAGCATCGGAAGTAGTAAAACGCTGGCTTGAAATTCAGTTGCAGCGCAAGAAAAAGGCGATTTATAAAAAACAGCTTGAAACTAATGAAACCTATCTTGAACTTATTGAACTTCGCTTCCGAAACTCTCTTGCCACTGCCCTTGATGTTTTTCAGCAGAGGGAAACCACTGCCCGGACACGTGCCTTGATTCCACCGGTTGAAGCGGCTGAACAGCTCAAGCTGCATGAGCTTGCCTATCTGCTGGGGAAGCCTGCCGGGACTGTTGATATTGCCACCGCTGACTTTCCGGAACTACCGGAGCTTCCGGGATTGGGTATTCCTTTTGACCTGCTTGCCATGCGCCCGGATGTCCGTGCGGCTGGGCTTAAACTGCAATCAGCTGATTGGGCTGTAAGTGCCGCGCGAGCTGACCGTCTGCCTTCACTTAGTCTTTCGGCAGAGGCTATGCTTTCCAGCGCCGAACTCGCCAACATTTTTTCCGGTTGGATGACGAGTCTCACCGCTTCGCTGGTCGGGCCTATTTTTGACGGCTATCAGCGCAAGGCCGAAGTTGAGCGGACCCGCGCTGTTGTTGATGAGCGTATGCTTAACTATAAAGATACGGTTTATACAGCTTTCAAGGAAGTTCAGGATTCTCTGGTGCAGGAGAAGTGGCAGCATCAATATATCGAGGCCCGCAAGAATCAGCTTGAAGCAGCGCAGTTGAATCTTAATGAAGCCGGTTCTCGTTACTTACAGGGTCTTGAAGATTACCTGCCGGTGCTCAGTGCGTTGGTCAGCGTGCATGACCTTGAGATCAACATTGCACAGGATGAGGCAGACCTGCTTAGCTACAGAGTCTCCCTCTACCGTGCGCTTGGCGGAACATGGACCGATGCCCTTGAAGACGGGGCGGAGCTTAAGGCTGACGCGGATGATGAGGCTGCTGTAGTTGTAGCAGACAAGATTAAAAGAGAAACCGCTCCCGTAAAAGAGGGTATTTAGATATGGCTAGTAAAGTATGGTATTATATCAAGCAGATAGGTTTAAAGGGAGTCCTTCCTTTATTGATAGTGGCTGTTGCCGTGATTGGAGCAAAGACATTGATAGCCACCAGGCCGGTAGCCAAGAAAAAAGCTCCGGTTGTATCCGCACCGCTGGTAAATGTGAACGTCCTGGCGTTTGATAATTATCAGGTCTGGACCCCGGTTATGGGTACTGTTGAAGCTGCACGGGAAATTAGTCTTGAACCGCAGGTTATCGGAAGGGTTATTTCAGTCAGTGACTCTTTTATCCCCGGTGGCTATTTTGAAAAAGGAGAGGAAGTTCTGCGCATTGATCCAGTTGACTATGAACTGGCTGTTCAGCAGCAGCAGGCTGTGGTCGCCGAAGCAGAATATAATCTAAAACTCGAAAGCGGACAGCAGCGAGTGGCCGGGCGCGAATGGAAGTTGCTTAAGAAATCTTCCGGTGGAACAGCTCAGGAGGCAGAACTTGCCCTGCGTAAGCCGCACCTGCAAAAGGCCAAGGCGGACCTTGTATCTTCTAAAGCCAAACTCAGACAGGCCCGCATTGATCTGGGCAGAACAAGAGTGACCGCACCTTTTTCCTGTATGGTCGTCAGCAAGAGTGCTGATCTCGGTGCTCAGCTTACTCTCGGTGAAACAATCGCTTCATTGGTGGGTACAGATGAATTCTGGGTGGTCGTTTCTGTTCCTGTGGACCGTCTGTCTAGTATCAGTGTTCCATCGTCTCAAAATAATTATAAAGGCTCAAAGGCCCGCGTCGTCATGAGCAGCGGCAACACTGTAATGGAACGTGAAGGAGAAGTCCTTCGTCTGTTGCCTTCTCTTGAATCAAAAGGCCGCATGGCACGGGTAATTGTTTCCGTTAAAGATCCCCTTAATTTGAAGGGTGGTGAGGTTCGTCCTCTGCTGCTGGGCAGTTATGTGAGCGTATACATTGATTCCGGCACTCTTGAAAATGTTGTTGCCATTCCCCGCACCGCTTTTCGGGATAACAACACTATCTGGGTTATGCTGGATAGTGGGGTGCTCGATATCCGAAGTGTTGAACCGGTCTGGCGGGATCAGGATTTCATTTACCTTGCTGAAGGTGTGAAGTCCGGAGAAAAGCTGGTTGTAACTGATATTTCGGCACCATTGCAGAATATGAAGGTGCGTGAGAACGGTTCAGGCTCCATGAAACAGAAAGTAAGCGGTTCAAATTCCAAAAAGGTGAACGGCAATGGCTGAGCAGAGTAAAAAAACAGGACCGATCGCATGGATGGCCGGAAATCCGGTGGCATCCAACCTGCTGATGATCATCTTGCTGGTAGGCGGGCTGGTTATGGGGTTCAACATTAAACAGGAGGTCTTTCCTGAATTCACAACGGATACGGTAACGGTTCAAGTTGCATACAGCGGGGCCAGCCCGGAAGAAGTTGAACAGGGGATTGTTTTATCTGTAGAGGAGGCGATTACCGGTCTTGATGGCGTTAAGGAAGTCTCCAGCACAGCAGCGGAAGGCAGCGGAACCATTATCGCGGAAGCTCTTGAAGGCTACGACCTGCAAAAGTTGAGTCAGGATATCAAGAGTGAGGTTGACCGTATTACTTCTTTTCCCGAGGAAGCTGAGGACCCGGTTATCAGCATAGCCTCACACCAGCGCAGTGTTCTTTCACTTATGGTCTATGGTGACACGGATGGCCTTTCCCTGCGCAAAGTTGCCGAGCAGCTGCGTGAGGAGTTGATCGGTGATCCTGATATTACTCAGGTTGAGCTTTCCGAGGTCAGCGGACTTCAGATTACTATCGAGATTCCTCAGTCCAAACTCCGAGCTTACGGTTTGACTCTTGCCGATGTTGCGGATTCTCTGGCCAAAACATCGGTTGAGCTTCCCGGTGGTGGAATCAAGACTGAGGGTGGCGAGATTCTGGTCCGTTTTAAGGAACGGCGTGATTATGCCCGTGAATTTGCCCGTGTTCCCATTGTTACAGGGGATGACGGCACACAGGTGCTGCTTGAAGATATTGCGGTTGTTAAGGAAGATTTTCAGAATGATGACATCATCACTACATTCGACGGAAAGCCAGCGGTTCGGGTCGATGTTTACCGTATAGGCGAACAAACACCGATAGGCGTTTCAGATGCTGTGCATAAAAATCTGGAAGTGTTTAATAAAAGCCTCCCTGCCGGAATTCATGTGGCAGTACGCAATGACAGCTCGGATATTTATCGCCAGCGTATGGATCTGCTCTTGCGTAACGCATATATGGGGCTGGGGCTGGTCTTTGTTTTTCTGGCTCTTTTCCTTGAGCCGCGTCTGGCATTCTGGGTTTCCATGGGTATTCCCATATCATTTCTGGGCGGTATGCTGATACTTTCACCGGCCGGTGTGAGTATCAATATGATCTCCATGTTCGCGTTCATTATTTCTCTGGGTATTGTTGTTGATGATGCAATCGTCGTCGGTGAGAATGTTTACACCATGCGCCAGAAGGGAATGAGTTGGATCGACGCCGCCAGTGAAGGGGCCAAGCGTATTGCCATGCCGGTTGTTTTCAGTGTTCTGACCAACATTGTGGCTTTTATGCCCATGTTTTTTGTTCCCGGGGTAATGGGGAAAATATTCAAGGTTATTCCCTTGGTTGTGTGTAGTGTATTCTTTGTGTCACTGGTCGAATCACTCTTTGTACTGCCTGCCCATCTTGGACATGGAAGTGAGCGGAAACCGGGCAGGATCATGAGCTTTGTGCTTAATTACCAGCAGAAGATTTCCAACGGCCTGCTTTATTTTGTTCATAAAATATACCGGCCTTTTCTGGATCGTGCGGTTAACTGGCGTTATCTGACCGTTGCTTTGGGTATCGCCTGCCTGATTTTATCTTTTGCATATATCAAAAGCGGGCGTTTGGGCTTCACCATGTTTCCGAAGATTGAGTCCGACTATGCCTATCTGACTATCGATCTTCCTTATGGAACAGCTAAGGAAGTAACTCAGAAGGTGCTCGATAGAGCCGTGGCCGCAGCAGAAAAAGTTGCTGCTGAAAACGGTGGGGATCAGTTGGTTGAAGGTGTTTATGCCAAGATCGGTGGGGCAGGAAGGCGCAGCACCAGCGGTAGTCATGTGCTCAAAGTACAGGTCTTCCTTACCGATGCTGACATACGCCCGATTAATACTGAAGAATTTGTCCGTCAGTGGCGGCGTAATCTGGGGGCGGTTCCCGGAGCTGATTCTGTTCTTTTTGAATCTGACCGTGGTGGACCGGGCTCAGGAGGTTCTCTGGAAATTGAACTGAGCCACAGCGATATCGAAGTGCTTAAAAAAGCTTCAGCTGATCTGGCTGAAGCACTGAGCGCTTATCCAAAGGTCAAGGATATTGATTCTGGCTACTCTCCCGGTAAAAGACAATTGGATTTTGAACTGCTTCCGGCAGGGCGCAGTCTCGGTTTGACTTCCCGCAGCGTAGCCAACCAGATTCGAGCCTCATATTACGGGGCGGAAGTTCTGCGTCAGCAGCGCGGCCGTAATGAAATCAAGGTCATGGTCCGTCTTCCCGAAGCGGAGCGGGCATCCAAATATGATTTTGAAGAATTAATGATCCGCACACCGGACGGAACAGATGTCCCGTTGCGGGAGGTTGTTAGAATCAAGGACGGCAGGGCTTATACATCCATCGACCGCCGTAATGGACGGCGGGTGGTTTCTGTTGAAGCTGATGTTAACCCACGGAAGGAAACATCGCAGATCATAGCCGATGTTGTAGCTAATGTAATACCTCAGCTTAAAGCGGATTATCCCGGTCTGGGGTATTCTCTTGAAGGCCGTCAGGCCGATATGCAGGAGAGTACAGAAAGTCTTATTTCAGGACTGCTTATGGCGATGATGGTTATTTACGCGCTGCTGGCAATTCCTTTCCGCAGTTACTTTCAACCCTTGATTGTTATGCTGTGTATTCCGTTCGGCATTGTTGGAGCGGTTATCGGGCATGCTCTGCTGGGATACAGTCTCAGCCTGATGAGTTTGTTCGGCATTGTTGCTCTTAGCGGGGTTGTGGTTAACGATTCGCTGGTCTTTATTGATTACGTGAACATCCAGCGTCGCAAGGGCCATTGCGCTTATGACTCAGTCCTTGAAGCAGGGACGGCACGTTTCAGACCTATCATGCTGACCACGCTGACCACTTTCGGAGGTCTTGCCCCAATGATTCTTGAAACTTCGAGACAGGCTAAGTTCCTTATTCCTATGGCTGTATCATTGGGATTCGGTATTCTTTTCGCCACCGGCATTACCCTTTTACTGGTCCCGGCGTTCTATATGATTTTTGAGGATGTGCGGATGACACTACGCAAGATATTCAGGCGCAGTGATGATAATGTGCAGACCGACGGACTAACCTCGCACTATCCGGTCACCAAGTGCAAATATGGACCGGATAAACACTGAAGAATAAAAAGCTAAGCTGAAAATCCCGTTTTGTAATATTTCAAAACGGGATTTTTTTATTGTTCAGGGTTAAAATTATTCGTTGGGTTTCAATTTATGAATGATTAATGCCGATGAAAGTGCAAGGGCTTTTGCAAGCACAAGAACACTCAGACTGAGGCGGAATTCCATCAGCCCCATTCCGGCTGTCCCTTGCGAATGCAATTGCAGTAACCATCCTATTATCGGCTGGGCCAGTGCACTGCCTCCGATGAGAAAGGTGTTCACAAAACCTAGTGAAATTCCGTCTGCCCCTTTAGGACTTATATCGTTACCAAAAGCGTAAGCCACAACATTACCGGCGCAGCAGAATCCGAGTAGCAGCATTAAGACAAACATAAATTCATAAGGAACCTGAGGCACATAGACGACAGCTGCCATGCATATGAGACCTCCTGCGGAGGCCATAATCATGGGAATGCCCCTCTTACCTATGCGGTCAGAAAACCAGCCGAAAAAGAAGCTGCCAGGAATGGCCCCGATGAAAATCATGGAAACCATGAACGATGCTTCAGTTGTTGAAATGTTATACAGCTTGGAGATGAAAACCGTTCCCCACAGTGCTCCGAACCCTGTGTAGACCATGTTGATGGTAGCGGCATAAACTGCATTGAACCATGCTGAAGGGGTTCTTAGAATCTGAATCAGGATTGGAAGTGTCGGGGTTTTGTCAGGGGAAATTTTGTGCTGTTGTCCGTTTTCCGGCTGGTCTTTGATCAGCAGAATTATGAGCAGGGTGATTATAGCACCGAACGCTGCAATGCTTAGCAGAGTGTTTTCCCAGCCGAATCTATTGACCGACTCTGTCAGCGGGGCTTCGCCCATTACCGCTCCGGACATACCAATGATATTTGTCAGGCCGACCATTGTGGCAAATTTTTGCGGGGGAAACCAGTTATCCACGAGCTTAAGACAGGAAACAAAAGAGAAGCCAGTTGCTGCACCGAGCACAATTCTGACACCTACAGCTTCGGCAGGGGTGGCGGTGAATGTGAATAAGGCTCCGGCAGAACACGAGAGGATAGCTGCAAGGGCTAAAGGCCGATGGGGTCCGAAGCGGTCTGCCATCATACCGATAGGTATCTGCATTACTGCATATGAATAAAAATAGACTGAAGAGATCAGGCCTATGCTGGCTGTTCCAGCATTAAAGTGGGATGCAAGCTCAGTGACCATTGCACCTGGAGCAACCTGCTGCATGTAGTCGTAGAAAAAATACAGGGTAGCGATTCCCCATACGATCCATGGTGTCAGTTTGCTTTGTGGTGCTGAACAGCTGCCCATGCTAGTCACGGTATGTAACTTTTTCCAACGCATATATAATATTCGGATCGTATTGAGTTGCTTCGCTATACAATATTTTCAGAGCCTTAACTATGGGCATTCTTTTTTTGCCGGGTCGGCCCATTGTCATTGCGACGTAGGAATCGACAGCTCCGCAAAGTTTTCCAAGCCAGGATAATTGGTCGTTGGTTACGCCCCGAGGATACCCTGAACCGTCCATTCTTTCATGGTGTTCAAGGATAGCTCTAAGAGAGTTTTTAGTTAATGATTTGGTGAGACTAAGAATTTCAATGGAACTGATCGGATGATGGCGGATGCGTTTTTGTTCATCAAGGGACAGGCAGAATTCTTTGCCAAGAACAAACTCCGGGAGATTGCTTAATCCGATATCGCAGAGGAAAAGGGCGAAGAGGGCATCCAGAAAAATCTGCAAATCAGGTTTTATATCCCGGGCGTGCAGGAGAACAGAGGCACCTATTATGCCATTGGAAAGGGATTTGTTGACCAGAGAATGGTTTGAATCCAACAGTGGATGCATGAGCCAGAGTAGTTCCGGCTTTTTATGCAGCAATTCTCCAACAGCAATAAGTGTCTGCCGGAAGTCCTCAAAGTAGAGTTTTACAGAATCCGTATATATTTTTTTTGCGTTTACTTTTAATCCGTCAAGGAGAAGGGCAGCCAATTCCTGATCCGGGATGGAGTGTGAAATATCTCTGATTACAGTCGGTATATGGGATATGAAGTAGGGCCTGCATTTATTGATGTCTGTGAACTTGATAAAAATAAGACCCCGGTTGCAATCTGCAGCAATAGCCTGTTTGTCGGCAGAAAGAATAGTCTTTCCCGGAATTGATGCGGGGGTAAATTTACCGTTAGTTGTATTCATCCTAAACAAGCTGAAAGGGAGCTTGTTTTTAGGAAGTATTTTGAAGATGTCTCCTGTTATGGAGCAGTAACTTTCTTCAATTAACATGGAGTCATCAGTTAAGCCCATGGATGAACCACCTCGAAATGACCGCATTAATCAAGACTAATGCAGTCTGTTTTTTTAAATTTCGACCCTTATTTAGCCATACCATTAAAGGCGATAAAAGCGCAATATCCCGCATTGTTAGGTGTTTTGGTTCAAAGTGTGCTATTCTATGAATAGAAATATCATATAAATTAGATATTTATTGTCGTAAAGTTCTGTTTTTTATTTTGAGGTTTAAAATTCAAGTATAAAAAATATAATTATATTGTGTGTTATAGCAACTTGCCATTAGTGCCCTACTCGGACTATGTTTAAATGTTGTAAGGCTGGTAACAAAAAAAGCCTGATCTTTTTATCTTTTCACGTTACGTTTTTTTAAAATTTATATTGCTTTTGTAATAATGATCCCCAGTCATTTCCGGGGAATAGTCGGGAGATAGTTTGGATAGTCTGTTCACTCCGTCATCAATTGCCGTTGTAGGCGCTTCATCTGTTTCCGGTAAAATAGGTAATACTATTTTGTCCAACCTGCTTAGTGCAGGCTTTGGTGGCCGTATATATCCGGTTAACACCCGTGGCGGTACCATCTGTGGTTTAAAGGCCTGCAAAAGAATTTCTGAAATCGGAGAGTCTGTAGATCTCGGTGTTATCGCCATTCCCAGAGATGGTGTGCTTGGAGCCTTTCGCGAACTGTTAAAGCTCGGGGTTGGATCGGTCATTGTGGTCAGCGCCGGATTCAAGGAAGTAGATCATGAAGGCTGGCAACTGGAAACCGAACTGGCCCGGCTTGCTAATGAACATGATGTAAATCTGCTTGGTCCCAACTGTCTTGGAGTAATCAATTCCCGTGGCGGGGTTAATGCTTCCTTTGCCACAGGAAATCCTAAAGCCGGAAGTATCGGTTTTTTTTCGCAGTCAGGTGCACTTTGTGTAGCTGTTCTGGACTGGGCTTTGGGAACGAATGTAGGCTTTTCCAAGTTTGTAAGCCTTGGCAACAAGGCTGTCATCAACGAAGCGTCAATGCTTGAGTATCTCGGTAATGACCCGGAAACCAAAGTCATACTCGGGTATGTCGAAAATATTGAGGATGGGCGTCAATTCATGGAGCAGGCTGTAAAGGTCTCCATGAAGAAACCTGTGCTTATGATGAAAGCCGGGACCACCCCTGCCGGGGCCAGGGCGGCATCATCGCATACCGGTGCCATGGCCGGTTCCGACAAGGCCTGCAATGCTGCTTTCAGCCAGTCTGGTGTTATCCGGGTAGAGAAGCTCGATGAATTATTCCATCTGGCAAAGGCCTTCTCTGTGCAGGAGCTTCCACTTGGTCCGAACCTCGGTATTGTGACCAATGCAGGTGGGCCGGGGATTCTGGCCGCAGATGCCTGTGGCGAATCTGTTATGCGCATGCCGACTTTCTCGCCGGACACCATTGGCGAATTGCAGCGTATGCTTCCCGGATATGCTTCATTGTATAATCCGGTGGACCTGCTTGGCGATGCTGATGCAGAAAGTTATGGCCGGGCTGTTCGCGTTGTGGGACACGATCCGGCAGTCAATAGTCTGTTAGTAATCATTGCCCCTATGTTCAATCTTGACTTGACCTCAGTTGCAAAGGCTGTAGTTGAAGGTATGGCCGAGGTCAGCAAACCTGTTTTCTGTTGTCTGATGGGGCGCAAGAACAGTGCTGCGGCCCGGGAGATCTTTGCCGAAGCCGGTATTCCTGTTTACGATTTCCCTAAACAGGCTGTCAGGGCCATGGACTGCATGCATAAATATGCGGTCTGGAAGGGCCGCCCTCCGCGTACTTATATTACTCCGGAACACGATCTGGATGCTGCGCGCAAGGTTGTCGATAATGTTCTCAAGTCAGGACGTTCGGAGCTGGTTGAATTTCAGGCCCGCGACATCGTTACCGCATATGGCTTACCAACTCCGGAGGCCGATCTGGCAAGATCCGGTGATGAGGCGGTGGAAATCGCAGAGCAACTCGGGTATCCGGTTGTACTGAAGATTGCCTCCCCGGAAGTCTCCCATAAATCTGATGTGGATGGTGTCCGGCTGGGACTGAAGTCCGCTGAGGAGGTGAAGGCTGCCTTTTGGGATATAACTGCCCGGACTCAGCGTTTACGGCCGGATGCCTATATCGCAGGGTGTTTGGTCCAGCAGATGGCTTCGCCGCATTCACGTGAACTCGTAGTCGGATTTCGCAGGGATAAACAGTTCGGCCCGTTATTGATGTTTGGACTGGGCGGAGTTTATGTTGAAATTTTGAAGGATATTTCGTTCCGTCTGGCTCCGCTTTCTGTTGAGGATGCCGGCGATATGGTACGTGAAATCCGTTCTTACATGCTTTTGAAAGGAGTCAAGGGAGGCGAACCCGCTGACTTCGATGCAATCACTGATGTTTTGATCAGGATGTCGTGTCTTGCCAGTGATTTCCCTGAAATTTATGAAGCAGAATTCAATCCTGTGCTTGTTAATTCGGAAGAGGCACTCGTTGCTGATGCCAGGATGACAGTTGTTGATATTTCCGCAGGCGCGTCCCAAGAGCAGGACGGGCGTGAATAAGGAGGCATAAATGGTAGGTATATATATAGGTTCCACTACCGGTTACTCCGGTAAGAACCTTCTGGCCATGTCCCTGGGACTTAAGTTTCGCAACAGCGGATTTAATGTGGGGTACATGAAGCCTGTGGGTGCGGTTCCCCATATGGAAGGGGACAAACCCGGTGATGCGGATGCGGCTTTCATTCAGCAGGTGCTGGATCTTGAGCAGGACCCGGGCAAAGTAACTCCGGTTCTGGTTACCCGCGATTTTACCATCAAGGCATTTTCCGAAGACATGGGCGATCTCATGCCTTCTATCGTAGATTCTTACAAAGAACTCAGTCGGGATAAAGATGTTATGATCATCGGTGGTTCCGGCAGCTATCTAAGTTCCGGAACTTATTGCGGTGTGAGCGGGCCGGACGTTTCCCGCGCGCTGGGTGCGAAGACAATTCTGGTTGACCGCTACAGTAGTGAACTGCATTACGATTATGTTCTCCGTGTTCATCGAGAACTAGGAGAGGATTTTCTTGGTGTTGTTTTTAATGATGTTCCTGAACATTATATGGATGAGCTGACTTCACTCATTATTCCGTTTCTGGAAAAGAGAGGAGTTAAAGTTCTGGGTGTAATTCCCCGTGATCCGCTTATGGGGGCCATCAAGGTCAGTGACCTTGCTGAAAGATTGTTCGGGAAGATTATTTCCGCTCACGCCAAGGCGGACAGGGTTGTTGAAAATTTTCTTATCGGCACGATGCAGGTCGAAAACTTTATTACCCATTTTAGGCGGCACAAGAACTCTGCGGTCATTGTCGGCGGTGATAGGGCTGATGTCCAGCTGGTTGCCCTTGAGGGCAGCTGCCCCTGCTTGATTCTGACCGGTAACTTATATCCAAACGATATAATTCTTACTCGCTCGGAAGTGCTTGAAATTCCTGTTATAGTCGTGCGTGATGATACTTATGCTGTTGCCAAAAAGATGGAAGCAATACAGGAAAGTTATAAACTCAGGGATATGATCAAGATTAATCACGGAGCAGGATTGGTCAACTCCGAGTTAGATTACGACTACATTTTTGAAGAACTGGACCTGTGATTACCTCTTGCAAAGGTAGGTAATATGTCCTACTGTTATCGTAGGAATAAAAAATAGTTAATTTTAACTGCTTAGTGGAATTTCCGCTTTTTGAGATGTTTTAATTCTTTATATCTATCTGAAATTTAAGTGTTTATAGATGGGTGAGTCACCGTATTGTAGTGGTACTCACCCTTTTATTTTGTAAAAAATCCTCGCCCAAACCCCTCAGATGGTATTGTCCTACTTTGTAAAATGTGCCACTTAACTTGCAGTTATAAGGCCGGACGGGTCTCCGGCCTTTTTGTGACGAGGTTTGTTTCGACCAAAGACGGGACTATTTTGTTGGTTAGAAAACTTGGGTGCTTAATCGTACCCGGAAAACCGAGTATATTCGGAATATTGGCGGATAGACCGAATTGTCGGAATTAGGAGGCGTGAGATGCCCGATGCGTCCACGTGGGATTGGAATCCCGGTAGGCGAGAGGTCCAGGATACAGGATCTTGGTCCGATAAATTTGAGTGGGTGGAAGAATTCCATGCCAGCCCTGACGGTGAAAAGGTCGGAGCGGTTGTTAATAAAGGCGAATTGGAATTCACAGCTTGCGTTAACGGTGAAATTTGGGAAGAAGCATACGACAGGATATTCTACCCCAAATTCGCACCTGACGGCAGGTTCACTGGTATTGCCCAGCAGATGGGTGAATGGACTCTGTCTGTAGACGGCGAAC
Organism: Maridesulfovibrio sp.; assembly: GCF_963667685.1. Taxonomy (NCBI): domain Bacteria; kingdom Pseudomonadati; phylum Thermodesulfobacteriota; class Desulfovibrionia; order Desulfovibrionales; family Desulfovibrionaceae; genus Maridesulfovibrio; species Maridesulfovibrio sp. The sequence goes on along the minus strand of NZ_OY763930.1, from coordinate 561,394 downwards.
ACTGGCCGGAAAACTACGGCTACATCTGGAAGACTATGTTCGGCCCTGAAGGTTCCATTATCTGTGCTGTGCAGCAGGATACGGAATACGGAATGGGTGTGGATGGTGTCCTCTGGGATAACTTTTTTGAGAACGCGAACAGTTTCACCGCAGGAAGTGATGGAAAATCCACTGCTGCTGTAGTTCAGGTGACCTCTATGCCTCAGGCTGATATTGAAACCTTTCAGAAAGGTATCTTCTCTGTCGCTGTGAACGGTACTGCCTGGGATAGCGTTTTTATGAACTGTTACACTCCGGTATTTGATGCCAAGAGTGAAAAGGTTGCCTGTCAGGTTAGAAAAACTCTCTATGATTACACCATCGCAGTTGATGGAAAAATCTGGCAGCGTGAATACCAGTGTGTCTGGGCTCCCAGCTTCAACCCTGTAACCGGTGCTCTTGTAGCTCCTGTTCGTCTGGGTGGGAAATGGGGTATGGCTCAGGATGGCGAATTGATCTGGAAGAACGAGATGGCCAACTGCTGGCATCAGCAGTTCAGCGCAGATGGCGAAAAGCTCTGGGCTATTGTGGCACCTACTTTCGGTTCTTTTACCGTTGCAGTTGATGGTCGTCCCTGGTCTATTACTGCTCCGGTGGTTATTGATCTGGCAGTAAGTCCCGACGGTAATCGTGCCGCAGCACTTGGCAAAGACAAAAACGACTACACTGTTATGTGTGACGGTAAGGTCTGGCCCGGTGTGTTCCCAATGGCATGGAAACCAGTCTTCAGCCCCGACAGCACAAAGGTTGCTGCCAAGGTTGAAAAAAATGGACGTTACACTATCGTTCTCGATGGCAAGCCATACGGCCAAGACTTTGATCAGTGTTGGGAACCTGTTTTCAGTCCTGACAGCTCCAAGATCCTTATTCGTGCCATTGACGCTGGAAAGTATGTCCGCATCGTCGCCGATGTAAGCGAATTCTAACCCGGAGGAATTACAAATGAATAGTGCTTATGCTTTCGTTGTCGGTCCTCTGGCGTGGTTCGCCTGGGGCGTATTTATTCTCGGCTCTATCTACAGAATCGTTTCCATGTACAAGCTCGCAAAGGCAAAGGATATTTCGTCCCTGCATTACATGAGCCTTAAATGGGGATTCCGTTCCATAATGGCATGGATTAATCCTACTAAAGCACTTGGTTGGCAGCGCAATCCCTGGACTGCGATGATGACCTTTGTTTTCCATATTTGTCTTGTCATTGTACCTCTGTTCCTTTTGGGGCATGTGGTTCTTTGGGATCAGTTCTTCGGCATCAGCTGGCCGACTCTCCCGGATAATATTGCTGATATCATGGCAATCCTGGTTGTTGTCTGCTGCATATATTTCGGCGCCCGCCGTTTTCTGCAGAAAGACGTTGCATACCTGACCACCGGTAAAGACTGGATAGCTCTGGCTGTTCCCGGTCTTGTTTTTCTGACCGGCGTACTGGCTTACCATGAAATAGGTGATGCCAAGGTCATGCTTATTCTGCATATTCTCTGTGGTGAACTTATGCTCATCAGCATTCCTTTCACCCGTTTGAGCCACATGCTGTTCGGCCTGTTCACAAGAGCCTATATTGGTTCCGAGTTCGGCGGTGTCCGTCGCTGTAAGGACTGGTAACCAAATCCCGTAAGGAGTACTAAAAATGACATTCGACAGGAAAATCGAAGACGTTGGACTCGAGCGGGGGGTTTCCCGCCTGACTCCTGAACGTATCGAAAATACTCTTAAGCAGGTTATCGAAGGAGAAGCCGGCGCAAAACTCAAGCTTTATGCTGAGACTTGTATGCGTTGCGGTATGTGCTCCGAAGCCTGCCATTACTATATGTCCCAAGAGAAGGACCCCAAGTATTCTCCTGCTGGTAAAGTTCACCAGACATTGGGCAAGATTCTGCGCAAGAACTACAAGCTGACCGCAGACGAAGTGTATGAGATGGCGCAGATTTCTTACACCGAGTGTAACCTCTGCCGTCGCTGTATTCATTTCTGTCCGCTGGGAATCGACACTGGGTATATTATGAGTATGGTACGCCGTATGTGCCATAAGCTCGGCGTAACCCCACAGTATATTCAGGATACCGCACATTCTCATTCCGCCACCATGAACCAGATGTGGCTCAAAGATGATGAATGGCCGGATACTTTGCAGTGGCAGGAAGATGAAGCCCGTGATGAAATGCCTAACCTGCGCATTCCTCTCGATAAAGAAGGCGCTGATATCTACTATTCAGTTATCGCTCCGGAGCCGAAATTCCGTACCCAGCTGATTTATCAGGCTGCATACATTTTCAATGAAGCCGGGGTTGATTTCACCATGCCCACAGAACCGGGCTGGGATAACTCTGACATGTGTATGTTTACCGGTGACTTTGAAATGATGGGCCGCCTTAAAAAGCGTCACTTTGAATCCGCTTTGGATCTCAAATGTAAACGCATCGTAATGGGTGAGTGCGGTCACGCATTCCGCTCCATCTATGATCAGGGTAACCGTTGGGACGCATGGGAAATGTACCCCATTGAAGTTGTTCACTCCATTGAATTTTTCTGGGAGCTTTTTGAAGCTGGAAAAATCAAACTGCGTGAAAAATTCAAGGAACCCATCACTGTTCATGACCCATGTAACGTTATCCGCGGTCGTGGTCTGATGGAACAGTCCCGCAAGCTTGCACATGCAATTTGTGAGAACGTTGTTGAAATGACTCCCAACCTTGAGCACAACTACTGCTGTGCTGCTGGTGGTGGTGTTATTAACTGTGGTCCTCCTTTTAAAAACGTCCGTATGAAGGGTAACAAGATCAAAGCCGAGCAGCTTAAGGCAACTGGCGTGAAAACAATTCTCGCTCCTTGCCACAACTGCCATGGTGGACTCGAAGATCTCGTTCATTATTATGAACTGGGTATGGAGATTAAGTTCTTCGGTGATCTGATCTATGACCTCATGGAAAAGCCGGAAGCGTAGGAGGAAGATTACAATGATTAAAAGAGTATTCTCTATTGCGGTCATTGCCGCTTGTGTCTTGCTCTACATGGTTCCCGCGTTCTGTCAGGAAGATATCACTTCCTTGCTGGACCCGGCTTTCCCTAAGCATGAAAGACCTGCTGCTGTGTTCGCACATGACGCACATAATGAAATGGCTGGAATTGAAGATTGCGCGGTATGCCATCACGTCTGGGAAGACGGAAAGATCGTTGAAGGCGAGTCTTCCGAAGACCAGAAGTGCTCTGATTGCCACGCAGTTAAACCAGAAACAGGCAAAACAGGTCTGCGCAATGCTTACCATAAGCTTTGCTCTGACTGCCATGTAAAAGAAGACAAGGGTCCCGTATCCTGTGCTGGTTGCCACCCCAAAAACGGTGCAGCCCCAGCAGCTCACTAGTCGGACTGACTGCTTTATATGATCTTAAAGGCCGCCCCAATAGGGACGGCCTTTTTTATTTTTCAAGATATGGTTGACGGGAGAACAATCATTATGTCGGCTAGGTTTATGAAAAAGTTAATCCACAAATAATCGTTTTAACGCTGCTCTTCGCGGTTCTTTTCGTTTGTGCCATATCGCGTTTAAATCTCTTTACGTAGCCATTAGTTTGAATATAGTGTTATGTTTTTTTGAGCATAATAGTTGATGGCATTCATACTGAATCAAAATCTTGTGATGAAATTTGTTCCAACATCTACACGTACCGGTTTTATTAATGGAGATGAATAAATGAAGAGGTTTATTGGCTTTTGTTTGGGAATATTTGTGATGACGAACTGTCTGATTCTGCTTTCTTCTCCCGTGTTTGCTGAGAGGACTGTCACAGATCAGCTCGGTAGAACTGTAGCTGTACCGGATAAGATTGACCGAGCTGTAATTCTGCAACATCAGACTCTTGATATTTTAATCCAGCTTGGTGTCACAGACAAGGTTGTCGGTATTTTAGAGAAGTGGGATAAATATCTTCCGGGTGCGGCTAAATGTATTAAAAATATCAATAAGATGCCTACTCCGGGCGGGCTTAATACTGTAAATATGGAAGCCTTGCTGGCTCTCAATCCTGATATTGTTTTCGTCACGCATTACGCTCCGAAAGATATGATCTCCCAGATCACCGATGCGGGAATTCCTGTTGTGGCTATCAGTCTTTATGCTGCCGGATACGAGCAGACTTCAAAGCTCAATCCTGAACTTAAAGATGCGGATAAAGCTTATAATGAAGGCTTGAAAGAGAGTATCGAAATTATAGCTGACGTTTTTGGAAAGAGAGAACAGGGGCAGAAACTGATCAATGTGATTAAGGCAAATCAGGATATTCTTAAAGCTCATCTCGGTATAATTCCGGAAGCTGAACGTGTACGTTGCTACATGGCCCGGTCGAACCTTAAAACATATGGGCGTGGTAAGTACACCAGTGTAATTATGGAACGAGCAGGGGGAGTTAATGTGGCTGCCGCTGAAATCGTAGGATATAAGGAAGTCAGCATGGAAGATGTGCTGCGCTGGAATCCTGAAGTTATTTTCATACAGTGGCGTCATCGCGAAGCTAAGGATCAATTAGTAAATGATCATGCATGGAAAGAAGTTCGCGCAGTTAAAAACAATAAAGTTTATATTTGTCCTGAATATGTGAAACCATGGGGTCATTGTCTTCCTGAGTCAATGGCACTTGGCGAGTTGTGGATGGCAAAGACTCTTTATCCTGAAAAATTTAAAGATGTAGACCTCGATTCAATGGTTCAGTCTTACTATAAAGAATTCTATGGTATCCCTTATAAATAAATCCAATATACAAAAACGGCGAGCACCAGGCAGCAGGTTCTATTTCCTGCTTCTGGCTGCTCCGGCTGCGGCAATGTGCCTTGGTCTTGCGTGGGGCAGATATCCAGTAGAGCTTATGGATATTTTGCGCATATTCGGCGGTAAGCTTGGAATTCCTGTGAACGAGGTCTCATCAAGCGTACTGGAGACGGTGGTCCTGAAAGTGCGCCTGCCCAGAATTCTCGCGGCAATGCTTATCGGCGGGGGATTGTCTGTGTCGGGGGCTGCATTTCAAGGCCTTTTTCGCAACCCTCTGGTTTCGCCGTATGTGCTGGGTGTTGCATCCGGGGCCGGGTTCGGAGCTGCTTTAGGAATTGTTATTTGGAACCAGCCTTTCATGATCCAAGGGTGCGCGTTTTTGTCTGGCATATGTGCTGTTTCTGCTGCATGGCTGATGAGTAAATTTTACAAAGGCAGCGGCAATATGATCATTGTGCTTGGCGGAGTTATTGTAGGAGCTTTTTTTCAGTCCCTGCTCTCTCTTGTAAAGTATATGGCTGATCCTGATGATAAGCTCCCGGCAATTGTTTACTGGCTTATGGGGTCATTGGCCTCAATTACAATGGAGGATCTTTATACAGTTCTCTTGCCCATGCTGATCAGCATTATGTTTCTCATGCTTATGCGTTGGCGGCTTAATGTTTTGTCATTGGGGGATGAGGAAGCCAGAATACTCGGAGTTGAAGCCGGAAAGTTGCGTATCGGGGTGATTCTTGGCGTTACGGTGATTACTGCCAGTGCTGTTTCAGTTAGCGGGATTATAGGATGGGTAGGACTGGTTGTTCCGCATCTTGCCAGAATGCTGGTCGGACCTGATTATATGAAGCTCATTCCTGCAAGTCTTGCTCTGGGAGCCTGCTACCTTGTTCTTATTGATGGTGTTGCCAGAAATATAAGTGCTGCGGAGATTCCTTTGGGGATTCTGACCGCAACGGTAGGAGCACCATTTTTCGCATGGCTTCTGACTAAGGGGAAAACAGGATGGGCATAGTTCTGTCAGTTTCTGATTTGAGCTTTTCATATGAACAGGGTGAGCCTGTCTGGTCTGGCATAAGTCTTGATGTTCACGCAGGGGAGGTTCTTTCCATTTTAGGGCCTAATGGAACCGGTAAATCAACACTTATGCGTTGTATGGCCGGGCTGGCTGTTCCTGATTTCGGGTATGTAGAGCTGGACGGATGTCATATTCATGAAATGAGCCGTAAAAAAGCAGCCTTGGCGATAGCCTTTGTGCCGCAAATGCACACCCCTGTTTTTGCATTTTCTGCAATAGATGTAGTTGTCATGGGGCGAACTGCTCATTTGGGGGCTTTTGCCTCACCTTCAGCGCATGATTATGAAGTTTCGTTACAAGCAATGGCTTCTTTTGGTATAGCTGATCTGGCTGAAAAGCCTTATAACAAGACCAGCGGTGGAGAGAGACAGTTGATTTTGTTTGCCAGGGCCATAGCGCAGGAAGCACGGATTCTTTTATTGGATGAGCCTACATCTCATCTGGATTTCGGTAATCAGCTCAGAACGTTGGAGATTATAAGTAATCTTGCAAATCGGGGTTTGGCAGTGGTGATGACAAC